>JAADYX010000262.1 GCA_010092885.1 Chloroflexota bacterium | reverse complement strand
GCAGGCCCGGCACGGCGACGTAGCCCATCCGGCCTAAGGCGTGCACCGCCTCCCACCGGGCGATGCCCTCCTGAGTGCGCAGCGTTTCCAGCAGGCGTTCCACCCGGCGCGGCAGGCTGATGCCCGGTTCGCGCCCGCTGCGCCCTGAACTGAGTCGCGGCTCGTGGCTCACAGCGGCAGGCTCACAATAAACGTCGCGCCTTCGCCCGGGGTGCTCTCCAGATCGATGGTGCCGGACAGACGGGTCATGATCTCCGCCGCGATGGACAAGCCCAGCCCGCTGCCAGGCCGCCCCGACTCACGGCCTACCGTCCCGCGGTAGAAGCGCTCAAAGAGATGGGCCTGCTCGGCGGGGGGAATGCCCGGGCCGGTATCCGCCACGGTAATCTGGATCATGTCACCCGCCCGCCGCACGCCGACATCAACCCGCCCGCCGCTGGTCGTGTAGCTGAGCGCATTGCTGAGCAATATGCTGATCACCTGGCTGAGCAGACGGCTGTCGACGGCCAACGCAGGCAGATCGCTGGCGGGGTGGAACGCCAACGCAAGGCCCATTTCTCTGGCCAGCGGCTGCCGGTCCGCGATGAAAGCGGCCAGCCACTCATTGAGATCGATAGCGGCTGGCGTGGGCTCGCTGCGCCCACGGTCCAAGCGCGCAAGCTGAAGCAGACCATCCACGATGGACTCCAGCCGGTCGACCTCCCGCTGGAGCCGCTCCAGATATGTCGATTCGACCCCCACGGATTCCTCCAACAGGCGGGCGTACAGCTTCAGGCTGGTGATAGGTGTTCGCAGCTCATGGGTGACGTTATCGACGAACTCACCGCGCGCCTGGCTGAGCACGCGCAGCTGTTCGTTGGCGGTTCTGAGCTCTGCGGTGCGCTGCTCAACACGCTGCTCCAATTCAAGATGGGCCTGAGCACGCGCCACCGCAAGCGCGATCAGGTTGGCGGCCTGCATGGCGGCATCGATCTCGGCCTGGCTGAACGTATGCGAGGCATTAAAACTGAGGATAACCGTACCCAGATAGTGATCGTCGACACGCAGCGGGGCGGCCAGCACGGACTTTGCCGGATAGCGCGCCGCCACCTTGGGATCGACGTACGGCGAGTCGAAGACATCCGGCACAGCCAACGGCTCACCACGCTCCAGCAGACTGCGTGTCAGGGTGCGGGTCTCTGGGTCGAAAGGCGCATACTGTTCGTCGGTGCCCTCAACACCGTGGTTGATGATCAGTGCTGGCCGTGCCTGCTGGTGCTCGTGATCCCACATCACGATATAGCAGCCGTCTGTCTCCGCCAGCTGCTGAACCGCTTCAGCCAGGCGGTGC
This sequence comes from Chloroflexota bacterium, assembly GCA_010092885.1. Taxonomy (GTDB): domain Bacteria; phylum Chloroflexota; class Anaerolineae; order Aggregatilineales; family UBA3940; genus TC-195. Next base: position 7,180 of record JAADYX010000262.1, on the reverse strand, counting down.
AGCAGTTCATCGTAGTCCAGCGTGGCGGTACCCAACCGGGCGATCTCATTGAGCAGGGCCAGCTGCTGCAAGCTCCGGAAGGTCATGGTGTGCAGCCGCGCATTGTAGATCGTGACCGCCGCATGCCGGGCAAACGTGCCCAGCAAGTTCATCTCGTTGACGCGGAAGAGCCGCCCGCGCTGTGCCATGCCGACCACGATCACGCCGAAGAAGTTGTTCTGCCAGCGGACGGGCGCACCAACGGCAGCACCCCGCGTCAGCGAATCACGCGCGGTAATGCGATTGGACCATGCGCTATAGTCGGAAACAGCCAGCGGCTGCCCCGTCTGCCAGACCTGCCCGGCCAGACCATCGCCCCGGCGCAGCGAGCGTACCGGCTCATCCGGATAGTCACCCACGCCTAACTCCCACTCCAGACGATCCCCGGATTCATTGAGCAGGAAAACCCCACCCACATCGGCCTGCAGCATATAGACCGCCCCCTGCACGATGCGCTCGAGGGCCGTGTTCAGATCGAGGTGGGCGGTGATGTCCAGCAGGATCTGCTGGAGGGTGTCCAGGCGTTCCACCTGGTCGCTGATCTGTTCGTACAGGCGGGCGTTGCGCAGCGCTAGGCCAGCATGGGGTGCGAAGGCCTTCAGCGCGCTGGCGTGCTCAGGGGTGAAGTGACCGGCCGCGCTGCTGTCCAAACAGATAAAGGCGGATGCATCGCCTGCGGTCGGGATCACCATACCAAGGGAGGAAACCACCCACCGGTAGGCGTCGTGGTCTGACCAATGGCGGCGCAGGCGTGTGTCGGCGATGATGGTCGGTTCGGTGGTACGCTGAAGGCGGGTCAGCCGGTCGCCAGATGTGCTCACGAAAGGCTCCCCGACCAGATCGATATCCGGCACACTGAACGCGCCGCACCCTTCGCAGCGCATGATCTCCGTCTCATCCCCATCGAGCAGGGCGATGGTGGCGGCATCATGCGGGATGATGCGCCGGAGTGCCGTCAGGATGCCGTGCAGCACGTCGCTGCGTTCCAGCGACCGGTTGACCACCGCGCCGGTTTCGTGCAGGGCTTCTGCCAGTTCCTGTTGGCGCTGACGCTCCTCCTCGGCCTTTTTGCGTTCGGTGATGTGGGTGATCGCGCCAAGCAAAAGCTGCGGGTTGCCCTCGGGATCGTGCTCGAGGACGCGGTAGCGCAGCTGCACCCATTCCGATTTGTTCCCCGGCCCCTGCACCCGATACTCAATTGACGGCTCGGCCTGGCCCTGCTGCACCTGTTGCCAGTGTTGGAGCACACGCGAAGCATCATTCGGATCGAGCAGACTCTGGTCGCGAAACAACGAGTCCTGAAGGCGGCGCTTGGTGAACCCAAGCACAGCGGGGCGGTTCATGTACACGATCTCCTGCTTGGCCAGGTCAACAATGAGGATCACATCCGGGGAATGCTCAGCGAGCTGGCGAAAACGCTTCTCGCTGCTGCGCAGAGCGGCCTCAGCGTGCCGCTGTTCGGTGATATCGCGAACGATGCCGAGCACCTCGTCCTCCCCAACCGCCATGATCCGCATCTCGCACACCGGATCGGTGCCGAACTCGACCAGGCGCAGCCGCTGTTTGGCCAGCACATCCCGGATCGTTTCCACCAGCTGATAGCCTTCGCGCGGGCGCAGATCCAACAGTGAGCGGCCCGTGAGTTCCGGCACAGCCGCATTCAGCAGACGGGCCGGGCCAGCCGCAGTGAGGATAACGCCGTTGGATGTCAAACGCAGCATCAGATCGGGCGAAGCCTGTACCAACGCCCGGAAGTTGGCCTCCGTGCGCGCCAGCTCTTTTTCCGTCTGCCGCAAAGAGGACATGTCCCGACCGATCATCACCAAACCATCGGGTAGACCATCCGAGGAGCGCAGCATATAGACGGACATCCGCACAATCAGATCGTAGCCGTCGCGGTGCCTGTACGTGACCTCGCCTTCCCAGTTGGAACTCGCGCCCAATTCGTCCAGTATGTGGGGCAAGGAGAGCACCTTTTCACCCATTAAGTCATTCAGGTTGCGACCCAGCGCTTCGCCAGCAGTGTAGCCATAAAGGTGCACGGCGCCAGCGTTCCACGCAATGACCGTCAGATCCATGCTGACGGTTACGACCGCATCCGATACGCTTTGCAGGATACGTGACTGCAGCCGGAGCTGGTCTTCGCGGCGCAGTTCGGCGGAAATATCGGCCACCGAGACGATCTGCCCGGTGACGGTCGAATCGCCGTCCATCACAAAGTTGACGCGGACCAGCGCATCAAAGGGTTCGCCGGTGTAATGGCGATGCTTCACCTGGAACGCCTTGACAGGGGCCTCACGGATCCCCGTGGTGCGTCCGCTGTTGGGGACGGCCTGCCACATCGAGTAGATATCGCGCCCGAGGATATCAGCCCGGCTGAAGCCGGTCAGCTGCGTGTATTTGTGGTTGACCTCCACGATCCGTCCGGTGGCATCGGTCGCGACCAGACCCAACGGCAGATTATGCATCACCCGGTCGAGGAAGACGGTGCGGCGGCGGAGGGCTTCCAGCAGCGTGATGCTGCGCATAAACGCGGCGGCCTGGGTTTGCAACACCCCGATCAGCTGGCGCTCACGGTCGGCGAACGGAGCTGGTTCTTGCCAGCCGAAGAGCAGCAGTCCGGCGCGGGGCTGGCCCGTGCGCAGGGGCAGCACCGCACACCGCTGGATGCGGAAATCGGAGAGCAGATCCCGGAGCGCAGGGTCTATGCGGATGCCTGCCTGCAGATCGTGGATGAGCACGGCGTCCTGCTCCCACGTGCGAAGCAGCGTGGCGGCTGCATTGTTCAGGCGGGTGTGGAGCCGTTCACGATCCAGGCCCTCGCCAGCAATCAAGGCCCGCACGGGCTCGCCGTTGGCGTCCGCTTTCAGCAGCGCGGCCAGCCGCGGAGGATGCTCGCCCAGATGCTGCCCGATCGCCTGGAGCATTTCCTGCGGGTCGCGCGTTTGGATCAGCGTCTCAAGCATGCGGTAGATGTGCTGGAGGTGTTCCGAGTTCGCGGTGAGTGTCCGCTCCGTGGTGCGGCGCTGCTGAGCGCCTCGGTAGAGAACTTCCGCCACGCCCATCTGGGCCAGGACGAACACTCCCACCGCGGCACCGTTGGATAGATTGTACTCAAAGTCCGGGGCGGTGTAGATATCCGGATCGACCAGCGGCGCTATGACAGCGATCAGGCCGCCGATGACAGCCAAGACCAGGTAAAACCGCCCTTCAAACAGGAAGGCGGCTAGCATACTCGGGAAGATGCCGATGAACAGGATCAGCGGGTTGCCGAGCACTGAAGCGGCTGCGACAAGCAGCCCGTTGAGGAGAAGATGGGCGATGAGAAAGGCGAGTGTGCTGCGTGGTCCTGTCATGCCGGGTCACCGTAGAATCGTGTGTTGGTCACAGTATATCATGACATGTGACTATACACTCCCCGGTACCGCTCCGGAAGGAGAGCAGCCAGCTGCCGCATGATGTATTCGGTGTGATGGTCGAGCTCGGCACCGCGTATACGGCCGTGCGGCAGGCGGAACGGTTCGCCGAAACGCACGTGCACCTCGGCGCGGCGCAGCCGTTTGAGGGCGGGCAGGATCCTTTCCGTGCCCCAAATGGCGGCAGGCACGATGGGGCTGCCGGTGCGTGTAGCAAGGAAGGCCGCACCCGGTTTGCCATGTGTCAGAGCCCCGGTCGGGCTGCGCTGCCCTTCCACAGCCACCGCCAGGCAGCCTTCATTTTCCAGGACGGCGCTCGCCCGGCGCAGCGCGGTGCGATCCACCTCACCCCGGTTGATGTAGATCGATCCGGCGGCGGTCAGCACCGGCGTGAACACGCTGTGCTCAAAGCGCTCGCCCACAATGGGCGTCACCAGCCGGGGCATCGCCATGCCAACGATCGGTGTATCGAGGTAGCTGAGATGGTTGATCACAAGCAGCAAACGCCCGGTCAGGGGCACATGTTCAGCCCCCTCAACCACAACGCCGCGCATCACCAAGGGAGCAGCCGTCCAAAATGCGGAAATCCAGCGACGGTAGGCTGCGGGGTTTAGTTCAGGGGTGGAAGGGGAAGCCATATCTCGAATACCGATCCTTGTGGTGATGAGGAAGCCAAACGCAGATCGCCCCCGTGTTTGGTAACGATCTCACGCGCAATCGGCAGGCCGAGACCGGTCCCTTCGACGTGGCGTGTATTAGTCCCCCGGAAGAAGCGTTCGAAGATCTGCCCGGCCTCGCGCGGAGGAACGCCGGGGCCCGTATCCTCCACACGGATGATGACCTGAGACCTGCCCTCATGCTCGGCTGGCACCAGCCGGATTGTGATGTGTCCTCCGGCTGGTGTGTAGTTCAGGGCGTTGGTCAGCAGGATCCCGAAGGCACGAGCCAGCAGCACCTCGTCGCCGCGGTAGGATAGATCGGTCACCTGATTGTAGAAAGCGAGTTCAATGGTGCGTTCCGCCGCGATGTGCCTGCGATCCGTGACGAGTTGATCGACTATCGTGCCAAGATCGAAATCCGACACATCCAGCGGAACCATATCGCGGTCAAGGCGGGAGATCAGCAGCAAGTCCTCAACGAGCATCTCCAGCCGGTGGGTTTCGCGTTCCAGCGTGGTGATGTACTTGTCGAGTTCGTCCGGGTTGGTGCGCAGCAGATAGTGGTAGAGCTTGATGCTGGCAACAGGTGTACGCAGCTCATGTGAGACGTTCGCAATGAAGTCATCTTTCAGATTGCCGAGTTCAACGAGGTGCGCGTTGAGGTCGCGGAGTTCCTGCGTGCGCTCGGCGACCCGCTGCTCCAGTTCGGCATTGATGCGTTCCAACTCACTTTGCGACGCGGTAAACCGGTGTTGGAGCTGCTCTTCATAGTTGATCAGCTCCGTGAAGACGTGCACGAGCACATCCACATTGGGCGGCTGCGGGGCGAATTCCTCACGTGCGGCGCGCACTTCAGCAGCCCGGGCGGGATCATAGCCATCCAGTATGTCCACCAGCTCGTCCATCACGCGCATTATGACCGCCGGCTCGAACGACCATATGGTCTTAAACAAACGCTCGGATTCGTCCGCAGTGGCTGTCTCTTTGTCCAAGCCGCAGAGCACAACGGACATCTGCTTGGACAGCAGCAGCAGGAACCATTCCCTGCGCAGCGGATCGTCGTCCTGCAGGGTGACCTGACAAACGGGCCCACTGTGCACCCCTGCCGGGATATCGTGGGCAAAAATAACCACCTGACGGGCAACCTCTGCCAGATCGTGGTAACGTGCTTTTTCCTTGTCCCAATGCTTTGATTCCTGGAAGCCGGTGAACACCAGGGCAGGCTCACGCGTTAAGAGCACAACATCTTCCAGCGTGTGGGAGAGATGAACCAGGGTCGCTTTTGAGCAAATCAATATGGAGGTATAGGGCCCAACAATGTCACATACGATCTCGAATAGGGATCGATCAACCACAACACTCTCACTTGTTCGGTCGTTAAGTTAATGTGCCGTAAAACGCATTCAGGCGGTGGCCCCGTTGCGCGCCGGAGCTTTGTCAGTGGGGAGCGTAAACGAGAAGATGCTCCCACCTTCGGGATTGTCCTCCACCCAGATGCGCCCGCCGTGTGCTTCGACCGCCAGCCTACAGAAGGCCAGCCCGATCCCGGCACTGTGACGGCGGCCTCGACGACCCGGGATCTGCTTGAAGCGGTCAAAGATCACGGCTTTGAAATCGTCGGGCACGCCCGGCCCCTGATCGATGATCTCGATGAGCAGATGGCCGTCGTGCTCATCTGGTTGGGAGGCACGCATTGTAACAAGGGTGCCCGGATCCGTGTACTTCAGGGCGTTGTCCAACAGGTTGAGCACCACCCGTTCCACCATGCCGCGGTCCGCGTAGGCAGCGGGCAGGTCGTCGGGCACTTCCACCTGCACCATCACGTTGAGCTCCTGCGAGATCGGGCTGAGCTCAAGGGCGGCCTCGTCAAACAGATCGGCGATGGGCGTGGGTGAGGCGTCAACCACCAAGCGACCATCGCTCATGCGGGAGAGATCCAGCAGGTCGTTGACCATATGCAGCAGTTTGCGCACCGCGCGTTTGCTGGTCTCCGTCGACTGGTTGATCACCCGGTTCCCGCCGCCTGCCGCCTTTTGGATGAGATCCATACTGGTCATCACGGCGGTCAGCGGGCCGCGCAGGTCGTGCACCATCATGCTTGTCAGGTTTTCGCGCGCTTCTTCCAGCTCCTTTTCCTGCGTTACATCGCGGAAGAGCAGCAGCAGCCCGATAAAGGCGCCGCGCTCATCGCGGACGGGCATCGCGGTGCGTTCGACGAAGCGCTGCTTTTCACCGGGGCTGCCGCCGACCACCGTCAGATCGGTTTGCGGCGGCATGTTGGGGTTCTGCATGGCGTACCGCACGAGTGCGCGCAGTTCGCCGCTCTTGTAGCCGAGGCCCTCACCCAACACCGCCAGCGGATCGTCCATCATGCGTTCGTCGGGCGCGTTCTCATAGCCACGCGCGAAGTTCCAGAAGTCGCCCATGCGGGTGTTGGTCATAACAATGCGCATCTGCTCATCGATCATCAGCATACCGTCACTGCTCGCATCGAGAATGGCGTTGAGCCGGTCGCGCACGGTTTCGGCCCGGCGGTAGAGCTGCGCGTTGCGGATGGCTGTCGCCGCCTGGATGGCCAGCTGGCTGACAAAGGCCATGTCGTCATCATTGAACGCCTGCGGCTGCATCGCCTCCAACGCCAGCGCGCCGATCACACGGCCTTCGATCATGATGGGCACGCTCATATGCGAGCGGGGACGACCTGTGGCCTGCTCAGCGGGGCGGGTTTCCAGCGTGGAACGCCCTTCAGCCAGAACGGGCGACTTCACCAGAGACTCGGCCACCTGGTGTGGTGCCAGTACGGCCTTGCTGCGGTCAAAGCCGCGCCACGCGACCATGTTGAGCTCCATACTTGTCGTCAGGTTGCCCAGCTGCGGATCCTCGGTCAGCACGAGTACGGCATAGTCCGCGCCACACCCATCGACGGCCTGATCGATGATGAGGTCAAAGACCGACTCCATCTCCAGCGTGGAGCTCAGGCGGCGGCTGATCTCCGAGACCCGGACGATCTGCTCAATGCGGCGCGAGAGGTCCTCATCGACACGCTGGTAGATCCGGGCGTTGGCG
>JAADYX010000261.1 GCA_010092885.1 Chloroflexota bacterium | reverse complement strand
TGGTGGATGCATCATGGCCGTACTCGAACACGCCCTTGCCCAGCAGATAGCTGCCCAGCGCCCCGGCCAGACTGCCCGTCGCCGGATCTTCCATAATGCCCAGCATCGGCGCGAAGACCCGCACATGCGCGTGGTGGGCGTTGTCGAGCGTTTCCAGCGTGAACACGGATGCACTGGTCACGCTCAGCGCCTTGCAGATCTCGGTAAAGGCCGCGATGTTCAGGTTGACTGACTCGATGGCATCCAGCGACGCAACCGGCACGATCAGCCCGGGCAGCCCGGTGGAATACACCTGGGGGGGCAGGTCCTCCATGAGGTCGTCTTTGCTCAGGCCCAGGGCCGCCGCGATGCGCGCGCGGTCCTCGTAGATCTCGCCGTGGCGGGCTGTGTCCTGCGTCATCACGGCCCGGTCCGTGCTGCCGTTGCCATCGGTGATCAGGTCCACGGGCAGCACCCCGACGCGCACCTGTTGGAAGACGCGCGTCACCGGCCCGTTGATCGTATAGCGGCCCAACTTGGCCAGCGCCACATGGGTGCCAATGGTCGGGTGCCCGGCGAACGGCAGTTCGGAGGTGGGCGTAAAAAAGCGCACACGCACATCAGCGCGTGAGTCAGTAGGCGGCAGGACAAAGGCTGTCTCACTCAGGTTCAGCTCCCGGGCGATCTTCTGCATTTCATCGGAACTCAGCCCTTCGGCATCCGGGAAGACGGCCAGCGGGTTGCCGCCAAAAATCACATCGGTGAAAACATCAACCTGTACAAAATGGTACTCCCGCACGTTACCATCCCCTTGGTGAACCGTTTCATATTGGCATGATTGTACCACACATTGAAGACCGGGTATGATCAAAGCAGACACCACGACCCGATAGGTAAACTCATGGAAATCGAGAGCAATCAGATTGACGGCGTGACGATCCTCGCGCTCTTCGGCACCTTGGATGCCCTCACCGCCGCCCAACTGGAAGGCGCTGTGGAAAGTGCGCTCAGCGCCGAGGAGCGCCAGCTTGTGCTCAATCTGGCCGATCTGATCTTCCTGAGCAGCGCCGGCCTGCGCACCCTGATCACCGCCACACGCGCGGCGCGCGAACACGACGGCGATCTGCGGGTGGCCGCCGTCAGCGAACGCGTCCGCCGGGTGCTCGAACTCGCCGGGTTCGACCGCATCGTGCCCGTGTTTGATACCGTCGATGATGCTGTCACCAGCTATACCGACGAGACACCCTGACCGCCGCCTGCCTTTCGGGATTGCGGGCCCTCTCCGCCGTGTACGGCAAGCAGGGTGCCCCACAGCGTTGAAATGGCCCGGGTCGCTTTTGACATATTGAATCTACTAAACTATACTGCAAGCGGGTGGAATAAGTGTCCCTGACACCGGAGCCCACCCTTATCCGTTCCTACTGTCGCCACCAGGAGTACCCGTTGACCAAGTCCCGCACTGATCAGATGTCCGAGCGGCTGCGTGACCTGCAGGTCAGTTCACCGTCCGTTGAGGCAGCCGCCGTGGTGAGCGTTGATGGATTGAGCATGGCCTCCTCGCTGCCAGCCGATGTTGAGGAAGATCGCGTTGCCGCCATGTCCGCCGCGATGCTCTCTCTGGGCGAGCGAATCGCCAGTGAGCTGGGCCGCGGCACCCTTGATCAGGTTTATATTAAAGGCGAAAAGGGCTTCGTTGTTCTACAGGCCGTCGGTGACGAAGCCGTGCTGACCGTGATGGCAAACAAGGACGCCAAGCTCGGTCTCGTCTTCCTCGATATGGGCCGTGCCGTTGAAGACCTGGTAAAGCTCGTTTAACGCAGATCGTCCCGGCCAGTTGTCGAAGAGAGCGTCATCATGCCGTCGAGCAAGCATACCCTTCTGATTGTGGAAGACGACCAGGCCCTGGCCGATATGCTCAAGGCCTACTTCACCATGCAAGGCTTTGACGTGCTGACCTCCGCCTGGGGTGAAAAGGGCGTCAGGCTCGCCCAGGAAAACCAGCCCGCCTTGGTCCTGTTGGATGTCCGCCTGCCGGATATCGACGGCTTTGAGGTATGCGAGCGGCTGCAGGCCAGCCACGTGACGCGCCGCATCCCGGTGATCTTCCTCACCGAGCGCAGCGAGCGCGTGGACAAGCTGCGCGGCCTCGGGCTCGGCGTGATCGACTACATCACCAAACCGTTTGATATTCAGGAAGTGCGCCTGCGGGTGCGCAATGTCATCCGCCGCAGCGAAGAAGCCTCCTCCGAGCATCCCGTCACCGGCCTGCCGGAGGGCAAATCCGTGGAGGCGGCCCTCGGTGACCTGCTGGAAAGCAGCGCCCCGTGGACTCTGCTGGTCGCGCGGTTGGGTGGTCTCAAGACCTTCCGTGAGCTGTATGGCTTTGTAGCCAGCGACGATGTGCTGCGTGTGACGGCCGTCGCGCTGCACAAAGCCGCCACCGAAGTCGCTGCCGAAGAGGGGTTCTGCGGGCACCTGCACGATGATGTCTTTGCCATCGTGCTGCCCCCGAGCAAGGTCAATCCCGTCTTTGACCTGATCGACCGGCGGCTGGTCTCGGTACTGTCGTATTTCTACCCGAGCAGCAACCGCGGCGATAAAGCCGCAGGCACCGACCGGCTCCGGCTGTATTTCACGACACTCACCGCCGACGATGGACCCTTCCCGGATGGCTATGCGCTGAAGATAGCCGCACTGGAAAACAAAGCGCCTTCCACCGCGCCGTGACCTGGGATATCGCCGGGAAGGTGGTGGCTGTCACCGGGGCCAACAGTGGCATCGGCAGGGCAGCCGCCCTGCAGCTGGCGATACGCGGCGCCACCGTGATCCTGATCTGCCGCAGCCGCGAACGCGGCGATGCTGCCCGGCGCAGCATCCTGGCGGCAGCCAACTCCGAGCGGGTGGATCTGCGCCTGTGTGACCTCGCCTCACAGGCGCAGATCCGCAACCTGGCAGCCGGTCTGCGCGCTGACTACCCTGCCCTGCATGTGCTTCTCAACAACGCAGCCACCGTCCCGCCCCGGCGGAAAGTCTCCCCGGATGGCATCGAACTCCAGCTGGCCGTCAACCATTTGGCGCCCTTCCTGGTGACCCGCCTCCTGCTCGACCGGCTTGAGGCTGCTGCCCAACAGGCGGGTGAAGCGCGGGTGATCGTGGTCTCATCGCGCGCGCACCGTGGGGTCTCGGTCAACTTCGCCGATCTGCAGAACAAGCGCGCCTATTTCGCGCTGAGCGTGTACGGCCAGACCAAACTGATGAACGTGCTGTTCACCAATGAGCTGGCCCGCCGCACGCAGGGCACTCGCATCACGGCCAACAGTCTGCACCCGGGGTTCGTGCGGACGGGGTTAGGTCGGGCCGCGCCCCTGCTGAATGTCATGGCAGGCTTCCTTGCGGTCTCACCGGAAAAAGGGGCGGAGACTCCCGTCTACCTGGCAGCCTCACCGCAGGTCACCGGGGTGACAGGCGCTTACTTCGTCGACCGGCGTCCGGTGGCTCCATCGCGCGCCGCCTTGGATCGCGGCACCGCACAGGCCTTGTGGCAGCGCAGCGCCGAACTGGTTGGTCTCTAACCCTGCAGAATCTTCCGTAAAACGCGGATTTCGGGTAAGATCAAGCTGGCGTTCACCGTCCGTATTGAAGACATACAGTGTTTCATATGGTATGAAACGCAGATAAAGGATTGAGGCTTATGTTGGACTGGCTCAGCAAGATGTTTGGGTTTGGGCGCAAGTCCGACAGCACCGAGCTGCCCGTGGCCACACCAGAGTATGTGCCGCTTTCCAAGACGTTCACCATGATCCTCACGGTGGAAGAGGAAGACGGGCTCGGGTGTGAGGAATGTTATGAACTGTTGGACCAGTATGTGGATATCTACCTTTCCGGTGAAGACCCGGAAAACTGGCTGCCGCAGGTCAAACACCACATCGACAGCTGTGCGTGTTGTAAGGACGAACTACAGGCGCTCGTCCGGGTCGCTGAAGTGGCCCGGTAGTTGTTCGATGGGGGGGATGGCGTCGCCACACGCGGTGGAGCGGGCAGTCCCTCCGATTGAACAGCATCTCATTGGAATACGTTAGCAAAGCAAGGTGGACATCATGACACATGAGAAGATCATCATCATCGGCGCCGGCCCGGCAGGCTATACAGCTGCCCTGTACGCCGCGCGCGCCAACCTAGAGCCGCTCGTCATCACCGGGGACAAGCCCGGCGGGCAGGTCTCTATCACCCATATCGTTGAGAACTATCCCGGCTTCCCCGATGGGATCGGCGGGCCGGAAATGGTGCAGCTGTTCCACGACCAGGCGGAGAAGTTCGGCACGCGCTACAGCTACGATCTGGTCAGCAGCATCGAAGTCGACGAAGGGCCGCCCTACACCGTCAAAACGGAGATCGGCGAGACCTACACCGCCGATGCCCTTATCGTCACGACAGGGGCTTCCCCGCGCCTGCTGAACATCCCCGGTGAGGAAGCCCTGACCGGCAAGGGCGTCAGCTACTGCGCCACCTGTGACGGCTTCTTCTTCAAGGGCAAGGATGTGGTCGTGGTCGGCGGCGGTGACAGCGCCATCGAAGAGGGGCTGTTCCTGACCAAGTTCGCCAGCCGTGTGCGCGTCATCCACCGGCGGGACAAGCTGCGCGCCAAGCCCATCCTGCAGGAGCGCGCCTTCGACAACGAGAAGATGGAATTCGTCTGGGATACCGTCGTTGAGGAGATCTTCGCCGGGGAGAACGGCGTGGTCAACGGCGTGCGGGTCCGCAACGTGAAAACGGACGAGACCACCCGCCTGGATACCGACGGCGTGTTCATCTTCATCGGGCACATCCCGAACAGCTGGCCTTTCGAGGGCAAGCTTGAGATGGACGACAACGGCTACCTGATCACCGACGACCACATGCAGACCAATGTGGAAGGCATCTTTGCCGCCGGGGAGATTCAGGATCCCGTCTGGAAGCAGGTCGCGACCTCCGTGGGGCAGGGCACTGCCGCCGCGATGGCCGCTACAGAGTACCTCGCTGCGAAGGAACACGAGCAGAAGGTGCGCCGCCCCGCTGCCGTACCGGGCGACTGAGCATCATCAAGGCGATTTGCACAGGAGCATCCCCGCGCGGGATGCTCCTGTTTTTGATTCCTCAGGAAAGGGCGGGCTCGTAGGCGAGCAGGGCGTCACGCCAGTGCTGTGGGATCGGGGCGGGAGCGCCTGCGTTGTGGTCAAAGACAACCATCACCGACTGCACCAGCGCACTTACAGCGCCGTCAGCCTGCCGTGTGATGGCATAGTCCATATCGATGCTGGTATTCCCCAAGCGCGAGACGCGCACATGCACGAGGGCGGTATCCTCCAGCGTGAGCGGCAGTTTGAAGTCACACGTGGCCCGCGCGAGGAGCAGCGGCAGGTCTTTCATCTCATCGGCCAACTCCACAACATCCCGCATGTAGGCAATGCGGGCTGTTTCCATGTAGGTGAAGTACTTGGCGTTGTTCACATGGTTGAGCGGATCCATATCCGCAAAGCGGACAGCAATCGGCAGCGTATAGCGGAACGCGGTCAGATCATGGGTCATGGGGGTTCCTCCTATGGTCATCGCCCGCAAGACTATACCGTCTGCCCTTCCCTCTGCGCGAGATCGGGTATACTGGTCAGGCACACTTAACCAGGCAGAAGACTATGAGTGAAGACCTGATCAAACAGGCACAAGCTGGCAGTGATGCCGCGTTTACTACCCTCTTCGAACAGTACGTTGATGCGGTCTACAACTATGCCGTGTGGCTGTCCGGTGATCCGCTGTTGGGCGATGATCTTACGCAGGAGGCATTCATCCGCGCGCCCGCCAACATCCACCGGATCGGCCCGCCTTACAACTTCCGCGCGTGGATGTTCCAGATCGCGCGCAACCTCTTCCTCGATCACCAGCGCGGGCGGTCCGGCCAGCCGATCGACCCTATCCCCGAGTCGGCTCAATCCGAGGACCTGCATCCGGAGTTGGCGCTCGCTGGCGATGAACAGGCGCAGCGTGTGCAGGCAGCGGTAATGCGCCTGCCGGAACCCCAGCGCGAGGTGCTGGTTCTGCGGGAGTTCAGCAGTATGAGCTACCGTGATATCGCTGAGGTGATGGACGTGAGCACCAACCATGTCGGGGTGCTGCTGCACCGCGCCCGCGACCAGTTCAAGGATGTGTACGCTGTGCAGATCCTCGCTGAGGATCCGGCGCCCCCCTGTGAGAAGCTCGGCGCACTGCTGGATATCTATTATGACGGCGGCCCACTTTCCGATGAGGAGTACCAGCTCGTCGAAGACCATCTCAACAGCTGCCTGACGTGCCAGCGGCGCAAGCGCGAACTGACCGCCATGACCGCCCTGATGGGCCTTGTGCCGGTCTTCCCGCGGCCCGTAGGACAGCCCAGCGGCCTTGAAGCCTCCACCGGTGCGAGCGCACCCTACAAAGCATCCGGGCGCACAATCCCCGGGTGGTTGGGCCCGGTGCTGGCCATTGGCGTGATCACTGCCGCAGTGACGGTTGGGCTGTTGGCGTTCAACCCGCCACAGGCCGAACCCATCCCGACTGGCGAGCCGCCGGCAGCCGAGGATCAGGGCGGCGACAGTGAATCCGCTGCGGGCAGCGGCGACCCAACCGGTGTGCCCGTGCTGCCTGTGGAAGGCTCAACCGAAACGCCGACCGCCCTTCCTGCCAGCCCGACCGCTGGCGGCACCTGCGGCGACGCCATCTGCGACCCGGACAGCGAAGATGCCGATATCTGCCCGGCGGACTGTGCCGTCTCACCCAGCCAGCCGGGGGATCCCCCTGCCACGCAGGCGGAGTGCGTGTGTGGGGATGGCATATGCAGCGGCGGCTGTGAAAACAGCGATCTGTGTCCGGCAGACTGTGCGTGCGTAGATGACGGCGTGTGTTCAGCGGGTGAGGGCGCGGGCTGCCGTGATTGCAGCGGTGATGCAGCCGCACAGTGCGGCGTGCCCTGCCCAGAGGGCGGCTGTGGCAGCGGCCTGAGCTGTGCAGGCGGCGTCTGCTGGGATGATGCTGTGTGCGGCACCAGCGGCAGTCCGGGCGATGGCGGCGCACAGCCAACCGATACCCGTCCCTGCGGCGATGGCGTGTGCGACCCGACCTTTGAAGACGAACGGTCCTGCCCGCAGGACTGTCCGTAGGGGGCGCTTACTCGCGGATCTCGACTACGATGCCCGGTTCGGCCCACTGCCACAGCGCCGTCGAGTCATCGAGATCGAGGATGATGCAGCCGTAGGAGGCGGGCTGCCCCAGCACATCGGCCCACAGCGTCACCCCGCTGGAAAGCGTGGGCAGGCCGTGGAAGCCGTTCATAAAGCCGGGCCACGCCTCATAGATGCCGATGAAGTCCGGCATGTAAAGGTCCCAGTTACCCGCGTAGGCGTATTCGTCGAACAGCTGCATCTGGAACACGCCCGGCTGCGTCGGCGAGCGGTCGATCCCGGTGCTGATGATGAACTCGCGCCACAGGTCGCCGTCCTGGTAGGCCCACGCCCGCTGATCGCTGATATCGACCAACATGCGCTTGCCTTCCACCACAGGCAGCGGCAGCAGATCCGTCTTCGCCGGGATGGTCAGCGTGTTCCCGACATCCAGCCCGTCCGTGTTGATGCCGGGGTTAGCCTCGGCGATGCGCCAGTACGGCACCCCAACATCCCACGCGATGCTCGTC
>JAADYX010000260.1 GCA_010092885.1 Chloroflexota bacterium | reverse complement strand
TTCACAAATTCATCGAAGAACTGGATCGAGCGCACCATCGCCGTGCTGAAGCTCTGCGAGATATTATGGTCGTCGCCCTCGTAGCGGTAGAACTGCACCGGGATATCCAGCGCGATCAGTTCGTCCACAAGGATCTCCGACAGGCGCACGGGCACCGATGTATCCGCCGTGCCGTGGTGGATCTGCAGCGGGCCGGAAAGATCCTCCAGGTAGCTGTTGGGCGAGATCGACGCCCAGAACTCCGGGTTCTCCTCCGGTGAGCCGAAGGTATCGTTCAGGCCGTAGATCCAGCGCCCACGCCCGCCGTCCGGATCCGGGGTAGGGGTTGGGCCGGTGCGCCCACGCAGCCACCACTCGGTGATCAGATCCGGGTAGGAGGCGACCACGCCCGCCCAGATCACGCCTGCCTTGATCTCATCACTGACGACCATGCTGCGCAGCGTGATATGCCCGCCCATCGAGTGGCCCCACATGCCGATGCGGTCCGGATCGGCAGCCGGGTACGTTTTGATCGATGCGACGGCGTTGAGCACGTCAATGGTGTAGGCCGGGCTGCCGTAGCCGCCCGTGGCGATCCCCTCGCTGCGCCCGTGGCCGCGGTAGTCCGACTTGAGCACGATGTAGCCCTGTGCCGCAAAGGCATTCACGTAGTCCCCGTAGCGCTCGGTGGTGCGGTAGATCGCCGGTGGGATGTAGCCGTGGTTGAAGATGATCACCGGCCAGCCGGTTTCCGGCGGCTCACCGAAAGGCACGGTCAGCAGCGCATAGATCGTGTTGCCCTCCGACTGGTACGAGGCGATATAGCGGCTGTAATTGCCCACGGAGGCCAGCGTCTCCTCAATGACCAGCTCACTGCCCGGATACGCCTGCGCGCGCATCACCTCGATCTGGAGGGGGTGTGTTGGTTCGGGTGTGGCGGTGGGTGTCGGCGGCGGTGCCTCAGAGGGCGGGAGTGCGGTTGCACTCGGTACGGCGGTTGGTGTCGGTGGGATGTCGGTGCCCACCTGTGCCACGGCTGTGCCGGTTGGTTGGGTGGGCAGGGGGGTCGGCGCGGCACAGCCTGCCAGCACACCGGCCACCAATACGATCAGGATTCGATTGATCACAGCTATCCCCGGAAACTCACTCTCATCACTGGCAAAGATTGTCTCTCAGGGAGCGGGCGCGCTGCAACCCGCTCAGTTATTGACGAGTACCAGAAAGTGCTCGAAGATGGCGGGCAGCGGCTCGACATCCTCGGCGAAGCCCGTTGTCGTGAACAACCCAAAAAACGCGGCGCGCTGCTCGACCACATACGGCACAGCGCCCACAGCGATCCACCGCATGCCGCCGTTCGTGCTGTACTCGCCGATGATGAGGTCCTCCTCAAACATCAGCCGCAGCATGACCGGGCCATCGGGCAGGTCGCCGCCGCCCTCCGTGATGCGACCAATCGTGCGCTGCCCGGCCAGCGTCCACGCTTCCATGTAGATGGCATCGCCTTCGCAGTTTTCGCCCTCGTCACAGTAACCCCGGATCAACGTCAGCAGGGGTGCCTCTGCTTCGTTGAGCACGATCAGGCCCGCCCCTTGGAAGTTCTCCTCCGGTTGGATGTCCACCGTCGTCACTACGGAGAAGGGCGGCTGGGGCAGTGCCGCAGCCTCGACCACGATGGCCGGTGCCTCCAACGAGGGGAAGCCAACAACCCCTTCCTGCTCAATGCCCGTGCCGGGGACCAGCTCGACATAGAGCTCGCCGTCTGCCACCTCGCCTTCGGCTTCCTCAAAACCGATCGCCTCCCACAGGGGCAGGTCGGGGTCCACGAACGGCTCCTCAAACAGAATGCGCGCGCCATCCTGGCTGCACATCTGCACCCGCTGAACGCGGAACTCGCCGTCGAACGCGCCCAAGGCGATGCGCCCGGCCTGCAGTGGTTCCGGGTCCACAAAGCTCAGCACCATATTGCCGTTCACGCCTGCATCAATGCGGTCATCCATAAAGCGCATGGTAAGGCGCAGCGGCCCCTCATCCGGATTGGGGAGCGGCACGCCGTAGGCCTCCCCGACCAGCTCCGAATCACGCAGCAGGAGCAGTCCCTGCTCGGCGGGAGAAACAACCAGGGAATAGCCCGTCTCCAACCCGGTGTCCAAGCGCGTTACAAGCACAAAATCGCCGTCTGTGTCGGGCGGATAGCCCAGCGCAACTTCGATGGAAAAGCTGCGTGCCAATATCGGAAAGACGTAGAAGGCCTCTTCGTCGTCGGCCAGCATCAGCAGGCTGCCCTCATCATCCACCTCGGTATTGATATTGGTGGTCGATTCGAGCACGTCGAACCCGCGCAGGTCCGTGGCGATCACGCGCTGGTCAGGCGGGCAGGTCAGGTTGCCACTGGGGGGCGGCGGCGGTGGGTTGTCCTGGTCGCCGCTGCCGGGGTTATCGTCTGGATTGGCGTCCGGTTCGGCGGTTGGTTGGGTGTCAACGGCACCATCCGGATTGGCTGTTGCGGTCGCGTTGGCGATGGGCTCTGGCTCGTCAGCCCCGAACAGACCGCTCAACACCGTGCCCACGCACAGCAGCAGCCCACAGCCCACCACCACCCCACCCAGAATGGGCAGCAGCCGGCGGCGCTTCTTGGGTTCTTCTCCGGATGCATCGTCTTCAAGATCAGCCTCCGGTGGGAGCACGGCCGTCTGCGCGGGCAAATCCTCAGCGAGAGCAGCGGTCTTCGCGGGTTGGTGCGTTACCGGGGGAGGCAGCGCCGCGGCCACCTGCTGACCGCTAACGGCCCGCTGTAGATCGGCGGCGAGATCGCCGCAGGTCTGGTAGCGCTCGTCGGCATTTTTGGCCATGGCCCGCAGGATGACCGCTTCAACGGCAACGGGCAGATCCGGATTGATGGAGCGCGGCGAGGGCAGCTGCTCGTTGATATGCTTGACGACCACCGCCATCGGGGTGGAGGCCTCATACGGTACCGACCCGGTCACCATCTGGTAGAGCACCACGCCCAGCGAGTAGATATCGGTGCGCGGGTCGACGGGGTTGCCCAACCCCTGCTCAGGTGCCAGATAGGCGGGCGTGCCGACGATCCCGCTGCCGGTGAACTGGGCATCCCCGGCCAGCAGCTTGGCGATGCCGAAGTCCGTCAGGTAGACATCCCCGGTGCTGTCGAGCATCACGTTGGAAGGCTTCACATCGCGGTGAATGACGCCGCGCTGGTGCGCATAGTCGAGCCCCTCAGCCACCTGCTTGATGATGCGCGCCGTCTCCGGCAGATCGGGCGGATCCTTGCGCAGCACATCGGAGAGCGTGCCGCCCGGCAGGTAACGCATCACCAGGAAGGCGAGGTTGTCCTCATGGCCGTAATCGTAGACAGGCAGGATGCGGGCATGTTCCAGCCGGGCAATGGTTTTGGCTTCCTGCTCGAACCGGCCACGGAAGGTCGGGTCAAGCGCGAGTGTGTGGGGCAGCACCTTGACCGCCACCAAGCGCTCCATGTTGGTTTGGTACCCCTTGTAGACGGTCGCCATGCCGCCGGAGCCTATCAGCTCCCTGATCTCATAGCCGCCGAGCGTGCGCCCAACTAACTCTTCCATGCGGTGCCCTCCTCAGTGTAGCCAACATTGCAAGTTTAGCACGCTACGGTGCGGTTAGAAAGCGCGGTGGTGAAAACCACATGCTTTTTTTCACCATGCTATAACACACAGCGGCCACACATCTGAGTGTGGCCGCTGTGCCAGTCCGTATGGCTTAGGGAGTCAGCGTGATGCTGTCGAAGGCGAGGAAGCCGCCGGTAGCCCCCCGCCAGCCGCCGTACAGACGGATCTGGTTGAAGTTCTGGTTGGCGGTGACGGTGCAGGTCTTCGTCTGGAACCCGACCGTCGGTGCGTTGGCCAGGCAGTTAACCGACTGCGAGCCGCCCGGGCCGCTGAACTCAATGCGCATACCCACAAAGGGATTCCCGGTGATATCGGTGCCGCGGTACTTGAAGCTCAGGTCGAAGCTGGTTCCCGAACTGCCGCTGACATCCAGCGTCTGGATCAGCGCATCCGTGCCGCCGGTGCCCTTGAAGACAAACAGGCAGCTGCCCGTATCGGCGTATTGCGCGTTGCACAACTGGAATCCATCCCCACCGTTGAAATTCCATCCATCTGGGATGTCATCGCTGTTGGGGTCAGCCTCAAAGCTGCCGTTGGCCAGCGGCTTGATCGCCCCGTCGTTGGAGATGCTCACCACAAAGCCATGTGTGGTCTTCTCTTCCACGCGCACACGGATGTCATTGGCGGCATCGGTGAAGGTCTCGCCCACGGTCCATTGGCCGCCTGAGCAGGGCGTATCAGCGCCGCTGGTGCAGCCTGCCAGCCAGGCATCTTCCGTGCGGAAGGGATAGGTCTCATGGATGAGGATGGCCTCACCCGGAATGGTCAGATCGTAGTCTTCGCTGTGGCGCGCCTCGACCGTGTATCCGTAGCTGCTGCCCAGGTCGATGGTGGCCAGATAGTATTCATCAGTGGACTGCCGTGCGATGTTCTCGATGGTCAGCCGGTAGGTGTCGCCGAAGGCGGGCACCTCGAAGCGGTTATCATCGGGAATCCAGCCGAGCAGGGCGTCCTTGTGGTAGCTGATGGTGTGCTTGCCCAACTGACCGTAGGTGGGGTCCACAATATTGTAGAGGAACGCGCCGCTCATCACGTCGTAGGGATTGTCGTACGGATCGCCGTCCATGTCGTAGTTGTTGGAGTGCGGCAGGCCGAAACCGTGGCCCATCTCATGGGCGATTACGGTGATATCCTGCCAGGCCCAGGGCGGGTTCCACGTCACCCGCTGGACGGGAACGGCGGACGAGCCACCACCCCAGGCGCAGCAGCCGAAGGTCTCATCGAACATGAAGTTGACGCCGATGTACCCGGAGACATTTGCATTCGAGGCGGCCAGGCAGTCCCCCGCGAGCTCATTGAGTTTGTAGCCGTTCTCCCAATAGTAGCCGCTGGGGTTAGGGAGCGTGTGCCAGCCATTGTAGTTGTTGCTCCCGTTGATATTGACCTGGCTAAAGGACTGGCGCTGCCAGTAGTGGCCAAGGCCTGGGTAGGTGTTGCTGTACATGTTCTGGAAGTAGGACTCCGGGGCGGTCTCGTTGCTGCCACCGGGGAACTCGCACTTAATGGTCAGCCAGGGCTGCGGGCCGATCACGGCATCAGTCCCAGCCTCACCAGGGCCCGCGTACGCCAACCGTGTGGCCTGCCCGTCTTCAATGGTAACCTCGACGCGTTGGTTGGCCACGATGAGGTCGCCGCCCGCTGCATCGTACACCTCGCCGTCGATGTCCAGGTCCACGACGGTGCCGTCGTCGAGCATCAATGTGAACTCACGGAGATACTCGCCGTCGAACCCGTCACCGTGAGCGACGAGCAGCTGCCCCTCAACCATATCGGCAGCCTGACCGCTGGAAAGGGCCAGCCCCCGAAGATCACGGCGTTCAGGGCTGCGGCGATGAACAATAAACGTCTCAATGCCATTGGTTTCACCTCGGCTGTGAATGGTATGAATATCATCTGAATTCTAACAGACGTGCGCCGGATTGGGGAACTGTTAGGCGCTTTGTAAGGGGTGTGTTAGACTAAGTGGGGACATATTTTTCAGTGAGGGCCTTCCATGCATCGACTGACTCTTCCCCTCGTGCTCCTGCTGATACTCGCACCGCCTGTGCGAGCGGCGGCTTTCACCGTGACCACCACTGATGACACAATCGATGTGCTGCCGGGCGACGGCGTCTGCGCTGACGGCAGCGGTGCCTGTTCGCTGCGGGCCGCCGTGATGGAGGCAAACGCCTCACCAGGGGCCGACACGATCGACGTGCCCGCGGGCACCTACCTGTTCACGCAGGCGGGCGGGGCCGGGGATGAGACCGACCCCAGCAAAGACGACCTGGATGTGACCGAGGACCTGACCATCAATGGGGCAGGGGCCGCACTCACCGTGATCAATGCCAACGAACGGGACCGGGCGTTCCATGTGCCGTTCGATTCGGGTGCCAGCCTGACGCTGACCGGCCTGACCCTGACCAACGGCGACGTCGACAATGGCATCATGGGCGGCGGCGCGATTCTCTTCAACGGTGATGCCCTGCTGCTGCAGCAGGTGAGCATCACCAACAATGAAGCCCACATCTCCGGCGGTGGCATCAGCAGCCTGGAACCGGCTGCCACCATCACCCTGATCGAGACGACCATCCGCGACAACATCGCCCACACCTACGGCGGCGGCCTGATCAGCGCTGGGGAAACGACCATCCGGCGCAGCACCATCAGCGGCAACCTGGCCTGGGAAAGCGGCGGCGGCATCACCAATACGGAACACGGCCCGGCGGTCACGATCACCGCGAGCACCATCAGCGGCAACGAGGCCTACGACGACGGCGGCGGCATCGATGCCTATCGTGGTGCGGCCTACACGCTGACAGAAGTCACTGTGGTGAACAACACCGCGGATCGCGGCGGCGGCTTCAGCCTGACGGCGGACGGCGTGCAGCCTTCCATCACGCTGAACAATACGCTGCTCGCGGTGAACACGCCCGCCCACAATCAGTGCCGCGGCAGCCTGACCAGCGGCGGGCACAATCTGCTGCAGCCGGACAGCGGCTGCACACCCGGCCCTGACGACCTGGTCAGCACGCAGGCACCCGGCGATATGCTCGGTCCGTTGGGTGACCACGGCGGGGCCACGCCAACCCATACCC
>JAADYX010000032.1 GCA_010092885.1 Chloroflexota bacterium | reverse complement strand
TCCGTTTGTGACGCCGCAAGTCACCCTGGATACGCTGGTCGCTCAACGCGCGGAGGCCCGTTCCGTCTACATCGCGGAGGCAGCCATGCTCGCCGAGCACCTGACGCAATCCACCGCGCTGTTTGGCGTCAGCGAGGCTCTGGTCGCCTCGCTGGAGGGTCCCACCGGCGATGAGCTCTACAGTCAGAAGATGGCGCAGATCGTGGCGCGGCTGGCCGACGATGCTTACCAGACGGGTGAGGAGCTGCTGGGGGATCTCCATCTCGTGCGCGACAGTCTGCTGGCGCACGGCGGCACAGCAGCCGCCAACGGCGCAC
The DNA here is from genome assembly GCA_010092885.1 of Chloroflexota bacterium. GTDB lineage: Bacteria > Chloroflexota > Anaerolineae > Aggregatilineales > UBA3940 > TC-195. The sequence continues at coordinate 17,548 of JAADYX010000032.1, read as the reverse complement.
TGCGCCGCCTGATCGACAAGGTGACGCTGTTCGGGCTGCACCTGCTGCCGCTGGAAGTCCGCGCCGATGCCCGGCAGATCGAAGCGGCGCTGGCGGAGATCTTCGCCCGTTACGGCATCACGGACGCATATGCCGCCCTGCCGGAGGACGAGAAGCAGAGCGTGCTGCTGGCCGAACTGGCCAGCCAACGGCCGCTGTTCCCGGCACAACCGGATTTCTCCGACGAGACCAACGCCCTGATAGCCATCTGGCAGATGATCGCTGAGGCGCACGCGCGCTACGGGCCCGCCGTGATCGACAGCACGATTGCCAGCATGAGCCAGCATGCCAGCGATGTGCTGGCCCTGCTGCTGCTGGCCCAGGAAGTCGGCATCGAGAGCCATGTCGATATCGTGCCCCTGTTTGAGACGATCGACGATCTGCGGCGCGCGCCGGAGGTCATGCGGCGGGTGTTCAGCCTGGCGCCCTACCGGGCCTATCTGGACCTGCACGGCAGCTGCCAACAGATCATGATCGGCTATTCGGACAGCGGCAAAGACGGCGGCTCTCTGGCCAGCCGGTGGGGGCTGTACGCCGCACAGCAGACTCTGGCGGAAGCCTGCGCCGAAGAAGGCGTCCTGCTGGAGCTGTTCCACGGGCGCGGGGGCAGCATCGGGCGGGGCGGCGGACCGACCAACCGCGCGATCCTCGCCCAGCCCGCCGCGGCGGTGCGCGGCCGGATCCGGATCACCGAGCAGGGAGAGGTCATCGCGTACCGGTATGCCAATCCGCATATCGCGCGGCGGCATCTCAACCAGGTGATCCACGCAGCGATGCTGGCCACCGCCCGCCCGGCCGACACCACGGAGCGCCCTGAATGGCGTTCCGCGCTGGACCAGATGGCCGAAGCCGCGCGCCTCGCCTACCGTGATCTGGTCTATGAGACGGAGGGCTTCATCGACTACTGGATGCAGGCCACCCCGCTCGATGAGCTGGCGCGTATGCCGATCGGGTCACGCCCGGCCAAACGGCGGGCGGGCGGGTTTGCCGCCATCCGTGCGATCCCGTGGGTGTTCTCCTGGACTCAGAGCCGGGCCATCCTGCCAAGCTGGTACGGGTTCGGCTCCGGGGTGGCCGCCTACACAGACCATGACCCGGACGCCCTGGTACTGCTGCGCACGATGTACGCGCAGTGGCCGTTCTTCCGCGCAATGATCGACGATGTGCAGCTGGACCTGGCCAAGGCCGATATGGCTATCGCGGCGATGTATGCCGGGCTGGTTGGCGACGCAGCGCTGCGCTCAGCGATCTTCGAGCGCATCCGCGCCGAGCACGCGATCTCGGTGGCGTGGGTCAGCCGGATCATCGGGCAGGCCGAGCTGCTGGACCGCAGCCCGGTGATCAAGCGCAGCATCGAGCGGCGCAACCCCTATGTGGACCCGTTGAACTACGTACAGGTCGAGCTGCTGCGCCGCCTGCGCGTCTGCGCACCGGACGATCCGCAGCGGGAGGCGCTCACCGGGGCCGTGCTGGCCGCGGTCAACGGCATCGCCGCCGGGATGAAGACCACCGGCTGAGCGGTATGCGCGACGGGGGGTTTAGTGGAGCGGGCATCGCCCCAGAGGTGTCTGCGAGTAGGCGGCAGGGCAGGGTAGCGGTGCGCCATCCTGCCCTGCCGCAATCGATCTACTGCTGGCGCGTCACAGCATAGAGCGCACCAACACCGGCCAAAGCCGCCACAAAGTGGAACGTGATCAGAATCAGGAAGGCCTGCCCGGTCGCGTTGGGCAGCGGGAACATCGCCGGATTGCCCGACGCGATCAGGTTCGGGATGATCGAGACGATCAGCACAACGACCGCCACGATAGTGAAGACCCGGTAGGGCTGGTCGCTCAGGCGGTTCACTAGGGCGAACACGCCTGTGGCCGCCGCCAGACCAAACGCGGTGAAAAAGATGATCGCGCCGATGGAAAGCGGCGGGAAGCCAGCCGGATACTCGAGGATGGCCCCGAGTATCAGCCAGACGATCACATTGGCCGCAACCGCCGCACCGACGGCGGCTGCGCCTCCCAGCGGAATTCGGCTGTTATTGACTTGCATAAGATTTTTCCTCCGATTGCTGCCAGACATGGGCATAATCTTCGGCATACTGGCGGAAGCTGATCGGCGCACGGCCCAACAGCTGCTCAACCTCATCGGTGATGCGGGCGCTCAGCCCGAGCCGCACCGTGATGTAGAGTGTCTGCATCACATGGATGTATTCCTCGTTGACACCGCGCTCTTTCATGATCCGCCCGTAGGCCTGTGGTGTGGGTTTGGTGTAGGTGATCTCACGACCCAGCACCTCGCTCAGGATCTCGGCTGCTTCGAAGTAGTTGAGCGCTTCACCGCCGGTCAGTGTATAGGCCGTGTTGCGATGCCCGGGCTCGGTCAGCGTGAGCGCTGTAACCGCCCCGATATCGCGCGTGTCGATGAAGCTGGTGCGCCCGCGTCCGGCGGGGATAATGATCTCGCCGCGCTCGCGGATGTCTTCCGCGTAAGCCGTGTTGAAGTTCTGCATGAAGAAACCCGGACGGATGAACGTGTGGTCCACGCCCACCTCCAACAGGATCTCTTCAACACGCCGGTGTGGTACCCGCTTGTTCTGCTCAGCTCCCATCAACGAGAGGAAAGCGACGTGGTCCACGCCCATTGCCACGGCCTGCTCCACGAACGGCACCAGCGTGGCATCCATATCCGCGATGGCGGGCGGGCGAACCAGGAACATCTTGGTGGCACCGTCCAAAGCCGGCCCGTAGGTTGCCGGGTCGAAGAAGTCAAACTCGACGTTCTCCACACCCTCAACCGGGTCTTCACCGCTGCGAATACCGGCCCGCACCGCCGCCGGGTCGAGTGCATCAAGCACCGCACTGCCGACATTGCCTGTTGCGCCTGTAACTAAAATCATGAGATACCCCTTCTTATATAGACCATTTTGTATACATCTGTCAAGAAAAGAGAGCCGGGCAAACTGTTCACTCGTCCAGCTCAATACGGATGATCACGGTGCCCCGCGCCGCATCTTCGATCTGCTCGCGCGATGGGTTCTCCACCGCCGGTGAGATGCCCGCGCGCCGCAGATTCTCCACGCCGTTGCGCTCAATGAACGCATCGACATAGGTCATCATCTGCGTGTGATCGGTGATCGCGTGTGCACGGCCGGATCGCCAGTCGCCGCGCAGCAGCACATCGACCTGCGGCTCCTGCTCAAAGTTCTTCCACCACGTGCTGTGGGTGAACACAGTCAGCCAATCGCCGTCCTGCATGTAGCCGACGGGCGTTGTATACGTCTTGCCGGATTTGCGCCCCGTGAACCGGATGAGCATCAGCGATCCGCTGAGTACGCCGTGCAGCGGTGTGCGCAGCACTGTACCCATGATGCGGTTCATCGTATTGCGTACCGCGGGGGGCGGCAGGCTTTGCTCGTTTTCTGCCATAGATCCTCCTCACTTGTGCCTATTATAACAACTGGTCTATATAAGTGCAGGCGGGGAACGTCATCTGTGGGGGTGACTTTCGTCACAAAAAACCGGCCCGCCGGAATGTTCCAGCGGGCCGGGGATGCTTGGACTGGTTGTCAGTCGAGGATAAGGCTGATGGCGTCAAAGCCGAGGAAGCCGGACGGGACGCCCTGCAGGCCCAGCGTGACGCGGATCTGGTCGAAGGAGGTGGTTGCGGTCAGTGAGCAGACTTCCAGCTGCCAACCGAAGCTGCCGCGGTCGCTGACAACACAGTTGGTCACGTCCACCACGGTGCCACCATCGAGCATCTCGATGCGGGCCCCGACCTGACCGCCGCTGGCCAGTGCCTGCCCGGCGACATGGAAGCGGAGTTCAACCGCGTCATTGGCGCCGCCGCTGAAGTCCACGACCTGGCGGATGATAGTCGTGCCGTCCGCGGGCACCAGCGCAACCGAGTCGCCGCTGTAGGCACCCGGGTTGTCGAGAGTCTTGGCACCGCCCACAAAGGACCAGCCGCCGTCTGTTTCCAGGCCGCCGTTGGTCAGCAGGCTGCACCCTACGTTGCTGTCGGTTGCCTCACTGCCATCCTGGAATACCTCATCACCGTTGAAGGGCAGCACGCGGTACCAGTATTCCTGGCCACAGGCGACCGTGTCATCGGTGAAGGTGGTGTCGTTGCGGTCGACCGTGCCGACCTGCACCCAGCCGCTCAGACCGTCCAGGCTGCGCTCGATGATGAAACCATCCTCATTGGTGGCATTATCATCCCGGCTGATAGCCAGGTCAGAGCCAGCGGTCTCCACCGCCACACCGCTGACCTGCGCGTCGGGCAGAGTCGGCGGGACGAGCAGCGCATAACCGTTCATGGGCAGGCTGCCGTTGATGGTGCCCCCGCTCACGGTCACACTGTTGCCGCTGATCACATCGTAGAGCACCGTGCCATCGGCGATGTAGCCATCCACCGGCACGCTGACCGCCTGGTTGGCGACGGTGGTGCTGCGGTTAACGATCACTACCGCGGTGCCGTTCTGGTCCTGCCGGCCATAGGGCAGCACCATGTTGGCGTCATCCAGCAGCAGCGGATCGTAGCTGCCCGTCCGCAGGAAGCTGTGCTCGTTGCGGGTGTCGGCCAACAGCGCATTGAACGCGAACAGATCGGCGCGTTCGGCTGCCGACTGCAGGTGATCGTAGAACGGTGTACCCGTCTCATCGAACCAAGGATACGGCTGGCGGTTGTAGGGGTCATCCTGCCACTGCGAGCCATCATGGCCGACAGGCCCCACCAGGCCGATCTCGTTGCCGTAGTAGAGGGTCGGTGCGCCAGGCATGGTGAACTGGATCAGGGTGGCACCCTTCAACCGGTCGATGGCGTCGCCCCAGTACGGGTAGCTGCTCGACTGCATGTCGCTCATGGCCTGCGCCGGGTCATTGACCAGGTTGGGGTCATGGTTCAGCAGGAACAGCGCGCGGTTGGTATCGTGGCTGCCGAACAGGTTCATCATCGCCGCGAAGGCCTCCGGCGGGTAGCGCTCAAGCAGATTCTGCATGCGTGCATCCCACTGGGAGGGAGTCAGCGGGGCAAGCACCCGGGCCGACGAACCACTGTTGAAGTCGTTGTCTGTGTAGCTGGTATCCCGCCAGAAGGAGACGGTCGCCGCGCCGAACTGGTAGTTCATCGTGGCGTCCCACTCGCCGACGGGGCCGGTGCCGTTGTCACCGCCGATGGTCCAGGAGGTGGCGATGCCCCACTCCTCACCAACGATGTAGGTATCCGGGTTGACGGCATGCACGGCATCGCGGAAGCCCTCCCAATAGAGGTCGGTCGGGTCGCTCTGCGTCCCGTGGTCGATCTCCGGTGCCACGTCCAGCCGCCAACCGTCCGCGCCCTGGTCGATCCAGTACGGACCGACTGCGCTCAGACCGTCAGCATAGAAGTAGCCCTGAACAACCGGGTTGTCACTGTCGAACACAGCCAGGCTGTCAAAGATGCCGAACCAGTACGGGTAGTCACGGTCACCGTCACACGGGGCGGTTTCGTCACCCTGGTACGGGAAGAAGTTGAACCAGTCCGCCCACGGGCTGCTGGCTTCTGTCTCGTCCTCACACGCACCGGAGTTGTCGTCCACCTGGAACGGAGCACCGGTGGAGTTCCCGTTGACATCCCAGCGCTCGTACCGGTCGAAGTAGACCGAGTCCGAGGAGGCATGGTTGAACACACCATCCAGGATGATCTGGATGCCAGCCTCATCAGCCGCCGCGATCATGGCGTCGTAGGCTGCCTGCCCGCCGAAGTTGTCGTCCACCTGCAGGAAGTCGAACGTGTCGTACTTGTGGTTGGAGGGTGCCTCAAAGATCGGGTTGAGGTACAGGGCCGTCACACCCAGATCGGTGAAGTAGCCGCTCTCGATCATCTCAGTGATGCCCTGCAGGTCACCGCCGTAGAAGTTGCGGCTGTAGGAATTCTCACAGCCGTCGCCGCTTTCCACGCGCGGATCGCAGACCACCGTATTCCAGTCCGTACCCAGCGAGCGCACGATGGTGCCGTAGGGCTCATCGTAGAAGAAGTTGCCCGCGGTCGGGTTGTTGGCTGGATCGCCATCGCGGAAGCGCTCGGGGAAGATCTGGTAGATCACGGCGTTTTGCACCCACTCGGGCGTGGTAAAGGCCGGATCGTACACGGTCAGCTGCCAGCTCAGATCGGCGTTGTCCTCGCGCGGTTCACCCGTGCCACCGACGTACACACCGCCCGGATCGGCGTCGTCCTGATAGTAGGCTTCAGCCGTGCCGTCCACCGCCAGGAACCAGTAGAACAGCGCGGTTGGTTCGCTGGGCAGCGTGAGTGTGTACTCGTACACGTCGTAGTTGGCATTGCTCAGATCGGGATTGATGCCCATCGCCGCAATGGTGTTCTCATTGGTGCGGTCGTTGAACACCCGGATCAACACCACTTCCGCATCATCGGCAGCGGTGGCGAACCGCAGGGTCACATCGCCGGAACCAACCGGCAGCGGGCCACCCGGGCTGCGGAAGATCGGATTCCGGCTGTCATGCAGCATATCTTCCCAGATCAGGTTGTTGTCCTTACCGCCGCTTGAGGCAGTATCGAACGTGCCGCGGCCCGTGTTGCTGTCATAGAAGAAGACCACATCCTGATCGTCAGTAGCCGTGATCACAAGCAGCGGCAGCGATCCGCGCACGCGGCCCAACTGCTCATCGATGGCAAACGGATCGCCGCCGGAGACCGCGAACTCCGCCGTGTAGCCGCCCGCATTCGGCAGGGTGAGCGTCAGCGTGTAGATGCCGTCGCCCGCAGCGGCGTCATCGCCGGTGCCGTCATCGACCATCTGCACGTTCGGGTCGCTGGTATCACCGTTGGACCCGCCCAGGTCATCCTGGAAGGTGCCCACCACGGCGAAACCCGCTGCGTTCCCGATGCTGTCGAGCGCGTGCACGATGTTGCTATCCGGCTGGAAATCATCGGCGCTGTAGTCGTTCGTGTCAAACGTCAGGGTCACGGTCTCACCGAGGGCGGTGGTGGTGTAGTAGCTGTCCACGCCGAAGCCGCCAGGATACTCAATGCCCCAGTTGCAGTTCTGGGCGACCTTCCAACCGTAGGTGCCCGGCTGGTCCACCGTGATCTGGTAGCTGTAGATGCCATCGCCGGCGACCAGATCGCCGCCCGTGCCGTCGTCAAGCATCTCGTTGATGGACGGATTCCAGGCGGCACCCTGCCACTCGCCTGCGGCGCAGTAGGTGACGGTCGCCTCAGCGGTGCCCTCGAACCGGACACGGCTCTGATTGACATCCAACGTGATAGTCACCGGATCGTCAACCAAACCGGTGCTGAACTCGATATCGGCACCGGCAAAGGTGTCGCGGCGCAGGCCCTGCGCATCATAGCGATCCCAGCTGCCGGAGAACGTCACGCGGCCCAGATAGGTCCCGGCTGTATCCAGCGGGAACACACCCGAGAAGATGCCGCCGCCATCGTCGGTCAACGTCGTGACCGGATCAGCGTTGTTGTAGTCGGAACCGCCCGCCTCACTCTGCCAGTTGCCAACACCCACAAATGGGCCGGTGGGCTCGGTATCACCAACCGTGTTCGGGATGAACTGCTGCGGATAGAAGCCGTCAGCCAGGGTATCCACCGTGAACTCAAACCGGACGGCTTGGTTGGGTGCCGTCGTTGTGTAGAAGGAGTTGCTCAGCTCAGGGTACGTATTATCCCAGTTGCCGCACTCCACAATCGTGAAGTTATGGCTGCCGGCGTTGGCTTCGGTGTACTCATAGCTGAAGACACCGTCATTGGCGGTCACGTCGCCATTGGTGCCGTCATCAAAGAGTGGGTGGCTGCTGTTATCGAACCCGTTGAAGTCACCGGCAGCACACCAGCTCAGCTGTGACACCGCTTCCACGGCCCAGCGGCTCGTATTCAGATCCAGCGTAAACAGGAGCTGCTCGCCCGCGTTGGCCGTCACACTCCCGTTGCCGCCAGCCGTTCCGAAGGAGCGCCCGGTGATGTCATAGCCGAGATCCCAACTGCCGGTCTCCTGTATCTTGGCGTCATAGGTGCCACCCGCATTGACGGTAAACGCACCCTGCCAGATGCCGCCGCCCATGTCGATCAGACCGGTCACCGGATCGTCGTTGGTCCAGTCACTGCCACCGGCTTCGCTCTGCCAGCTGCCAACAGCTGTGAAGGCATCGGCGGGTACGTCCGCACCATCCACATGCATGATGTTGGTAGCCGGGTAGAAGCCATCCGTGTAGGTGTTGGTATCAAAGCTGAAGGTCACGGGCCCGTCAGCACTCAGGCTGAAGGTGTAGTTACCATTCGGGAAGCCGGTGCCCCAATCCTCGCAGGCGAAGACCTTGGCATTGTAGCTGCCCGCGGGCAGGGTCGGTGTGGTGTACGTGAAGATATCGTCAGTATCAGGGTCGGTCAGGGCATGGCGATTGTTATCCCAATCGCTGCCGCCGTCATCCTCGCTCTGCCAGTCGCCAGCGGCGCACCATGTGCCGATGGGTGCGGCCGCAGCGGGCAGCGGACCGTTCAGCAGCAGAGCACTGAGCCCCACGCTGAGTATCAGGGTGGCGAAGCGCACGCCCCGCCGGATCAAAACTGAGGTCAAGATTGTTCTCCTAAATCTGACATTAGCGGGTATAAAAAACCTCCTGACTGCGCTCTCCTAAGGGGAGGCATGGCATTCAGGAGATGGGTTGCCAATGGGTCTTTGGGTGCATCATGCGGCCCGTTTGGATGGCTCGCTACATGGGTTTAAGTCCCCACCATTTTATATCGTTCCGGCAGGATTTCAACCTATACTCTTTGGGAAAGAGGAAGAGGGCGTGTACGCTGATCAGGCCGTACACACCCCCCACACAAGAGAGCCGGACAGCGCCAGCTAGCACGCCATCCGCGCGGAAGCACCGGCCGCGATGCGCCCCCGCGGACAGCATGCGGCCCGCTCTCAGGCACCGTTCAACGTGCCGACCTGCTGTAGGGCCGCGATCAGGTCCGCCGGTTTGATCGGTTTGACCAGATAGAGGGTGGCCCCCGCCTCAAGCGCCCGGTTGATCTCATACTTCTCGCCGAGGGCTGAGAGCACGATCACCGGCAGCACCGGGTAGTGCTCGCGGATGCGTTCGATCAGCTCAAAGCCGTTGAGGGCGGGCATCAGCAAATCGGTGATGACGAGATCCGGCGGCTGTCTGACGATCAGATCCCAGGCCTCTTCGCCATCCCGTGCGACCGAGCTTTCAATGCCCGCCCGCATGAGGATTACGCTCACCAGGTGGCAGATTGCCGCATCATCGTCAGCAACTACGGCATGTGTGGCGGTGGCCATCAGGGATGGTAGGTGATCGCCTGCGCGATCTCTTTCAGGGTGCGTGCAGGTAAGCGGCTTAACCAACCCTGTATGTGTGCCGGCACATCGAACTCGTCAAACAGAGCGGGAGAACGTTCTACAACCAGCAAGTGCGCAGTGTGTGAGTCAGCCAGGGCCTGACCGAGCATCCGGTCCAAATTGGCGCGCTCTGTTCGGGTAAAGGGTCTTGTTCTTGTAATCTGTTCCATAGCAGTTGACATTTCCTTTCAAGGTTAAAATCACGTTTGTAAAACGTAAGGGAAAGGTATTCAACTGCATGCAACGGAACGCTTACAAGTCAGCGATCCGGGTTGACCGTGATCACATCGCCCGTTCCGTTCACCCGCACCACGATGGAATTCAGCGCCCAGCCTTCCGGTGATTTGGTGGCCGAGAAGTTGAGCCGCCCACGCCCGTTTGCGCCCGTCAGGGGAACTGTCATGCTGGCACTTCCGCTGTTGGGGCTGGTTTCGATCTCGCCCATAACCCACCAGCCCGGCCGGACCGGCTCACCAAGGGCCTGGTTTACGGCCCGGTCACGGGTAGCGGCCTGAACCGCCATCTCGTAAGGAACGGAGGTCCGCATGCCGAAGATGACAAAAAACGCGATGGCAAAACCCATGCCAAATGCGAGCACTGTACCAAGGATGGCGGGGATGAGTTTACGCTGCATTGGGGGGATCCCTCCTGTCGGTGGTGTACTGTGGCTATTGTCGCGGAGTCGGATGTTTTGCGCAATTCCACTGGACATTACCGGGCCCGATCACCTATGATTGTTCTTATAGACAGATGGACCGCACACACGGAGAGGGTGCCATGCATCGTCCGATAACCTATAGACTGGCCTCGATCTTTGATGCATTGGAACAGCCCTGGGAGGGCATGCGCGGGCGGCGCACCATAGGCAACATCCTGGTTGCGGCCTTCATCGTGACCCTCGTCGTGGTGGAGATCAACCGGCAGTTCACGCTGCCCCCCATCCTGGAAAACAACATCTCCACCAGCCACTTCGCCGCCGTGGATATCGCCTTCAACCTTCTGCTGATTGTGGAGGTGATCGACCTGGTCTTTGGCTTGGCCCGTTCCGTCTCACGCGCAGCGGGCAAGCAGATCGAGATCCTCTCGCTGATTCTCCTGCGTGACTCCTTCAAAGGTTATGCCGCCTATGGTGAGCCGGTCGTGTGGGAGAACATCATGGAGACAGGCACACTGCCGGTGATCGCCGCCGAGGCTGTCGGCGCGCTGCTGATCTTCGTGGTGCTTGGCTTCTACTACCGTATCCAACGGCACAAACCCATCACGGCTGACGAACAGGAACAGGCCGGTTTCGTCGCAGCGAAGAAAGCCATCGCCCTGGGCCTGCTGATTGTCTTCGGCATCACCGGGATCAGCGCCGGGATTGCCTGGCTGAACGGTATTGAGCGCAAGCTGTTTGATGCCTTCTTCACCGTGATGATCTTCAGCGATATCCTGATCGTGTTGATCTCGCTGCGCTACAGCTCAACCTACCACGTGGCGTTCCGCAACTCCGGGTTTGCCGTGGCGACGGTATTCATCCGCCTGGCCCTGATCGCACCACCTTTCATTGATGTAGGGCTCGGGTTGGGCGCGATTCTGTTCATGGTCGGGCTCAGCGCATCCTACAACAACTTCGCCCCGGATATTCTGGAGGTGGGCGAGGGCTTCACGGAAGACGAGCACAGCACGGATGAGTCGCCCCAAACTACCCCGCTGGGAGCCGACTAGGGTGCGGGGCACGCTATCATACCGAAGAGGAGCAACCTGGTGGAGCAGATCTCAGAACGTGAACTACAAACCGCTGTCAAGCCGAGCCCACATTTTGACTGGGCGGGGTCACTGTCCTTTCTGAGCGAAAGCGGCGCGAACGACGACCTAGACCACATCGCTGATGGGGTGCTCACGCGGCCCATCCGCCTCGCCGGACGGGTGGCCCGGCTGCGCGTGGCCAGTGCCGCAGAAGCCGGCCTGCTGGTCACTCTGCGCGCCCCAGACGGCGAAGAGGCCCCGAGCGAAGCAATGATGCATGCAGCCCTCGATCATCTGAAGCGCCGCTTCTACCTGGATGTGGACATGGAAACAGTCCGTAAGGCGCTCGCTGTGGATGCCTACGGCGAGGAACTGGTCGGGCGGTTCTGGCCATCACGCCCTGTCAATTATGCCGATGCCTGGCATGCCCTGCTGAAGAGTGTGGTGCACTCGCAGATCTATCCGGGGTTTGCCGCCCAGCTCGACCGGTACCTGCGCGAGACGTACGGCACCGCCGTGGCCTTCGAGGGCGAAACGGTGCACCTGTTCCCCACACCCCAACAGCTTGCCAGCGCCGATGAGGTCACCCTGCAGGAGGCAAAATTCAGCCGCCAGAAGTCGAAGTACGTGGTTGATATCAGCCGGACGCTGCTCACCGAAGCCGAGAAGTACGACTTCGAGGCATTGCGCGAAGGCGATGGGCAGGCCGCTGTGGAAACGCTCGCCGACCTGTACGGCGTAGGTCCGTGGATCAGCCAAAACGTTGCAATGCGCGGCCTGCCCCATCCGGATGTGTTCATCGACGAGAAGGCAACGCGTGCCACAATCAAGGACGCTTACGCCACCGGGCCACGCTTCGGCAAGAAGGCTGTGCAGCAGGCCGTTGAGTCCTTTGCCCCGTACCGGTCGTTCGCCTGCTACTACACGTATATGAAGCACTACAATACGGACCGCTGATCATGGCCCTACCCTGTTCGTGCAGACCCGCACGAGACACGTCATCGGCATTGAGCGAGCTGAGATACGTGCTGCCCATTGCAGCAGATGACTTGTCAAAGGGTGTCGATCCCCGTATCATCCGCAGGAGAAACACGCAGCCTACAGGATCACCATGAGCACCATTACCGTCACGGCACCAGTTGAAGAGAAGACAGCACTCAACGAACTGGCCCTGATTGGGCTGGGGGTGCTGCATCTGCCCCTTGGGGTGTTGATGTTCCAGGTGCCCACCGTGGCGACTGCCCATGCCTACGGCACGCTCCTGTTCGGGCTGTACGTGCTGTTCTTCAAACGCAGCGTGCGCAACGTGATCAATGTGGCGGCGTACGCGGTCGGCAGCGAGGTCCTCTGGCGCATGACCGGGGCTGTGGTCTTCTACAAGGCCGCGAACTACCTCGTCGTGATTTTGCTCATGTACGCACTTTTGAGCGAGCGCAGCTGGAAGTTTGACCTGCTGCCTGTGCTGTACATGCTGCTTCTGATCCCGGCCATTCTGCCAACGGTGGTCGACTTCCCCTGGGTGGAAGCCCGCGACTACATCAGCCATGCATTGGGCGGCCCCCTCTCGATTGCGGTATGCTTGCTGTTTTTCCACAACATCCGCATGCGATTACGCGACTTGCAGCGGATCAGCTTCATGATCATCATGCCAGCCATGGCCATTGGGTCAGTGGCTATGTTCACCCTGCTGACCGCAGAAGAGATCAGATTCACGACAGAGTCCAGCATCATCGGCAGCGGGAACTTCGGTCCGAACCAGGTGTCCTCCATTTTGGGGCTGGCTGCGGCGCTCGCCATTCTCCACTTCCTCACGCACCGGTCACCGACCACGCGGCCTTTTATGGGTATTGTGGCCGCATGGCTGGCCTTCCAGACCGTCCTGACGTACTCGCGCGGCGGCATGGTGATGGGCGTTATGGTCGCGTTTATGGGCATGCTCTTCCTGATGCGTGAACAGCAGTACCGGGTCGAGATCAGCACCGTGCTCGGGTTAGGCGCTCTGGTGATCGTAGCGATCATCGTGCCGCAGGTGGTGCGCATCTCAGGTGTCACCTTGGAGGATCGCTTCTTTGAGCCCGAAGACAGCGGCATCACGGCCTTTACCAGCGGACGCTACGACATGGCCCGTGCGGACCTGTTCGCGTGGTGGCAAAATCCCGTATTTGGCACAGGCGTGGGGGGGTCCGCCCCCTACCGTGCGCGCCTCTACCAGAGCGGGCACGCCCACACGGAATATACCCGCATGCTCGCTGAACACGGTCTGTATGGCATCGGTGCGCTGGTGATCTTCATCATTGCGGTGGCACGCGGGCTGATGCAGCAGCGCACCAGCGAGCAGAATGCCTACGTCATCCCCTTCGTGATGTGGGCGTTGGTCTATCTCTTGATTAACGCCACCCGCATGGTCGCGCCAGCCTTTTTGCTGGGGTTAGGAGTCGCCAGCTATTTCATCGGGGAGGACGAACCCTGAGAGTCCTGCTCGTCACCAGCCTGTATCCCACCCCCACTGACCCCGCCCGCGTTCCGTTTTTGGTACGGCGGGTGCGCTTTTTGCGTGAGGCGGGCATCGATCTGGATGTATTTCACTTTCGCGGTGGGGTCACCCGGCCTGACAATTACCTGCGCGGCTGGCTGCGGCTCCGCCGAGCCCTGCGCGAAACAGCCTACGACCTGCTGGATGTACAGTTCGGGCAGAGCGGTCTGATCACCCTGTGGCCTCACAGCCTGCCCCTGGTCGTGACCTTCCGCGGCACGGATCTGCACGGTGGGGCCGCACCCGGCGAGCCTGCCGGGATGCGCACCCGGCTGTTTGCCACACTCATCCGGACGATCAGCCGCAGGGTGGCGGCCCGTGCCGACCGTGTCGTGCTGGTGGCCGATCATCTGCGGGCTTATCTGCCCCCGGGGGTACAGGCCGACATCCTGCCGAGCGGGCTGGACCTGGACTTTTTCAAGCCTGTGCCCAGCGCCCGTACCCGGCTGGACCTGCCCACTGAGGGGCGGATCGTGTTGTTTGCCGGGGGGCGGCGGCCCGTCAAACGTCCGGAACTCGCCCGTGCGGCTGTTGACCTGCTGCCGCCCGACCTGAATGCGCGTCTGCTTGTGCTCGACGACGTTTCACCCGATCTGATGCCGGCGTATCTGAGTGCTGCCGATGTGCTCCTCCTGACCAGCCGCAGCGAAGGCTCACCCAACATCGTCAAGGAGGCCCTCGCATGTGATACTCCGGTGGTCGCTACGGATGTGGGCGATGTGCGCGAACGCATCGGGCATGTGCCGGGCTGCGCCGTCTGCGCGATAGACACACCGGGTGCCATTGCTGAGGCCCTGGTGCAGGTTCTGTGCCGCACGGAACCGTTCTCCGGGCGCGTTCACGTGCTTGATCTTGACGAACACATCCTGGCCCGCCGGATGATCGCCATCTATGAGGAGCTGCTGCATGATACGTCCGTTTGAAGGTTCGATGGATATTCTGGTGAAGACCTACGACGTGGACTTCGCCGGGATTGTCAACAACACTGTGTACGTCGGCTGGTTGGACGATCTACGCCAAATTGTGTTGGATAGTCCCCTTCCGCTGCAGCCCTTGATGGAAGAGCACAATGCAGCCCCCATCGTGCTGGAAACGCGCATCACGTATCACAAAGCCCTGCGCCTGTTTGATCAGGATGTGCGGGCCGTGATGTGGGTGCACGCCATGGATGGTGTCTTCTTTACCACACACTCACACATCCTCCGGGGGGAGGAACTGATAGCTGAGGCCGTTCAGCGCAATGCCATCGTCCGCATGGGCCGCAGCCTCACCCCCATGCGCCTGCCGCGCTCCTTCCGCGATGCCTTCAAGGCATATGACTACGATCCGGCGCTAACCGTCAGCCAGAGTCATTTCTAAATCCATGGCATAACGCTTATAATTAGGGTGAGTCGAGCGAAACCCGGGTGAAGATCTATGTTGCAATACACACCGTTCACCGTTCCAATGCTGGCCGCCGCCCTGCTGAATACCGGCCTCGTGATCGCCGCGCTGGGCCGCCCCAATACGCGCGGCGTGCAGGCCTTTATCTTGATGACTGGTGGCGTGACGTTCTGGTCCTTCTGTTACCTGTTTCACCTCACCGCGACCGACCTGAGCGCGCAGGTGTTCTGGGCCAACATGCAGCTCATCGGCATTACCCTGGCACCTGTGGGCTGGCTGCTGCTGGCCCTTGTCTACACAGGCCGCATCGAGCGCATCCCACCGACTGTTTTACTCTTGCTGGGCTTTGACCCCATCTTCGCGGTGGTGATGGCATTCACCAATCCGCTGCACGGTCTGTTCCGTACAGCGATCTCACAGCGGAGCTTCGGCAGCTACACCATAATGGATGCCGTGCTCGGACCGGCGTTTTGGGTCCATACCGCCATCGCCTATCTGCTGCTGTTGTCCGGTGCTG
Organism: Chloroflexota bacterium; assembly: GCA_010092885.1. Taxonomy (GTDB): domain Bacteria; phylum Chloroflexota; class Anaerolineae; order Aggregatilineales; family UBA3940; genus TC-195. Next base: position 1,999 of record JAADYX010000032.1, on the reverse strand, counting down.
TGCTGCTCATTCAGGATCTGCTGCGCCGGCCTTCGGCCTACCGCGGCCAGATCCTCTCACTGCTAGCCGCCCTGTCAGCGCCGTGGGCCGCCAATATTCTCTTCCTGCTCAGTTCAGGGCCACTCTCCAGTTTTGATACCACACCGATCGCGTTCACGATTTCCGGGGCAGCATTGGCCTACGGTCTGTTCCGCTATCGTCTGCTGGAACTGATGCCGGTGGCGCGGGCCGCCGTGCTCGACAGCATGGTGGATGCCGTGATCGTCGTTGACCCGGCAGACCGCGTCGTCGATCTTAATCCGGCAGCAGCAGCCCTGGTCGAAGGGGATGATGTCACGGGCAAACACCTCAGCACACTCACCCTGTCGGGCGAACAACCTTTCAAAAAGCTGGAGCTCACACAGACCGACCAGGCGACAGCAGTCGGCCCACATACTTACGCCATCAGCGCGTCGCCGATCTATTCCCGGCAGGGCAATACGCCTGTGGGCCGCGCGATCATCCTGCGCGATATCAGCCAACAGCGCGCCCTGACCGAGACCCTGCGCGAACAAAACGAACTGCTGCGCCAGGCCAACGCCGATCTGAAGCTGGCACGCGCTGAAGCTGAGGAAGCCTCCCGCCTGAAGAACGAATTCCTGGCAACCATGTCGCACGAACTGCGCACACCGCTCAATGCGATTATGGGCTTTTCCCAGTTGAAGCTGATGAACATCGGCGGGGATCTCTCCGACAAGCATCGCTTCTATGAAGAGCGCACCATGGAAAACGCCCGCCACCTGCTGCGGCTGATCGACGACATCCTCGATATCGCCAAGATCGAGGCCGGCCGGCTGGAAATCCTCGAAGGCCCGATTGATGTGCATGACTGGTTTAGCGAGGCCATCGTTGAGGCCAGCGAGGCAGCCGAGGCCAAGGGGCTGCGGCTGGTCACCGAATTGGATGAAACGCTTCCGGATATCATCATCGGGGATGCCGAACGCCTGCGCCAGATCGCTGACAACCTGCTGTCGAATGCGGTCAAATTCACCGATGAGGGCGAGATCCACTTCTCCCTGCGCCGGGCGAGTGACAACCAGTGGGAAATGGTCGTGCGGGATACCGGCGTGGGCATTCCCTCCCACGCACAAGAGTTTATCTTTGACAGTTTCCGCCAGGTTGATGGTACTATCCAGCGTGAACACGGCGGCACCGGTCTGGGCCTGAACATCGTGCGCAGTCTGGTGATGCTGATGCGCGGCACCATCCGCGTGAACAGCAAGATCGATGAGGGCAGCACCTTCACCGTGACCCTGCCACTGCTGACCACCGACGAGAAAGTGATCGGAGACTGATGGTATGACCCGAGTCCTGGTGATAGAAGACGAGCGTGACAGCGCCTGGGTGATCGCCAGCCTGTTGGAGCATTACGATATCGAAGTCGAGGTCGCCCGCAACGGTAGGGCCGGGCTTGATCGCCTTGCCGACTTTCTGCCCGATGTGGTGATTACCGACCTGGCCATGCCGGAAGTCGATGGCTGGTCCGTGCTGAAGACTATCCGCTCCAACCCGGAGACGGCCAGCATGCCGGTTATTGCCACCACGGCCTTCCACTCGCCCAGTGTACAGCGTGACGCGCTTGAAGCCGGGTTCACCGCCTACTACCCCAAGCCAATCGACGCCGATATGCTCGTCGCGGAAATCGAGACCATGGTGGGCTGACATGCTCAAGCGCGCCTTTGATCTGGCTGTCAGCCTGCTGCTGCTCGTACTCAGTGCTCCGTTCTTGCTGATCATCGCTGTGGCCATCAAGCTCGATTCGCCGGGGCCCGTTTTCTACCGGGCGACGCGCATCGGCCAGGGGGGTGAACCCTTCAAGCTGTACAAGTTCCGCAGCATGGTCTCTGATGCCGACAAACAAGGCCCGGGCATCACCACAGCCGGCGACTCCCGGATCACGCGCGTGGGGGCTGTGCTCCGCCGCACCAAACTCGACGAACTGCCACAGGTGCTTAACATC
>JAADYX010000259.1 GCA_010092885.1 Chloroflexota bacterium | reverse complement strand
CCGGGCCGCCCGATCCGCCCGCATAGTCGTAGCGGATCACCGCCACGAACTGCGTGCCGCGCTCCTCCACCCGCACATCGGTGATCTGCGCCCGCTGCACGGCCCAGCCGTTTTCCCCCACCCAGACGATATCCAACGCCGTGCTGCCCACAAACACACCCGCCAGCACACCGGCGAGCAGCCCCCAGAAGCGCATCGTGCCCGCCCACTCCCGGTTGAAGTCTTCACGTGAGGGCGGCGGCACCTTGCCCAGCGCGGTCAGGCTGACCAATATGGCGATCGCCACCGCCGATAAACACAGTATGGACAAGCTTTGTAGGAACGCGCTCTGCCAGCCCAACGATCCCTCCCCGGTTGACGGATTGCACAGATCTATTGTAGTACGGGTGTGCCTAATGCGGTAGGCGCAAAGCCCCCATGTGCACGGATCGCGGGATTGTGTAAAATAACGACTCAACCTAAAAGAGAAATGGACAACGTCGGAGCAGTTGGTGAACAGCGTATTTGAGATCCTCGGGCCGCTGATCAACCGCAGCCTGAGTGCAGCCATTGCGATCATTGCGGCCTCGTTCTTTCTGAATTTCGTCTTCCACCGGGCGCGCAACCGGGTCAGCCGGACTTTCAGTGCCCTGCTGTTTTTTGTGCTGGTGACCTACCTGGGTGACCTGGGGGTGACCTTCACGGATGGCAACCTGGATACAGCGGCCATCTGGCTGCGCTTCCAGTGGTTGGGCATCGCGTTTGTGCCCGTGTTGTACACGCACCTCTCGGATGCCATCCTGGAGCTGACCGGCCTGCCCTCACGCGGGCGGCGCCGCCGGGCGGTGCGCATCCTGTACGGCCTCGCGGCGATCTTCTTCCTGGCGGTGCTGCTCACCGATCTGGTGGTGCGCAGCCCCGTCGCTGAGCCCGCCCCGCACTTCCGACCCGGGCCGTTGTTCCCGGTGTTTGCCGCCTACTTCATCGGCGCGGTGATCGTCTCCTTCTGGTTCGTGATCCGCGCCCGCAACCGTACCCTGACCGCCAGCACACGCCGCCGTATGAACTACCTGCTGACCGTCTACGCTGCCCCGGCGCTCAGCGTGTTCCCCTTCCTGCTGATCAGCGGACCGTCGCTCTCCTCGCCGGTGGTCTTCTACCTCCTGCTGATCATCGTGGACGTGGTGTTGGCCGTCATGCTGACGGTGATGGGCTACACGCTGTCCTTCTTTGGCAACACCGAACCGGAACGGCTGATCAAAGCGCAGATGCTCCAGTTCTTCCTGCGCGGGCCGGTCGTGGCGATTGCCGCGCTGGGCGTGATCCTGTGGGCACCCGGGGCCGGGCGTGTGTTGGGCCTGCCCGGCGAGGAGATCATGCCGCTGCTGGCCGTGCTCGTGATCCTCTTCTTCCAGTGGATCATCTCCGTGAGCCGCCCCACCTTGGAGCAGTGGCTGGTCTACCCCGGCGACGAGGAGATCGAACGCATCCGGGAGCTGGAACGACGGCTGGTGACCGGCACGGACTTCCGCCAGATCCTCGATACGGTGCTCAACGCCATCTGTGATTACCTGCGCATCGAAACGGCCTTTATCGCCTCGCTCAAAACGGACGGGCCGCAGTTGGAGCGCGCGGTCGGGCTCGATCAGGTGGACCTGGCTGATCTCCCGCAGTCCGGTGAGATCAGTCTGGATGGCGGTGCGTTCGTCTGGCGGGACTTCTGGCTGATCCCGCTGTATGCCAATGAGGCGCACCCCAACAACGGCACCGGCCCGGACATGATCGGTGTGTTGGGCGTGCAGGCTCCAGAGAAGGCACCCAGCACCGAGACCGAAGAGGAGCGCTGGGAGATGTTGATGGCCCTGGCCACCCGCGCCGCCGAGGTGCTGGAGGACCGCCGCTTACAGTCCGAGGTGTTCGCCGCCCTGGAGGGCCTGCTGCCGGAGATCGGGGTGCTGCAGCGGCTGATCGGGCAGGCGGACTACGGCGATATCCAGGCGCTGACGGACTTCCCCAGCGCGCAGGTCATCGGTGACCCGGAGTTCCCCAACAAGATCAAGGATGCGCTGGCCCATTACTGGGGCGGCCCCAACCTGACCGACGATGCCCTGCTGAGCCTGGCCGTGGTGCAGCGCGCCCTGGCTGAACACGACGGCAATCCGCAGCGGGCGATGCAGGCCGTGCTGCGTGACGCCATCGAGAACCTGCGCCCGGAGGGCAAACGCAGCATGACCACCGCGGAATGGATCCTCTACAACATCCTGGAGATGCGCTTTCTGCAGCGAAAAAAGGTGCGTGAGGTCTACATGCGGCTGGCCATGAGCGAATCGGATTTCTACCGCAAGCAGCGCATCGCCATCGAGGCGGTCGCCGAGATCATCAGCAGCATGGAGCGCTCCGCCCTCAGCGAGGAGCTGAGCTCCGAACCGCCGGGGTAGCCGTCAACCCGCGGCCTGCTGGTCGCTTGCGGGCAGGGAGCAGCATCCCCTCCACGACGGCGGGAGGGGATGTGCCCGGATTGCTTGATTGAAGGTTGGCGCGCTCAGATGTGCAGCGGTTCGCCCTCAAGGCCGTGGGCGGCCTCCATCAGCATCTCACTGAGGGTTGGGTGCGGATGCACGTTGCGGGCGATCTCCTCCGGGGTGAGCTCCGCGAAGTGGGCGAGCGTCAGCTCGGGCAGCAGCTCGGTGACGTTCGGGCCGACCATATGCGCCCCCAGGATCTCGCCGTAGCGCGCATCGCTGATCAGCTTGACGAAGCCCTGCGAACTGTTCAGGCCGAGCGCCTTGCCGTTCGCGCTGGCCGGGAACTTGGCCACATTGATCTCAAAGCCCGCGTCCTTTGCTTCCTGCTCGGTGTAGCCAAAGCTGGCGACCTGCGGCTGGCAGTAGATGCAGCGCGGCATCATCTTGTAGTCCAGCTCGATGGTGTGCTCCCCGGCGATAGTCTCCGCCGCGACGACGCCCATCGCCATGCCGACGTGGGCGAGCATCAGTTCAGCGGTCACATCGCCGATGGCGTACACATTCTCCACGCTGGTGCGCATGCCTTCATCAATGGCGATGCCGCCCTTATCGTTCATCTCCAGCCCGAGCTTTTCCAGCCCGTAGCCTTCCGTGTTGGGCGCAAACCCGATCGCGACCATCACCTGGTCCGCCGCGATCTCTTCGCTGCCGTCCGGCGTCTGGATGGTGACCTTCGCGCCGCCGTCCGTGCGCTCCACGTTCTGGACGAGGGATCCGGTCTTCACGTTGACGCCCAGCTTCTTGTAGGCTTTTGCCAGCTCCTTGCTGGAGTCGGGGTCTTCCAGCGGCGCGAGGCGGTCTTCCATCTCCACCAAGGTGACATCCGTGCCGTAGTTGGCCCACACATAGCT
>JAADYX010000258.1 GCA_010092885.1 Chloroflexota bacterium | reverse complement strand
GTTGATAAGCTCTTGGAGCTTCTCATCAGCCAGCCAAAGGGTCACGACGGTATCTTCAAAATGACGGGTGATCTGGTGCTTGAGTTCGTCATAGATGACGCCCATATCCAGCGAGGTCGAGATCACCAGAGAGAGCTCGTTGAGCGCGCTGAGCTCACCCACGCGGCGGGCGAGCTCGCGGTCAGTAGCCTCGAACTGGCGGGCATTCTGCACGGCGATGGCCGCGAAGTCACCGATGGCAGTCAGCAGAGTCTCATCGCGCTCACTGAAGGAGTCCTTCTCCTCTTTGTTGGCGGCCATCAGTACCCCAAAGGTGACACCGCCGAGGGTCATCGGGACATAAAGCACAGAGCTGACCAACAGGCCGGTCTTGACCTTAATATCCGGATCGTCGCTGCTGGTCTTCTTGGCTTTGCCGGATTTGATGACCTCAGCGACCATGGGGTTGTTGCCCCGAATGCGCATGTCGCCGGTCCCCTCAATGCCGCGTGAAGCAGCCAGATCGAGGTAGCTGGTGGCTTCATCAACCAGCCAGATCGCGGCCTGCTGGGCAGCAGTGAGTTCCATCGCCATGCTGAGCGTCTGGTTGAGCACTTCATCAAGCTCAAGCTGGGCGGTAATGGTTTTGGCCAGGCTGGTCAGCGCGTCGGCGAGGTCGACCTTTTTGTTGAGCAGGTCGGTGGAATGCTTCGGCCGCTCAACGATGCGGATCACCAGCTCAAGGTGGCCAAGTGTGATCACATCCCCACTGACCAGGCTGTAGGGCGTCTTCTTGCCGATGTCGATGCCGTTCTTCCATGTGCCGTTGGTGCTGTCATTGTCAAGGATAAACAACTTGTTGGCATACGGGCGCAGAATGGCGTGACGGCGTGAGACACCGCGTTCCTGGGCACCCAACGGTTTGAGGTCAATGATATCCGCGCTTGATCCGCTGCGGCCCAAATAGACCTCATCGTTGATATCCACCCCAACACCCACCGATGGATCGGAGAGGAGTTCAAAGCTCACCCGCCAGACGGGCTGGGCTGTAGTGCCATACCGGCGTTCGGGGTGGGGGATTGGGACAAAGTAGCCCTCATCCCGATGGGGATAGATGGTGGTTTGCTTTTTGTCGTTCTTTAGCTGGTTTGTGTCCCGCTTTGTGCTCGTCTTTTCACTGTCCATACGCTGCCACCACTCCAGTCATGTCGATCAGCCTCAGAGCTTAATGTGCATGTACTATAGTACAATTGTATTACATTTAGCCCCAAGCGCGAAAGTATGAAAAAGCAGCGGGCAAGCTTAACCACTTGCCCGCTGGGGAAGGCGGCAGATAATTGTCAGGTTTCGTCAGCGAGGCCGTCTGCCAGCTCGGTGAAGGCGGCGAAGACGTCAATGGGCACCGGGAAAACCAGTGTTGAGTTCTTCTCGGCGGCGATTTCGGTCAGGGTTTGCAGGTAGCGCAGCTGGAGTGCGGTTGGTTCGCGGGCGATGGTCATCGCTGCTTCCTTCAGCTGCTGGGCTGCCTGGAACTCACCTTCAGCGTGGATGATCTTGGCGCGCTTCTCACGTTCAGCTTCGGCCTGGCGGGCCATGGCACGCTGCATCATATCCGGGATCTCCACGTCCTTGACTTCAACAATGCTGACTTTGACGCCCCACGGTTCGGTGGCCTCATCGATGATCTGAGCGAGCTTGTCATTGATGCGTTCGCGTTCAGCCAACAGCTCGTCCATTTCCGCCTCACCGATGACACTGCGCAGACTGGTTTGTGCGATCTGCATGGTGGCGCGGCGGTGATCTTCGACCTCAATGACGGCTTTCATCGGGTCCATCACCCGGTAGTAGGCTACGGCGTTCACGCGGATTGTGACGTTGTCATTGGTGATGGCTTCCTGGGAGGGCACGTCCAGCGTGACAACACGCAGGTCCACCTTAATCATACGGTCGAGGTAGGGGATAATGAAGAACAGCCCCGGTCCGCGCACGCCGATTGCCCGGCCCAGCCGGAAAATGACCGCGCGCTCGTATTCCTGCACGATGCGCAGGCCGGCAGCCACCAAGCCGGCTACCGCTAACAGCCCGCCAACGACTATACATCCGATAATGCCGCCCAGGCCGGCAAGTGCTCCACCCATCTTCTCATCCTTTTGTGACAGTTGTCTACACCTAGCAGTATAGGCGATTTCCGGGCGGTGTCAACCTTTGGCGAAAAGCTGCCGCGAGGACTATACTCTGGGTCCAGCCCCCATAGCTCAGTGGATAGAGTGTCGGCCTCCGGAGCCGAAGGCCCAGGTTCGAGTCCTGGTGGGGGTATCGCATCAGGGATGCCATGGCGCATCCCTGTTTTGATCGCCAGTGGGGGGCTTAAAGAAAAAGCCTCACGTTTGTGAGACTTTAGCGGAGAGGGTGGGATTCGAACCCACGGTGCCCCGAAGGACACAACGGTTTTCGAGACCGCCCCATTCAACCACTCTGGCACCTCTCCGAGTATTCACTTTTTGCCCTGACGCCGCAGCTCCCGGAAAAAGGCGCGCAGCTGTTCAGCGGCTTCTTCAGCAAGTATACCACGGACGACTTCAACACGGTGATTGAGTTCGGTGTGGGCAAGCAGGTCCATCACGGAACCGCCTGCACCGGCTTTTGGGTCGTCGGCGGCATATACCAGCAAAGGCAGCCTAGCCTGAACCATCGCACCGGCGCACATCGCGCATGGTTCCAGCGTGCAGTACAGGGTGACGCCATCCAACCGCCAACTGCCTGTAACTGCTGCTGCCGACCGCATGGCGATGATTTCTGCATGGGCGGTCGGGTCATTGTCCGCTTCTTTGCGATTGTAACCGCGGGCGATGATCTGCCCCTCAAGGACGGCCACCGCGCCTACTGGCACATCACCCAACGCGGACGCGTTTTCCGCTTCCGCCAGGGCCGCACGCATCCATACTACATGGTTCACAGGGCGAGTATACCGCAAAAGAAAACCCGACACAGGGGCCGGGTTGAAGCTCCACCGGCTGGACTCAAACCAGCAACCGCCCGGTTAACAGCCGGGTGCTCTGCCATTGAGCTACGGTGGACCGTGATCAGAAGTATAGCGCCACGGACCCCTCTCGTCAAGCACTTTTTCGCGCTAAACTCTACTCAAGGGAGCGCTTTGCACGACGAAGCAGCCGCTTATACCGGTTGCGTTTGCGCCGGGACGGCTTGCGTGCCCAATATACGACCAATTCCCCATTCAAACCGACGTTGACTGCGATATCATCAGAGTTGATAAGTGGGTCGTTCTCAATCAAGTCGTTTAACAGGTCTGCGAGTTCTTGTGTGTGGGGCATAATAACGAAATGATCAGAGACGTACATAGGTTACGGCGATTATATCACAGATGGCGGGATAGGGCGCGGCGTTTCACGGTTGCGTTTGTGCTCAGCGATATCTATCTGGTTTTGATCAGCCTTTATGGCTACATGCGCTGGCAGTATGGGCATGACATCTGGCAGATTGCGCTGCTCAGTGAGGGCCTGATCTACTGGATGCTGCCTGTCTTCTTGGTCTTTTTCGTGATGCTTTTGCTCAATGCCTGGATACGAGTTGGGATCGCATTGGCGGGTGTGGCTGTCTATCTGATCATGTTTGGGCCTGTCCTGCTGGATATACCCCGGCTGCCCGCGGGGAACACCGTCACGGTGTTGACCTACAACGCAGGCCAATCGCTGACAGAGCCCGAAGCCCTGCGGGATCTGATTGAAGACACGGATGCCGATCTGGTCGGGCTGCAGGAGATCACCCCGGCTCATCTGCAGAGCGTGGCAGGCATGTATCCGCATGAAGCGGCCTATATCGAGGAGGGCTATGCGCTGCTCAGCCGCTATCCGATTGTGGATGCGCAGAATGTGCCCACCTTCCAAGAGGAGGATCCGAGTGTGCTGCACACATGGATCGATCTGGACGGCGTGCTAACCTCCGTGATGGTAGTGCGCTTCAAGGCACCGCGGCTGGGCAGCTACGTAACGGGCTACGGCTATCACATCTGGCCGAACAGTGACCGGCTGCTTGAGCGCGTGGGCAGCGGACCCACCATCATCATGGGCGATCTGAACGCCACCGACCAGAATGAGAACGTTACCGATTTCTACGCGGCAGGCCTGACAGATGCACATCGAGCCGGTGGGTGGGGATTCGGTGCCACATTCCCGGCACGCACGGATGGCTGGCGCAGCGTTCCACGCGGGGTACCGCCGCTCCTGCGCATTGATTATGTCTTCGTCTCTGAGGAGATCGATGTTGTGCGGACCTATACCGGGAAGCGTGCCGGGTCGGATCACCTGCCTGTAATCGCCCGGTTGAAGGTGGCGGGGGAGTGACACGCACGCTGTGAGCATTGCGGTCATGGTGTTATAATGCGCCGCTGACAGGCGCTTTACCTTTTGGGAGGCCAGGTTTGGAACTGAAAGACTATCTTGATCTGCTCAGAAAACGATGGTGGCTGCCGCTGGTGTCAGTGTTCGTCGTTGGCCTGATCGGATACCTCCTCACCCCGGCCCCCGAGATCCTCTACCGCTCCACGGTGAAGGTGCTGCTCAACCAGAGCCGAGTCGCCATCCCGGATGAAAACACCATCCGTGAGGCGCAGCGGATTGCCAACACCTATGCCGAACTGATGAAAGTGGACCGCGTTATCGCACTTGTGCGGCAGAACGTTGACTCGCCTTCAGGAGTGGGTGATATACGCAGCCGGATAGAGGTAGACGTTGTCCCTAACACCAACATTATGAACATTTCGGTGGAAGATCCCGATCCACAAATGGCGGCAGATATCGCCAATGAACTGGTGGCGGTCTTCATCCAGCAGGTTGAAGCGATTGAGGCTTCGAACTACCGGGTGTCGATACGAGAGCTCGAAGAGCAGATCAGCGATGTTCAGGTGGAACTCGATCAGGTGCAGGCTGATCTCTCAGCAGCTGAAGATCGCGTCGCGCAGCTTGAGGCTGCTGCGGGCATCAGTGCCGGTCAAGACGGTGGATCCGAGATCGCGGAGGCCCGGCGAGACCGCAACCAACTCCAAGCAGAGTACGATCAACTCAGCCGTCGCTATGACAGTCTGCTCAACAGCCTCCAAGAGCTAAATGTGCTCAATGCTCAGGAAGCAGCGATTATGACGGTGGTAGAGGACGCCGGGCGCGGTACCCGTGTTACGCCACGCCCACAACGTTTGGTGAACGCCCTGCAGGGGGCGTTAGGTGGGTTGGTGATCGGGTTGGGCGGGGTGTTCCTGCTTGAACAGCTGCGTGTCAACATCAAGAGCAGCCGTGAGATCGAGCGCATAGCGGGAATGGGCACTCTGGGTGTGATTGCCACGATCAAAGGCAGCAACACGGAAGACAAATTAGTGGCAGCACGGCGTCCGCGTTCACCAATTGCGGAGGCATATCGTGTGCTGCGTACGAACATCGAGTTCACGGATCCTGATCATACCCCGCGCTCTCTGGTGATCACGAGTGCCAGCCCGGCTGAAGGCAAGACGGTGACGGCTGTTAACCTCGCGACGACCTTTGCCCAGAGTGGTAAGCGTGTCATACTGGTTGATGCAGACCTGCGCCGCCCGGCCCTCCATAAGATACTGGGGGTGACCAACTCCTACGGCCTTTCGACCGCACTCCTGCGTGAGCAAGGCGAGTCGCTGGCCAACCACCTGCTGCGCACCGAAGTGACCAATCTGTTCCTGATGCCGAGCGGCCCACTGCCGCCCAACCCGGCTGATATGCTGAGTTCGCGGCGCATGCAGGAACTCCTGGATGAACTGACGAACGCAGCCGATATCGTCGTATTTGATACGCCCCCGCTGCTGGCCGTCGCCGATCCGACGCTGTTGAGCCGGTTAAGCGATGGCACGGTGTTAGTGGTGCAGGCCGGGTCAACGCGGGCCGATGCGCTGCGCCGGTCGGTTGACCAGCTCAAGCAGTCCGGCGCGACTATTCTGGGGGTGGTGCTCAACCGGGCATCTGGTTCGGAAGGCAGCGCCTACTACCGGTATTACGAAGCGCAGGACGCGTAAATGGCCGAACAACAGCACTACCTGCGCATAGAACCCACCCGCGGATGGGTCTCCCTTAAACTGCGGGAAGTGTGGGAATATCGGGAACTCCTGTACTTCTTCATCTGGCGGGATATCAAGGTACGCTACAAGCAAACCGTGATCGGGGCCGGATGGGCGATCATCCAACCCTTCCTGACGATGGTGGTGTTCAGTGTGGTGTTTGGCGGTTTGGCCAACCTTGACTCGGATGGTGTTCCCTACCCGATCTTCAGCTATACGGCTCTGGTCCCCTGGACCTTTTTCGCCAACGGCCTCGCGAAATCGTCCAACAGCCTGATCACCAGCGCGGGCATGCTGAAGAAGATCTTCTTTCCACGGCTGATCATCCCCATCGCCAATGTGACCTCCGGGATTGTGGATTTTGTGCTGGCGTTTGTGGTTATCCTGGGTATGATGCTGTTCTATCAAATAGCGCCAACGGCCAATGTGATATGGCTGCCCTATCTGCTGCTGCTGGCCCTGGCGACCTCATTGGGGGTTGGGCTGTGGCTTTCCGCCCTGAACGTACAGTTCCGCGATGTGCGCTATGTGGTGCCGTTCCTGTCGCAGTTCTGGCTGTATGCCACACCGATCGCGTGGTCAACGACCTATGTGCCGCAGCAGCTGCGCCCGCTGCTGGGTATCAACCCGATGGCCGGCGTGATCGAAGGCTTCCGCTGGGCCCTGTTGGGCACCGAGACCAACCCTCTGCCGATGATCAGTATCTCCACAGGTGTGGCGGTTGTACTGTTGGTCAGCGGTATGTTCTTCTTTCGCCGTATGGAAAAAACCTTCGCGGACGTGGTGTGACGATGACTGACATCGCTGTGCGCGTTGAGGGATTGGGCAAGCAGTACTTCATTGGTGGGCAGCAGGCCCGCTACGAGACACTGCGTGATACGCTCGTCAATGCGCTGACGGGCCCGATACGGCGTGCGCGCAAACTGCTGCGGGGGCAGGCGACCGGCGCGGCTGAACTCGACGAGACGATCTGGGCACTGCGAGATATCTCGTTTGAGGTTAAACAGGGTGAGGTGGTTGGCATTATCGGGCGCAACGGTGCGGGCAAAAGCACCCTGCTGAAGGTCCTCTCACGGATTACCGAGCCTACCGAGGGCTACGTGGAACTGTACGGGCGGGTGGGGTCTCTGTTGGAAGTGGGCACGGGCTTTCATAATGAGCTGACCGGGCGGGAGAACGTCTACCTCAATGGGTCGATTTTGGGGATGAGCCGCAGCGAGATCGACCGCAAGTTCGATGAGATCGTTGCCTTCTCGGAAGTAGAGACATTCATCGATACACCGGTGAAGCATTACTCCAGCGGGATGCAGGTTCGGTTGGCGTTTGCTGTAGCCGCCCATCTGGAACCGGAGATCCTGGTGATTGATGAGGTGCTCTCCGTGGGGGACATTGCCTTCCAGCGCAAATGCCTTGGCAAGATGAACGACGTGGCCAGTGAGGGCCGGACGGTGCTGTTCGTGAGCCACAATATGGCGACTGTCGAGAATCTATGCGAGCGCGGTATCGTGCTGGAAAAAGGCCAGATGGTGTTCTCTGGGACGCAGATACAGGCCATAGCCCAATACCTCGCAGCGATCAACCGGCGCGATGAGGCCCTGCGTGACCGGACCGATCGGGTCGGCTCAGGGGAGATCATCATCACCGATATCACCTTCCGTGACCGCAGCGGCCAGGCCCTGGAGGTGGTGAAATCCGGCCAGGATGTGGATGTGCTCTTCCACTATGAGATCCGCGATCCGGACTTCCAGCCGGAAGGGGTGCATGTCAGCCTGGAGGTGCGCAACCAGATGGATGTCCCTGTCTTTCTGCAAAGCACGCGCTTTGCCGGGCGGCAGCTGCAGGCCATTCCACGAGAAGGGACGTTTGTCTGCCATATTGACCGCCTGCCCCTGCCGGAAACCGGCTACCGGATCGGCTACAGTCTGCGCAAGCAGAAGCGCTACATCGACCGGCTGCCTGATGCGCTGGACTTCACGGTGGTCAAGGGCGACTTTTTTGGCTCAGGGCGTGTGCCGCCCGCCACTATGGGCATTGCGTTGGTGGATGCCGATTGGTCCGTGGAGCCGGTCAGGGTTGCGCAGGTATGACGCGAGTGATTACCAGCTCCGTTGTGCGCTCGACCCACAAAGGTGAGAGCCACGGGGGGGTCTACTTGGTAGACCTGCAAAGCGGGGAAGCAGAGCAGGTCGTCGACTGGAACGACGAGACGATCAGCTGGGAGGGGCGCGGCGCGGATCGCGGGTTGCGCGGCATCGCGTTCCACGGGGATGCGATCTATCTGGCTGCCAGCGACGAGATCTTTGTCTTCTCCCCTGATTTCACGATCATCGACAGCTTCCGCAATGCCTACCTCAAGCACTGCCATGAGATCACCATCCACGGCGACACTCTGTATTTGACGTCCACCGGGTTCGATTCGATTCTGTTGTTTGACCTCAAGCAGCAGCGCTTTGCGCAGGGCTACTGCCTGCGTTCCCTGCGCCAGCCACGCCGGGAGGGGGCGGCCCGCCTGCTGGGCAGCCGTACGCGGCGTCTGGTCCCCTTTGACCCAAATGGGTCCGGTGGGCCGCAAGCGGCTGATACGTTCCATATCAACAGTGTGCATGTAACGGCAGACGGGATCTATCTGTGTGGCACCAAACTGGCGGAGGTCCTGCGCATCACGCCGGGGGGTGCTCTTGAGACGGTCGCGCGTGTGCCGGAAGGTTCGCACAATGCCCGGCCCTACGGCGAGCACATCCTGCTCAACGATACACCGGCCAACCGGATCGCCATCCTGGAACGCGGGGGCACACTCCT
>JAADYX010000257.1 GCA_010092885.1 Chloroflexota bacterium | reverse complement strand
CCGGGCATCGTCATCTCGCGCAGGCGGCCATCCACCCCCGCCGCGATGAGCATATCGCTGCCGGGCTCGTCCCATACGGTGGGCAGCAGATCGGGATAGGCGGCCTCCAAAAATGCGACCAGAGGGGTGCCAACCGGTGCAGTCCATACGCTGCCATCTGGCAGCGTGATGCGGGCGTCGGCACGTGGTTCGGTGCGTTGAATATCAGGCATGGTGTCTCCTTAGTCGAACCGAAGGGCATTGTAATGCCGAACGCCACGTCGTGCAATACATGTTACACTGGTGACACATCATCGGAAAGGAGACCGCTATGACCCGTCTGGATGATCGGCTTGCTGCCATCGAACGCCGCCTGGACGAGATCCAGGCCCTGCTGCTGCGCCTGGTCGAACTGCAAACCGGCGGTGAGGTCGATGACCTGCCGGAGGCCAACCTGCAAACCGTGCATGAGGTGCTCAATGAGCTGGGGGCTGAGGTCGCCTATGACCCGCTGGAGATCCAGTATCAGCTGGCGCGCGACTGGGCGGAGGGGGATCGCGCCGAGGAGATGGCCGAGTTCGACCTTTCCGGGCGCAACCTGCGCGGCGTCGATCTGAAGGATGCGGTGTTGACCCGCGCCAACCTCGCCAAGGCGGATTTAACCGGGGCCAAGCTGATGCGCGCCGCCCTCGATGAGGCGGATCTCTCGCGGTGCCGGCTGGACCGCGCGGACCTTTCCGGGGCATCTATGGAAGGCGCCGACCTGACCTTTGCACACGTCACCTACTGCAAGCTGGAAGGCACGAATCTGCGGTTTGCACTGCTGACCCGCGCCAACATGAACGGCGCCAACCTCTCCAGCACCAATCTCGCCGGGGCGCAGTTGAACCGCGCCATTCTGACCCGCGCCAACCTGACCGATGCGCAGGTCAGCTACAAGCAGCTGGCCTCCACCTCCGCGCTGGATGGTGCCACCATGCCCGACGGGCGCCTGTTTGATGGCGACTTCAGCCCGTACGCCAACTACCGGTAAAGGAGCCCCCGATGAAACGACCTGGACTCTTAGGATTGGCCGCCGGGTGCTGTGTCGCCCTGGCGAGCTAAGGCATCTACAACGTTGTGACCGGACTCGGCACAAAACCCACCTGACCGGTGCCTACTGCGAGAACCGCCGCACCCAGCCGGATATCCCGGCGCCCGGATGTGGAGTACCGCGTCCGGTTGATCGGCATGGACACCCCTGAGCGCGGCGAGCAGTGCTTCATCGAGGCGAGTGCGGCCCTTGCCGATCTCATTCCGGTGGGCACCACCCTCTACATGGTGCCGGATACACGGCAGACCGACCAATACCAGCGGCTGCTGCGCTACCTGTATGTCCTTCAGGAGGACGGCTCGCTGCTGCATGTCAACGCGGCGATGGGGGAAATCGGGCAGGCAGCCGCAATGACCATATCACCGGACACGCGCTACGCGGATCTGTTTGAGGGATTGCAGATCGAAGCACAGCCCCCGGCGTGCATCCTCAACAGCACACCCTAATCCGCCGGGATATCCCGCCGGTAGCGGTCGCGCAGCACGTCGAGCAGGCGGCTGGTGCCGTCGGCATCGACAAAGCGCCAATGCCGCCACCCATTGCAGGAAGGGGTGCCCTTCAGGTGGGCACCCGTCTGGTGGATCGAGCCGGTGAAGCCGTTGGCGCGCAGGGTGCCATCTGCCTGCACCACGGCCTCGACGGTGGGCCTGTCCAATGTGAGGATCTGCCCCGGCTGGAGGTAGCCGTGCGCGATCAGGCTGCGGAAGGGCACACGGCGCGGCGTCTGGCGGCCCTTCACCAGCGGATCAGCGGCGGGCAGCGGCGTCCCGGCGGCGATCCGCTCGCGTGAAGCAGCGACATAGTCCGCATCCTGCTCAATGCCGATCCAGCGGCGGCGCAGGCGTTTGGCCACAGCGGCGGTTGTGCCCGTGCCGCTGAACGGATCGAGCACCCGGTCGCCGGGGTGGGTGCTCGCCACGATGATGCGTTCCAGCAGGGCTTCGGGCTTCTGCGTGGGATGCAGCTTGTCGCCTTCCGCGTCGCGCAGACGTTCTGGCCCGCCACACACTGCGATCGCCCAGACGGAACCCAGCTGCTTGCCGCTGTTGTAGCGCTTCATCTTGTGGTAGTTGAAGGTGTAGGTGCTGTCCTCGCTGCGTTTGGCCCAGATGACGAACTCGACATCGTTTTTCAGCCGGGTACCGCGAAAGTTCGGCATGGCGTTGGGCTTGTACCAGGTGATCGTGTTGAGCAGCCAGAAGCCCATATCCTGCATGATGCGCCCGATGCGGAAGATGTTGTGATAGGTGCCGCTCACCCAGATAGTCGCTGAGTCAGCCATTATCGCGCGCACGGCGGCCAGCCACTCCCGTGTGAAGTGGTCGTAGTCCGCGAAGCCGTTGAACTGGTCCCAGTCGTCATCGACGGCATCCACGCGCGTGAGGTTGGGCCGCCACAGCTCGTTTTTCAACTGGAGGTTATACGGCGGGTCGGCAAACACCATATCCACGGGCGGCAGATCCGGCAGCAGGGTCAGCGCGTCGCCATGCAGGATGTGGTTGTCAGCGCGCATAACGTGTTGTATGAATAGAGGTGATGTCGCAGCTCATAGAAGGTGCCTAGATATGTTTGTCAAGGATAACGTCTACATCCGCAAGGATATACACCGCCTGTTTGGCGGTCAAGTACAGGGGGGCAGTCCGACGGGCGGTATTTCTATACGGGCGAAGGCCAATCGGGCGATATGACCTTTACCCGCGGGAACCGTGCCATTCGTGATCACGCAGCGGATGGCAAATCCTTGCACCTGTTTGAGTACGTCGAGACCGGCAAGGTCCGGTATATGGGCGAGATGGTGCTCGTCGCCACGCACACACGTGACATGCCCGACGTTGACGGGCAGACCAGGACAGCCATCATCTTTGAACTCATGCCGCTGGCCACCCGCTGAACCCATCCCCGCGTTCTTAGGCAGCTTTTACACACGTGCGCTACGGTCAGATTCAGCGGCACACACGCCGCCAAACACACGGACGCACGAAAGGGAGAACGCATATGCAGTTTCATGAGTTTGTAGGCCACGTACAGAACCGGGCCAAGCTGCCCTCAGAGGGCGCCGCAGTGCACGCCATTCACTCCACGTTGGAGACGCTGGCCGACCGCCTGACCAGCGAGCAGGTCGATCATCTGGCGGCGCAGCTGCCCCGCGAGATCGGCGAGTACCTCCAGCGCAGCGACAAGACGGAAAGCTTCACGCTGGAAGAGTTCTTCGAGCGTGTCGCCGAACGCGAAGACGAGGACCTGCCGGAGTCGGTCTATCATGCCAGGGTGGTTATGTCCGTCATGCGTGAAGCGCTCACACCGGGCGAATGGGACCATCTGCAGCAGCAGCTGCCGCAGGACTATCAGTCGCTGTTAGAAGCCGGGCACGAGGGCTCGCTTCAGTAGAGGTCGACCACGGCAAAGGCATCTGGGGACTCAACCAGATCGCTCCAATCATCGTCACTCCACTCGGCGCGTATTTCAACGAGGCCGGGTGGATGGCTGTTGAAGACATCCACGGCGTGCTCAACTTGCTCACTTGGCACGTGCGTCCGCAGCCCTGCTGCCGGTACCAGATGCGTATCCCCTGCCGGTCAAACCCGCCATCGATCAGGCGCTGAGCCACTTTCTGGGCGAATTCGGTATCGGCGTAGGTGGCCAGTACAAACTGCTTTTCAGGCATATCGTTCTCCTTTGTTGTATCCTTTGTGTTAACTTTAGCACATTCTTCACACTATTCTCTTCAACTGACGGAGCATAGCAATGCCTGACGCGATGTTTACCTTCCCACAGGGCTTTCTGTGGGGTACGGCAACCTCTTCCCATCAGGTAGAGGGTGGCAACACCCGCAACGATTGGTGGGCATTTGAACACCTGCAGGACGGCGGCGTCTATGACAACCACGTCAGCGGGGATGCGGCTGGCTGGTGGGAAGGCGAGGCCGAAGGCGACATTGAACGCATGCGCGAGCTCAACACGAACACCCACCGCCTTTCGGTGGAGTGGAGCCGCATCGAGCCGGTGGCCGGGCGCTGGAATTATGAAGCCCTCGACCGCTACCGCGAGATCCTCACTGCGATGCGCAAAGCCGGGATCAAGCCGATGGTCACGCTGCACCACTTCACCAACCCGCAGTGGATGGCCGACCGCGGCGGTTGGGCACACCCGGAGTCAGCCGAGTGGTTCAGGCGGTTTGCGGCCAAAGTCGTCGGCGATCTGGCTGACCTGACGGACCTGTGGTGCACCATCAACGAGCCGAACATCTACGCCGCGCAGAGCTATTTCGCCGGGCTGTGGCCGCCGCGCCAGCAGAACATCACCCGGTATTTTCAGGTGGTGCGCAATATGGTCCATGCACACGCGCAGGCCTACACCGCCATCCATGATGTGCAGCCAGGCGCGCAGGTCGGGCTGGCCAAGCACATGATCGACTGGCACCCGATGAACCCCAGCAGCCCGCTTGACCGCCTGATGAGCAATCTGCTGGATAGCTTCTTCAACGGCATCACGTTGGAGGTGCTGGCCACCGGCGAGTGGAAACCGCTGATCGGCAGAAACGAGACCATCGGTGAGGCCAAAAACTCGCTCGACTGGATCGGGCTGAATTTCTACCAGCGGCTGGACGCGTTCTTTGACCCGAGCAACCTCAAGGGATTGGGCATCGGCTACCAGGCGCGCCCCGGCGCACCGACAGGCCCAGAAGCATGGGGTGAGCTTTCCCCACCGTCACTGCTGCCCCTGATCAGGCGCTTGTTTGAGACGCTCAACGTGCCGCTGTACATCACGGAGAACGGCATGCCCGACGAGCACGACACCAACCGGCCCGGCCACCTGCTGCAGAGCCTCTACTGGGTATGGAAGGCCTGCATGCACAACTACCCGGTGCGCGGCTACTACTTCTGGAGTCTGGTGGATAACTTCGAATGGGCGGAGGGCTACGATCCGCGCTTCCGCTTTGGGCTGTACGGGGTCGATTTCGCCACGCAGGCGCGCACCCGGCGTGACTCGGCCAGACTGTACGCGGAGGTGTGCGCAGCCAACGGCTTCAACACGCAGATGGCACGCACCTACGCGCCTGAAGTCGTTGATGAACTCTTCCCCGGTGTGGGGGATCAGCCGTCCACGTAGAGCTGAGTCAGGCTGCCACATTCCGGGCAGTACGAGAACTCCTCCGGATCGAACCAAGCTTCGGCGCATTCACTGCACTCGCGCCAATCGTCATCCTGAAGATAGGCTTCGATGGCTTCCGGCGTGGGGATCTCGCCGCGCAGCCGCGAAAAGCGGCCCGGCTGCCACTCCGGGCGGTGGCGGTAGAACAACCGCTCACAGATGACCATCAGGCCGTCGAAGACGACCGTCGCGCGGATGTTCTCCTCATCATCGCCCGACAGGGTGATCGTGCCCCCGCTGAAGGGCCCCATCTGCTTGATCTCCACCCGCTCGATCAGGTGGAAGACCAGTTCCACGGCGGAGCCGGAGGCGGTCTGCACGACCGCCTGACCGTTCTCCTGTTTGATCATCATCAGCCCGTCAGACGTGTAATGGGCCGTCGTGCTGAAGCGCAGTTCGGTCATCACTGCGCTGCGAAACCCGGCGAACTCCATTGAGAAACGGCTGAGCGTCTCCTGCCGGTAGATCTCGGTGTAGTGCCTGATCACGGAACGCGGGGCGCCTTGAAGTCCGCTTCGAGTTTTTCCATGAAGATATTGGCCACCTCACCGACGGCGCGCACGCACTGCATGAACTCCTCTTCGCTCATATCGGCCAGCGGGCGCTTGGTCTCCACACTGATCGCGTCATGCTCGGACCCGATCTCGCGGCTGTCGACAATCGAAAAGTAGGCCAGGCCGGTCATCGGTTCATCGTTGAGGTCCAGCAGGGCGTAGTGCAGCGGCAGCAGCGTGCCCTCCGCCGGGTCCGGCAGGAAGTTGATAAACGTCTTGAAGATCACGAGGTTGGCGTCCGGGATGGCGTGGATGTGCAGGCCAACCTGGTTGTACTGGATGCGTGCCCGCCCCCGTTCATCCAAGGTCATGCTGCTGTCGATCTTCTGCAGGTACTTCTCAAGGCTGCGGAGTCCTTTTTCGATGGCACGGTTCTGAGCGCGCAGGTGAGAAAGCATGTCGGCTCCTTTATTGAGGTGGTCAGTGCTGGTAAGTGTACTCGCTCACAATTGCTCTGCAAACAACTTAAGCTTGGCGGCGGCAGCGAAATCGAGCACGGCACCATGCCCCGGGCAGATGATCGCCGGTTCGAGTTCGGCCAGCCGGTGGATCGACTCGATGGCGGTCGCCATATCCGCTGTAAAGGGCGGGAAGGGTCTGCCCAAGTTGTTGAACGTGTTGGCCAGGGCATCGCCCGCAATCAGGATTTTGGTCTCCGGCTGCCACAGGCTGATATGCCCCGGCGCGTGGCCGGGCGTGTGCACCACCTGCCACTGCCCGATGAACTCGCCATCTTCCACGGTGCGGTCGACAGGTGTGCCGGGCACGGTGTCGGGCGGCATCCATAGGAGACGCTCCAGCGGTTTGAGCTCGGATTTTTCCGGGCGCGGGATCGGCTCGTCGCCCTCGACATACGGTGCTTCTATATGGTGGCAGATGACCGGCGCGCCGGTCGCGTTGTGCAGTTGCGGCAGGCCGCCTACATGATCAGGGTGCGCGTGGGTGATGACGATCTCGGTGATATCGTTGGGGACACGGTTGTCCTGTTCCAATTCGCTCAGGATGCGCCCCGCGACAGGCTTAACCGCGGTATCGACAAGCGTCAGGCCGTCCTCGTGTTCGATCAGGTAGGTGTGCACAATGGCAAAGGAGATGCGGTACAGACCGTCAGCAACGCGTTTCATGGGGAGTCCTCTTGGGTAATGGCGGCGTACGCGCGGACGGGGAAGGCCGCAGCCCCCCGCACCCGCGCCGGTGCCGCATGGAATAAGAAGCCTTCAGGTGGTAGGGCCGCGAGATTGGTCAGGTTCTCAACGATCAGGATGTCGGCCCCGAGCAGGGTCACGTGCACAGGCCGGGTGGGGTCGCTGGTGTCATCAATGACGAGGAAATCAACGCCAGCCAGCTTTGCGCCGCCCTCAAGCAGTGCACGGGCGGCTCCGCCGGTCAGATACGGGTGCTCGTGGTAGCGGGGCTCACCCCAATACCGGTCCCACCCGGTATGGAACAGCACCGCCCGCCCGGCCACATCAACGCCGGACAGCACATCCGGCCCGATGGCGCGCGGCGCGTTTGTACAGTCGACCACGACGCCCGGCAGCACGAGTTGGTCCAAGGTAAGCCTGTCGATGGTATCCCGGTCCGGATGGAAGTGGTAGGGGCTGTCCATATAGGTGCCCGCGCTGGTGATCATCGCCACCTCGGTGAGCTCGCAGGTGGTGCCCTCGTACGCCCCGGTCTGCGCCGAGTCGGCGTGGCTCATCCACGGGGTGATGCGCGGCTGCGGTGCCGAGTCGCTGAACAGCGGCATGCCCGGCTCAATAGTGTGTGACAGATCGACAAGGCGCATAGTGCCCTCCTAAAAGCGAATATAGCCCTCCGGATCGACCGCAATGCCGAAGCGCAGGAGTTCAAAATGCAGGTGCGGCCCGGTGGAGTTGCCTGTGCTGCCCAGGGCACCGATCACGCTGCCACGCGCTGCCCATGCGCCACACTCCACGGAGACGGTCCGCAGGTGGGCGTAATAGGTCCGCCAGCCCCGGCCGTGGTCGAGCACCACCAGATTGCCGTAACCGTAGTCATTCCACCCGGCATAGACCACGGTGCCGCCATCAGCGGCCTTGACCGGCGATCCGAGATCCCACGCCAGGTCGACAGCTTGGTGCGTGCTGAAGAACCCGCGCGTGAGCACGTACTGCTCCACCGGCCTGACAAAATAGCCGCTGCCGCTGCGCGTGATGGCCACATCCGGGCACAGGCCCGGCCCGGAAGCCGCGTGGATCACGGAGGTGGTGCCCGCCTGCACGCTGGGGATGCTCAATACGATGCCGGGCGTGATCTGTGCAGTCTGCGGCAGATCGTTGGCGGCGGCCAACGCGCCGACGGTCACGCCGTACCGCAGCGCGATCCCGGGCAGGGTCTCGCCGGGCTGCACCCTGTGGCGTGATGCCGTCACGGCCGGTTCGGGGCGGGCGGTCTGGCCGGGCTGCGGAATGAGCAGAGTCTGCCCCACGCTGATCCGGCGCGGGTCGGCCAGATCGTTGGCGGCAGCGATGCCGTCTACAGTCACCGCATAGCGCAGGGCCAGTTCGGAGACCGTCTCCCCCAGCCGGACGGTGTGCACGAGTGGCTCCGCTG
>JAADYX010000256.1 GCA_010092885.1 Chloroflexota bacterium | reverse complement strand
GCAGCGTCAGATGTGTATAAGAGACAGGGCAGCTGACCACGGGGCCGCGGTGCACCACAGCGAACTGGTCGGGCTGGTGCCGCGCCGCGCCGCCGTTGAAGTCGAGCGCTGGCAGCTGGATCCACCGCTGGGCGGCCGCATTCTGGAGGATATGATCCAACAGGTGCTGGGCGTGGATATCGGGCTGGTGTGAGCCTGCCCCTGCCGCTAGGAATGTCTTGTGGCAGGCAGGCCGGATCCAGGGTACAAATACAGCGTTGACCCTTTAGCAAGAAAGCGAGGCGTGAGTATGGCCGGAAACAAACTGCCCCTTGTCGGAACCGCGCTCGCTTTTGAGGGTCCGCTCCGCTAACGAGTCCCTTTTCAGCCAACAGCAAAGCGAGCGCCTCAGGTGACCATCCACCATGCCGTGACATGGCATGGCTGTTATTGGTATTGTTTGCTGCTGTTAACTGGAAAGGAACCCAACCTTGTCTTTCTTTGACGATTCCGAGCGCTACGCTGAATACGAAGCGCTGTTCAACGACCAACAAACCGACCGGCAGGCCCGCCGCAGGCGCAAACCCCGCGTGGATCCCAAACAGCACGGTCAGGACGTGCATGCCGAATCCGCGGAGGACTACGCCGACAGTCTGGCCGGGCTTGAAGCCGGGTTCGAGACGACCTACTCGCCCTCCCGCTATGAGGAGGGCTGGCTGCTCAGCTCCCTGCGCACCTTCTACGATCAGGCGATCATCACCGATGTGGAGGTGCAGATCAAGGGCGGCAAGGAGGCCAGCGTGTATCGCTGCACGGCCCACCCTTCAACCGGCATGGACTACATCGCCGCGAAGGTGTACCGTCCGCGGCAGTTCCGCAGCCTGAGCAACGATGCCCGCTACCGCCGGGGGCGCGGCATCCTTTCGGCGGACGGCCACAACGTCGATGGGACGGACGCCCGCATGGAACGCGCGGTGCGCTCCCGTTCGGCGTTTGGTGAGTCCGTGCGGCATACCTCCTGGCTGATGCACGAGTTCACCGCGCTGGAGACCCTGCACGCGGCAGGCGCTGACGTGCCGGAGCCTGTCGCCGCCGGGGAAAACGCCATCCTGATGGGCTACCGGGGCAGTGCCAGCATGCCCGCCCCGCTGCTCAGCGAGGTCCGGCTGGAACCCGAACAGGAGCCAGCGGTGTTCGACCGCATCATGCACAACGTGGACCTGATGCTGCGCCACGAGATGATCCACGGGGACCTCTCGCCCTACAACATCCTGATCTGGGAGGGGGCGATCACCGTGATCGACCTGCCGCAGCGGGTTAACCCGTTCACCAACGATGAAGCGTATGACATCCTGCTGCGCGACGTGACGCGCGTGTGCGAGTACTTCCGCACGGTGCAGACCGATCCCGGCGCGGCAACCGCCGCCCTGTGGCGCGAACACGTCGGGGACCTGGCGCGGGGCCGCTTGGCGGACCTCAGCCGCCTCACCGGTGAGGATGAGTAAGGCACCAATCCGCGGTCTGCCGCTGAGCACCGGCGGCAGACCGCCTGCCATTTGCCCGCTGTGGCCCACCATGCTAGACTGAATCCATCTGACTCACCGGAGGAAAGCGATGCATGGCAGCCATTGAAGAGAAGCGGCGGCGGACCCACCGCGCCCTGATCGGCGTGATTTTTGCCACCTTCCCCTTTTATTTTTGTGGGATTGTGATCCTGCTGGTAGCCAGCAATCGCCCCCCGGTAGACGTAGACGCAACGGAGACTGTCATCGCTGCCACACAGACGGCCGGTGCGATCACCGACACCCCCGAGGGCACCCCCTCGGAGACACCCACGGTGACCCTGACGATCACGCCGGGCGGCCCCACTCTGACGCTGCGGGCCACACCGACGCAGTTCGTCCCGGCGACGCGCACACCGACCGCCACGGCATCCGCCACGGCTGACAACCCCGGCACAGCCACTGCTCAGGCCGGAGCCACGCAGGACGCCATCAACCTGACGGCGACTGTGGTCGCCCTGACCGCCGATGCCGCCGACCAGACGGCCACGGCCAACGCGCCCACAGCGACCGTGCCAACGCCAACCGCCACCGCATCCGCGACCCCCGCCACGCCCACGGCCACGACGGCCGCGCCAACCACGGAAGCGCCGCCGACCGAGGCGACACCCACGCAGGCATCGCCGACCCCAACCGAGGAGGACGGCGGCGGGGACGACGGCTGACCCTTTAAAGGAAGTGACATGGATTTACAAGAACACCTGATCACCCTATCGGAAGCGCCCGGGGTTTCCGGGCATGAAGGCCCCATCCGTGAGGCCATCCACGCCGCGTGGGAGGGCCTCGCCGACGACCTGACCGTTGACCGGCTGGGCACTCTGCTGGCCACCCGGCACGGCACCGGCCCTGACCCGCGCCCCAAGGTGCTCGTCACTGCCCATATGGACGAGATCGGCCTGATGGTGACGGACATCGAAGGCGACTTTCTGCGCGTCACCAGCGTGGGCGGCATCGACAAGCGCGTGCTGATCAGCCAGCCGGTGATCGTGCACGGGCAGCGCCCGCTGCGCGGCCTGATCGGATCGCGCCCGCCGCATGTGCTCACCCAGGAAGACCGCAAGAAGTACCCCAAGATCAGCGATCTGGTGGTGGATACCGGCCTGCCCCATGACGACCTGCGCGAGCTCGTGCACGTCGGCGATCTGATCACGTTTGACCAACCCGCCCTCCCCCTCAGTGACGGCCTGGTCAGTGGCAAGTCGATGGACAACCGGGCCTCCTGCGCGGCCATGACCGCCGTGCTGCACGCCTTGGGAACCCGCTCCCACCGGTGGGATGTGCTGGTGGCGGCCACCGTTCAGGAGGAGGTCACGCTGGGCGGCGGGCAGACCATCGCGTGGCGCACCCAGCCGGATTTGGCCATCGTGGTTGATACCGGCTGGGCCATCGGTGTGGGCGTCGATGAGAACAAGGGCTACAAGCTGGGCGGCGGCCCGACCATCATCATCGGGCCGAACGCGCACCCGCGCCTCTATGACCAGATCACCGATCTGGCCAAAGAGCTGGAGATCGACCTGCACCCGGAACCGATGCCGCGTTCCAGCGGCACGGAAGCCTGGGCGATCCAGGTAAGCCGCGACGGCGTGCCGACCGCCATCCTCAGCATCCCGATCCGCAACATGCACTCCCCGGTGGAGATCGTCGCGCTGAAGGACATCGAACGCACCGCCCGGCTGATCGTCGAGTTCGTCACGCGGTTGGATGACTCCACGCTGGAATCGCTGGCCCTCGATGCCGCCACACCATGACGCGCCACTATTACCATAAGCTGGTGCGCGACCGCATCCCTGAGATCATCGAGGAGGCGGGCGGGCGCTGTGAGACCGGTACCTACGCCAATGCTGACTACGCCCGTGCCCTCCTCGACAAACTGATCGAGGAGGCGACTGAGGCCCGCCGAGCCGCGCACCCCGACGACTTGGTGACCGAACTGGCCGACGTGTTCGAGGTGCTCGACGCGCTGCTGGCCGCGCACAACATCACCCCGGAGCAGGTCATGTTCCGCAAGGTGGCGCGCCGCCACGAACGCGGCGGCTTTGAGGCCCGCACCCAGCTGCTGTGGTCGGAGCCCGGAGCGGATGGGGGCGAGTAAACGCCTCTGCGGTGGGGGCGGCCTGTGCATCCTGCTGGCACGGTTTGCGCCCCGGCCAATCCAGCCTGGCGCATGTGGAGCGCGTCTTTTATGGGGTGCTGGGCTTCGACGAGCGCACGGACATCATGGGCTTTGCGCGCCCCGCCCACTGGATCGCGCCGCTTCCCATCCGGGGTGAGCTGGTGCTGCAGGCCGCGTGGCCGGAGGAGCGATTGCATGGGGTGGCCTTCCGGCTGGACGCGCAGACCACCACCCTCCGGCAGATGACGATCGTCGGCAGCCCGGCGTGATCGTGGAGTACGGGTTGGGCCCGCCCATCACGCAGGCACAGGCTCCGCAGTTCGCCCTGCCTTCGCCCCCGGAATTCCACCGGTACGTCGAGCTGGAGCCGGGCTACGGCCTCAGCGTGGATGCCTTCCTTGAGCGCTTCGCAGGGGGAGAGACTCCGTGCCTTGATGGATTAGCCCGCCTCCCTTGGCCGGTGCGCCCGCTAGTAAACGAACTCCCCTTGCGGATCGCGCTGCTGGCCCCGCCGGTACCCCTCCACGCTGACCGCACACCAAGCGGCGCTTACACCACGTCGATCACCAGCATATCGGACCAGAGGCTGGTCGTGCCGCTGGCAGCCACGGTGCGCACCCGCGCGAAGTAGCGGCCGCGCGGGTAGCCGGGGATCGCGATCTTCTGGCTGGGGTGCACGGCCTTCAGCGTTTTGGTTTTGTCCTTCAGCTGCGGGAAGTGCCGCACCACCGAGATCTGGAACTGGTAGTGGTCGCAGCCCGGGATACCGGCCCAGGCGATCTCAAAGATCTGCCCCTCGGGCACCGGGTCAATCGGCCACATGGTCGGGGCGGCGGGCCGTTCCGCGCTGATGTGCCGGTCAGCGCCGGGCGTGCCGGGCATGTCACCATCCAACGCGCGCACCCGGAACCAGTAGCCGCCTGCCGCGGGCGGCTGGAAGACCGCCTGGGTGCCCTCCACGCGCATGCGCCGTGCCATCACCGTGAACAGCTCATCCCGCGCGACCTCTACCACGTAGGCATCCGCCTCAGGGACCGCCGCCCACTGCAAGCGGACCGCGTCGCGCTCATCAAAGGCGGGCGGCAGCAGATCCGGGCCGGGCGGGCCGCCGCGCACCGTGATCGGGTCGGAGGTCTGCCAGCCGCTGGCCACGCCGGGCACCTCCGCGCGCACCCGGAACACGATCCGGCCCCCCTGCGGCGGCCTGACCGCCGCGTGTGTCTCGTCGCCGCGGTAGACTTCGCTGGCCGAACCGTCATCGGCGGCGGCTTCCAGCGTGTAGCGGACCCGTCCGCCGACCGCGCCCCACGCTACATCGATGGCCTCCTCGCCGGGCGTGATCTCGATCCACGGTGGGGTGCCGGGCGCAATCGCGATGCGCTCAACCGCGCTCCACGGGCCATCGCCGCCCGCATTGGTGCCGCACACGCGCAGATGCACCACGCCCGGCTCGCGCCGCGCAATCGCGATTTCGCGTTCGGCCTGTAGGTACATGCGCGCATCGTGGAAATCCTCGCTCTCGGAGGTCTCCACCATGTAGTCGACGGCGCGCGGGACCTCGCTCCACGTCAGCCGGATGCGCCCGTCCTCGTCCGGGCCGCTGGTGGAAAGCGTCGGGGCGGCGGCGGGCGCGGGCGGCGTGATGCGCAGCGTCTGCTCGTTGCTCCAATCGGAGCAGTCCCAATCGTGGCAGGCGCGCACCCGGTAGGTGTATTCGCCCATGTCCTTCTCGTTCGGGTCGATGGGCAGTGTGGTGTCCTCCGTGGTCAGGATGCGGGTCTCGCCGCGCTGCTCCTCACGCTCTTCGATCTCGTAGAAGGTCGATCCGGCGGTGGCCTGCCAGCGCAGCCGGTAGACGCCGCGGGCGGCATCATGGCTCAGCGATCCCAGCTGCGGGCGCGGCGGCGCGGGCGGCGTCACGGAGACCTCCACCGGGGCGCTGTACGGGCCGGGGCCGCCATCACTGATGGCCTGCACCCGGAAGTGATACACGCCCGGAGGCGCGGCCCCCAGCGTGATCGGCCAGTGGGTGGCGCGCCCCTCGTAGACGCGGTCCACCTCGGCAAAATCCGGGTCGCTGGCGCGTTCCAGCACATAGTCCAGCTGCTCGCCCTCTTCGGTCCAGGTGAGCACGCGGTCGGCGTCCACGCTCAGGTCGGGCGCGGGCGGCGGCGGGTAGGCGACCTTCGTCTGGCGCAGTTCGCTCCACGGGCTGACGGGTCCGCGGCGGGGCATGGCCCGCACCCGGTAGTAATAGTGGCCGGGCTTACGCGGTTCGGGCGGCTGCCACGTCGTCTCGGTGACTTCAAACGTGCGGGCGTTGGTCAGGGCGGGGCTGTTGGCCTCCTGCACCAGGAAGGTCGGTTTGCCGCCGCCCAGCA
The DNA here is from genome assembly GCA_010092885.1 of Chloroflexota bacterium. Taxonomy (GTDB): domain Bacteria; phylum Chloroflexota; class Anaerolineae; order Aggregatilineales; family UBA3940; genus TC-195. Next base: position 2,085 of record JAADYX010000256.1, on the reverse strand, counting down.
GGCCGCCCGTCTCGCCCTGCCAGTTCCAGCGCAGCTCAAAGGTCTCGCGGTACTGCGGGTTCCAGATCTGCTCAAGCGTGGGCCGTTCCAGGTTCGGATCGGGCAGGTCGGGGTAGCCTTCGTACTGCGCGGTGCGCCGCACCACATCGATGAAGGAGACATCATCGGAGGTCGGCAGCTTGGACCCGGCCCGGATCTCGCTGTCGAGCTTCATGTCGGTGTAGTCAAGCACGCCTTCCTCATGCGCGGAAAGCCCGTCGGAGTAGGCGGCCACCCGCCAGATGCCGGGCAGGGGGCGCATGTACGTGCTCATGCTGCCGCGCACGCCCTGCTTGGTCGACCAGCGGTCGGCCAGGTTGCGCGCCCCGCCCAGATCGAGCTCGCCCTCCTCCTCATGGAAGGCCCGGATGCGCGTGTCGCCCATCCAGAAGATGCTCAACAGCCCGTCGGGGATCATGGGGTTGGGGTGGTCGATGCGGCACGCGGCGAAGATCGCCTCACTGCCGTAGTCGCGCTGGCTTTCCAGGGCGGTGCGCACCAGCCCGCCGATCTCGTCGGGGATCTCGTACTCCTCGACCTCAACCTGAGCCATCTTCTGCATCTTGTTCAGGTGGCTGACGGCTGCTTCCTTGAGGGCGGCCGGGCCGTTGATGTAGGCCACATCCAGCGCCCAGAACCATTCCAACAGGCCATCGCCCACGATGCGGGCCGCCAGGTTGCCGCAAAACGACGAGCCGACTCCGTCAGCCACAACGAACACCAGCCGTTGGTCATTGTGCTGGTAGCACAGATAGTCCTGCCCTTCCATGCCGCTGCTCATGCTGTCAGCCGAGCGGGCGTAAGCATAGCGCACGTAGGCATGGGGCACAGCGTCAAAACTGACGGGGGTTTCAATAGTTTGGGGCAGCCGCCGCGAACGGATCGGGACGGCCTCTCTGCCATGGAAGTTCATAGGATCCTATTTCCTGCCTGTCACATCTCAGATCATTATACGGCAGACGGGCCGCCGACGTTGTACTGATTATAGGGGGAGACTCAGCAGCAGGGCATCCTCGCCGTCACGATAGTAGCGTCGCAGCCGTTTGAGCGTCACGGCATCAAAGGTGCGGTAGAAATTCCGGGCCGCGGTGTTGCCCACCCGCACTTCCAGCGTGAAGCTGCGCGCACCCCAATCACGGGCCTGCTGCAGGGCGGCAGCGAGCAGCCTGCGGCCCAACCCGCGCCGCCGCCAGTCCGGGTGGATAGTGATGGTCAGCGCGTGGACGCGGTGGTCAGCCAGCCGGATGGTGCCCATACAGCCGACCACTGCCCCGCCTTGTTCCACGACCAGGTAGTGCTGTGCCGGGTCATCGAGGCCTTCCTGAAAGGCCTCACGCGGCCACGGGTCGCTGAAGCCGAGTGCTTCCAGCACGAGCACCGCATCCAGATCGGCGGCGGTCATCGGTCGGATCACGGCACGACCAGCGGGTAGTTCCCTTCTGCCAGCAGGGCGGGCTCGCCGCCATCAACAGACAGCGTGACCAGTACCACCGTTTCGCCTTCCGGCACCGGCACAATGATCGTCTCCGGGCCCAGCACCGCAAACCCGGAGTCGACCCCTTCCAGCAGCAGCGTGCGCTCGTCCGGCGTGATGCGCACCAGCGCTCCGCGCACCGACGCCACCACAGCATCGGGCAGCATGGCGGCTCGATCCGGCACCGCGCCCGCGGACGCAACCTGCTCGACAGCTTCCAGACGGCCTGCCGGGTCAAGCTGGCCCCGGAACAGCGGTGCCTGCGCCCCAACATCCTCCGGCAGGAAGAGCGCCTCCCCGTTTTGCACATCCACCACACGGACCGGTTCGCCGGTGTCGGCGCGCGTCACCCGGAACAGCCCGCCGCTCTCCGGCTCGTAGATCACCGACAGGCCGTAGGCGAACGCCGAGTCGCGGGCGGCCATCAGCAGGGTGCCATCCGGCAGGCCCTGCGCCGGGAACAACCCGACCTCCTGCGTGCCGCCGCCGGGCAGGCTCACCGCGATGCGCTGGTCGCTGGCCAGTGTCTCGGGTTCCGCGGCGAAGGGCACATCTGTCTCTTATACACATCT
>JAADYX010000255.1 GCA_010092885.1 Chloroflexota bacterium | reverse complement strand
CACCATCAGTGATAATCTCATGCGCCGCGCCTGCTGTTGACCCAATCGCGGGCAGCCCGGCCCCCATCGCCTCAAGATAGACGATGCCGAATCCCTCATACGTGGAGGGCACCGCCAACAGATGCGCTGCCAAAAACTCAGCAATCAGCGCTGTATCAAGCAGCCGTCCGGCAAACCGCACAGACGCTTCCACTCCAACCTGCGCGACCTGCCGGTGGATGGCATGGGCATACGCGGGATCCGCATCCTCGTTCCCGATCACGGTCAGATGCCAGCTTTCTGTGGGGAGTTGGGCAAGCGCGTCTATGAGGGTGTGCAGTCCTTTGCGCGGGATGAGATTGCCCACAAACAAGACCCGCAGGGGACCGGCGGTATGGGCGCGCGCTTCGATTTGCTGGGGCGTGATGTTCGTCTGAACGCGGTCACCTGCAGGATAGACGACAATTCCGGGCCGCTGCACAACCGCTTCAACGATCTGCCGGGTGGTCTGACTGTTGTAGATAAACGCGTCCACCGACCGTAGATAGAGATGTTCGGGCAAACGGTAGAGGCGATTCTGCCAGGTCGGGCGATGTTCACTGGCACGTAGATGATGCACAATACTGATGACAGGTGCATCAATACGCGGCTTCAACCACCGGTTGAGCAAGAAGAGCGAGGGATGGTTGAGTTCATCCTGGATAATGACATCATAACCGGGGATAGCCATACTGCGCAGCAAGCCCGGTTTAAGGTTGTCTAGCAGATGTTCGCCATACGTTCGCCAAGGCAGCCCGATGACTTCAACGTGATGCCCTGCCGTGCTCAGTTGGTCTGCTATAGCCCGATCATAGATATAGCCGCCAGAGACGATATCCAGATCACCATAGACAACAAACGCAGCCCTCAATCACGCTCCAGCCGGTACGCTGCCCAGGCGATATCGTTCTCCCAGATGGTCACCTTGATCGTCGTGATGTTCGGTGCGTCAAGCCGTTCGTCCATACCCACGCAAAAAATCCGGCAGAAATGCTCAATGCTGGGGTTTAGACCATCAAAGTCCGGCAGGTCGTTGAGGGTCTTGTCCTTGTAGCCAGCTACCATCTCATCGAGATTCTGCTCCACATCCACGATGTCAACCAGATAGCCATGCTGATCGAGCTCGTCAGCAGTGAAGCACACCTCTACCCGGTAGTGGTGTGAATGCCACTCGTTCTCGGGGCCCCAGTCCCCACCAACCAGAAAATGCTGCGCGACAAAATCACGCTGTACAGCCAGTTCATACATCAGAATTGCTCCAATAATGCAATTGTTTGTTCCACCATGTGCTCCCAACTAAAGCGTTCCATCCCGATATGAGTCCCGGCTGCCAGCCGGTCGTGTTGGTCAAGCGCCTGTTGGATTGACACGGTCAGCGCCTCCACCGAGGGGTACGGGACCAACAGACCGTTTTCTTCATGGCGCACAACCTCCGGATTGCCTCCCTTGTCGCTGGCAACGACGGGCGTGCCCGCCTGTAGAGATTCTAGCAGAACATGTGACAGTCCCTCATAACTGGAGTACAAGACGGTCATATCCACCGACTGATATACCCCAGGCATGTACTCTCGCGGTATACGCCCAACCAGATGAACTCTTTCGCCGAGAGCATGTTGTTCGATTTGTGCTACCAGGCTTGCGTGCAGGGGGCCGTCGCCTGCGATGATCAGAGTAACGTCCGGCAGGCGTGCAACTGCCTGAATGATCATATGCAGATTCTTCCATGGTGTGAACCGCGCCACCGCGAGCACAACGGGCCCCTCAGATGCCGGGAATCCCTCCGGCAGATGAGCACCTGCCACCGATTCGCCCCCATGATTAAGCGCATTATAGATCACAGTGATCCGTTCCTCTGGCACACCCCAACCCTGAACCATACGCTTGAGGTATTCGCTGGGCACAATCACATGATCGTAGTTCTGCGCACGCCTGCTGCGTATGCGGCGGCTTACATCAATCAGAGGATTTTGGTAAGAGGCTGTCTGAAAATCATCGACATCAGTATCAGGAGGAACCCAACTTCGGTTCATAGCGCGTTCCCACGCCTGATCCCCAACCACCTTACCGACTCGAGGATGCAGCGAGCGAGGCAAAGGGACGCCCAAGCTGTGCACAAAGGCAAAATTGTGGTCGGGCCACAGCTGGCGTGCCCGCTCAAAATACCGCCACTGGCGCAGCGGGTAAGGTCCGCGGCGGCTGACGCGACTGACAGGGTAGGGATAGATGTCGACAGGCCCCTCGCCGAACGTGAGGACCTGCGCCTCATGGCCACGTGCCTGCCACTCAGGCAGGAAAGCGCGCAGATAGGTCGAAGGGCCTCCTGGCTCCGGATGGAAGATGCCTGTGGCGGCGAGCATACGCATGAACGCGATTATAACATATGGCGTCGGGCACTTATGTATGTTAGCATGATCCCCATTATGAAGCGTTGGCATATCTACCCGCAGGCTCCCGAAGACTATCTGAACAGTCTGGCCAATGAGCATATTCATCCGGTTGTGGCGCAGGTTCTCTACAATCGGGGTTTTGTGGATACGCCAGCCGCCCTCGGGTTTCTGGGCCACTATCTGCCAGATGACAATCCCTTCCGGCTGTGGGGCATGGATGATGCCATCTATCGGATCCGTACGGCGGTGCGCAATGCAGAACGTATCGCCGTCTACGGCGACTTCGATTGCGATGGCGTGACGGCCACCGTTCTGCTGACGGAAGTGCTGCAGCGCGTGGGAGCTGATGTGCAGGCCTATATCCCCAACAGGGTGGATGAGGGCTATGGGTTGAACACAGCGGCACTGCGCTATCTGGCGGAGGATGGCGTCGATCTGGTCATCACAGTGGACTGTGGCATCCGCTCCGTGGAGGAAGTCGCTGAGGCCAACGCCAGCGGCCTCGATATGATCGTCACCGATCATCACAGCATTGGGCCGGAACTGCCGCCAGCCCTGGCGGTGATCAACCCGCGTCGTGCCGAAGACAACTATCCGGAAAAACGCCTCTCCGGGGTGGGGATCGCCTACAAGATGGCACAGGCCCTCTTCATGGAAGCACAGCGCCGGGGCATTCGCGGGATCGATGAGTGGCGGCCTGAGGATTGGCTCGATCTGGTCGCAGGCGGCACCGTATCGGATATAGTGTCACTGCGCGGGGAAAACCGCGATCTGGTTCAACGTGGGCTGGTCAATCTGAACCGGCCTCAGCGGCCCGGTTTGCAGGCCCTCTACAGTGCAGCCCGGGTTCGGCCTGGCAGCGTAGATGCAACCACGATCGGCTTTGTGATCGGCCCACGGATCAATGCGGCGGGCCGCCTGCGTTCCGCCATGCTGGCTTACGATCTGCTTACTGCACCGGATATCAAACGCGCCATGCCCCTTGCAGAGGAACTCTCTGCCCTCAATGTGGAACGCCAGCAGAAGACACGCGACATGCAGAAATGGGCCGAGGAACATATCGGCGGCGCAGATGCGCTCATGTTTGCTGCTGATGAACGCTTTGAGCAGGGCATCGTTGGATTGGTTGCCAGCCGGCTCACGGAACAGTATTATCGCCCTTCGGTGGTGGTCCAAATCGGTGAGGAGGAAAGCCACGGCTCATGCCGGAGCATCCCCGAATTCCACATCACCCGTGCGCTTGAGATGTGCGATGATCTGCTGGAGCGTTATGGTGGTCACGCAGCAGCAGCTGGCTTTACGGTTCGCACTGAGAACCTCTCTGCCCTACAGGACCGGCTTTCCGAGATCGCCGATGATGTGCTCGCCGGGCGGGATCTGCAGGCCACATTACACATCGATGCGCAGATCCCACTTGTAGAAACCGGCTATGAGTTGGTGAAGGCACTCCAGCAGTTAGAGCCGACCGGTGAGGCCAACAGGGCGCCTTTGTTTCTCACGGAAGGGGTTCGCATTCACGAACGCATGCGTGTTGGCCGGGAAGGGCGTCATCTCAAGATGCGCTTCACCGATGACAATGGGGCATGGGCTGATGCAATCGCCTTTCGCCGCGGTGAGCAAGCTGACAGCCTGCCTGATAGGATCAATGTCGTGTATCATCTCGAACTCAACGAGTGGAACGGCCACCGCCGCCCACAGCTCAATGTCCAGGACATTCACCCCTCAGAGGAGCCATGAGCGAACCAACCGTGCTTGTTACTGGCGGCGCAGGCTTCATCGGCAGCCACCTGATCGATACCCTTCTGGCGGAGGGTCACTGTGTAGTCTGCCTGGACAACTTCAATGACTTTTACAGTCCCCGGCGCAAACGCCAGCATGTGGAACCACACCTGGATAACGCCAACTTCACCCTGGTTGAAGCCGATATCCGGAATCGCGACACAGTGCTGGCGGTCTTCGAGCACCATCGCCCGACGCATGTGGCCCATCTGGCTGCCATGGCAAACGTCCGCTACTCGATTGAGCGGGCGGCTTTGTATGCTGAAGTCAACGTGCAAGGCACAGTCAATATGCTCGATGGCGCGCGCGCTGTCGGGGCAGAGAATTTCCTGATGGCGTCCACCTCGGCGATCTATGGCAAGGCGCCGGTCACACCCTTCACCGAGGAGCTGGCCGTCAATGAGCCATTGGCTCCGTATCCGGCCACCAAAAAAGCAGCCGAGCTGTTGGGGCATGCCTATCACAATATGTTCAGCATGAACATCACTGCGGTGCGCTATTTCAATGTCTACGGGCCGCGCGTCCGCCCGGATACCATTGCCTGGATCGTGATGCGTGCCATCCAGACGGGTAAGTCCTTCACGCTCTATGACGAGGGAGAGATGTTCCGCGACTGGACCTACATTGACGATATCATCGCTGGCACAACAGCGGCTCTCTTCCAACCTGTCGGGTACGAGGTTGTGAACCTCGGTCGGGGTGAGCCGTCCGGCTCGGCGATTTTGTGAATATTCTGCAGGAGATAGCCGGGCGGGAAGCCCCAATCGAACACGCTGAGGCACCCGCCAGCGAAGTCCCGATCACCTATGCAAGTGTGGACAAGGCGCGCCGCCTTTTCGGCTACGATCCACAGACGAGCATTCGCGAGGGCCTGCAGGCTACATGGAATTGGTTTCAAGATCTTGACGAACATGATGGGTAAGCTAAAAACTCTGCTCCAACTGCTTTGTGTGGCCTGTGCCACACTTTTTAGTGTCACATCCAGCGGTGCCCAGGGGCCCGCACCCAACCCGGCCTTTGGGCTTGTGAACGCCTATCGCGCCCCCGTTCTGGCCGCACAATCCGGGGCTGGATGGGAGATCCTGACCCTGCGCTGGGATGATCTCCAGCCGGATGGGCCGGACCAATGGCAGGCCGATCCGGATATCGACGCTTGGCTGGATGCCGCCCGCAGTGCGAACCGCGAGGTAGTCGCTGTGTTGGTTGGTACACCGGAATGGGCCGCTGACGGTGAAGCCCCGACCGCACCGCCCGCCGGACTCTTCCTGCCCGTTGATGATTCACAGAATCTGTGGGCAAACTTCGTGCGCGAGGCGGTGAGCTATTATGGTACGCGCGGCATCAACCGTTGGGTGATCTGGGAGGAACAGGACACACCCGCCAGCCGCGTCGGTGTCACCTGGACCGGGTCGCTGGAGGAATACTATCAACTGGTGAAGATCGCTTATCAGGCCGCCCGGGAGACGAACCCCAGCGCACAGATCCACCTGGGCGGGCTGTCCTATGTCGATCCCGGATGGTTTGGGCGGTTCATAGGCCAGGTGATCGACGATCCAACAGCACCCGCCAATGACTATTACTTCGATGTGGTGAGTGTGCATGCAACCGGTTCCAACGATGATGTCTACGTGCAGGCGAGCAACCCGGGCGCAATCATGCGCCAGAATGGTATTGTTGACAAACCCGTCTGGATCAACGAGATGAACCTGCGCCCTACCGATGATCCCCTTTATCCGGACGATCAGACGTTCGGGCGTTTCCCCAATGTGACGCTGGAACAGCAAGCGGCCTATATCGTACAGGCCTATGCCACCGGATTTGCGGCACAGGCGTCACGGATCAGTGTTTACCAGCTCGTCGATGATCTGCAGGCTGACAACGACGAGGCCTTTGGTTTGGTACGTGTGGATGAAACGGTTCGCCCTGCCTACTTCAGCTACCAGCTTACTGCCGAACTGCTGCCCAGTGGCCCGGTGTTTGTCCGCCGTGTGGATGAAGAATCATACCCATTCGTGGAATATGTGCGCTTCACCTATCCAAACCAGGTAGTCCATGTGGCCTGGGGCCGCACTGACGCGGATACTGCAACCCTTTCAATCCCGGCCCGGAGTGACTCAGCAGCCCTGATCGATATCAATGGCACTACCTGGACAGTCGAGCCGGTGGGTGGTGTCTATCAGATCGTCGTTGAAGGAGCGACCTGCAATGACCCGGTATACAACTGCCTTGTCGGTGGCGATCCATGGTTTCTAGTTGAGGAGGTGCCGGATGCAGTCGATACGGAAGTGCTGCCCGTCAGCGCGGCGGAAGGTGGCACGCTGCCCACGCCAGCACCGGCTACCGAAATACCGGCACCCACTGATCCACCGGAGGACCCTGAGGAACAGGAGATTGAGCCCACCACAGAGCCTGACGCGACAGCCACACCTGAAGCGGTTGCTGAACTGCCGCCAACCGAGGACGCACCTGCTGTCGAGAGTACGCCGGATGTGGTCAGCATTGACGCCTTGGAGCAGGAACTCCAGCCTACCGGGCTTGACGCCGCGGCACCCTACATCCTGATCGGATTGGGGGCGGTTGTGATCGTAGGTGGGGGGGTTTATTTTGCGCTCGGCACACATCAGGCCAACGAGACCCGCGAGCACAGCTCACCAGCATTCGAGGATAATGTGGCCCCCACGCAGGAAACAACCCGCCCCGATCTGGATGATGAGGAAGCTGAGCAAGAACCGGCTGCGGATGAAATGGACTCATACTATGAAGACGATGAGTTCACCGATGAAGAAGAGGAATCCGTAGACGACGAGCCAGAATCTTAATTGCGAATGGTAATAAGGATCGCACAGCGTTCAGGATAGTTGCCGGTGCTGTCCACCACAACCAACCGCAGCCAGTAGTCGCCGTTGGGATAGGCGCGGGTGTCAAACTCCCACAGGATGCTGCGGTTTGGTTTGGCCTGCTCCCGGGTGACAGCTGTTAGATAGTCATTCGAGTCACTGCCGCGTGGGCGGATCTCAAACTTATAGAAGGAAAAATCGGGATAGACGGCTGTACCAACTACCGGCGTGATGTCCGTCAGGATTTCGCCCGGCAGCGGCTCGTATATGGTGGAGCCGGGATAGCTGCATGCCCCATCGGTTGTGGTTGTGGTCTGCGTGGGGCCGGGCCCTGTTGTGGCGATGGGCAGTCCGCGCGTGGCAGTAGGCTGCGGCGTGTGCGTCGGGCGGCGAGGAGTGGGCTGGTGTGTGTTGGTAGCCGTGGTGGTCTCTGTCTGTGTCGCGGTTTCCGCCTGCGTAGGGGTTGCCGTAGGGGTCAGCGTAGCCGATGGAGTGATCGTCGCAGTTTGCAGCGCGATAGTCGAGAGCACGATCCGGGTTGCTGTGGGCGGCCGCTGCCCCACAACCGCAGGATCATCGCTCAGGGCAAGCAGGAGCGCACCGGCGATTGTTGTCACCACCACGATCAGCACTGTTATCCCGGCGAGGGCCTGCTGCCAGCGGTTCGGCGACTGGTTCATTCTACCTCAGCGGCATTCAACGGCAGCAGCACATGGAAGGTTGTGCCAATGCCTTTCTCACTTTTGGTCCAGATGTTGCCCTCATGTGCTTCAACCAGCGCTCTTGTCAGCGACAGGCTCACGCCTGTATCCCCCAGGCCTTCAATGAGTGGATTGTCAGCCCGGTATTTGCGTACAAACACCCGATCCACGTCATCAGGGTCAATACCACCCCCCGAGTCTTCTACAGCAATGTACAAGCAGTCCGCTTCCACAATGTCACCATCACGGCGCAGTTTGGCGTGCTGCGGCCCCACCGTCAGATAGACCTCACTGCCAACCGGTGAGGCCAAACCGGCATTGGAAAGCAGATGCCCCAATATCTCCAACAGCGCATCGCGGTCAGCAGTAAGCGGCGGAATATCCTCAGCAAGGTTCATCCGCAGCAGAATGCCTTTCTCGCGGAACTGGTTGGTCACACTGGTGATCGCCTCCTCAACGGTGTAAACAACATCAACCCGCTGCGGTGAGAGCTCCACGCGGCCGGTATCAACAGCCGTCACACGGATCATATCATCCAGCAACGCATTCATGCGCTCTGTATTGGCCTTCACGCGCTGTAGAAATTTGCGCTGTGCAGTCCCAAGGATGCCGACCGACTCACGCAGCAGCAGCTCCGTATAGCCCATGATCGAGCTCATCGGCGTTCGCAGCTCCTGAGCCAATGACGCGATGACCTCACTGCGGGAATCAACCTGTTGGGCCTCGTAAAGCGCTTCATCCACCGCACGGGTGCTTTCCAGCAGACGAGCCTCCATCTCGCGGACAGTGGCCTGGGAGTCGTCTAGCTGCTCGATAAGGGCTTCCAGGCGCAAACGGCTCTGTTGGAGTTCAGCCTCCAGCGCGTCTAGCTGGGCCTGCGATGCACCATCCCGCGAGGCTTCATCACCCGCCACAAGTTGGTTCTCCAGTTCGGCGATGCGCTCGCGTGAACGGGTCCGCACATCTGCCAGGCTGGACTGAAGTTCCACAACTTCAACCGTCTTCTCGGAGAGCTCGCGTTCAAGGCGGCCCAGGATCGTATCAATTTCACTCATCATGGTGCGCAGGTCGCTGATAGCCCGGGATTTCTCGTCCAGCTGATCTTCCAACATATCAATGAGGGCATTGCGGTCGGTGAGCTGTGCCTCCAGCTGGCTAATCGCCTCCCGATCCAGCGACTCCGCCTGTGCGCCATCACTGCCGGCGCGCAGATCGTCGAGTTCGTCACGCAGCCGGGAGATCTCCTGTGCCTGTTGGGTTGTTAGCTGTTCCAGTTCAAGCAGAGCCTCGGTCTCGCCTGCACCGCTGAGCATGCGTTCGCGTTGTTTTTCCAGTTTGATGCGCGCCTCAGTGAGCTCGGTCTGCATATCGACCAGTTCGCGGGTCTTTGCGCCAAGTTGCTCCTGCAGCAGGACCACTTCCTGCTGGCTGATAGCAGCCTGAGCCAGCCGGGTGCGCAGCGAGGCGATCTCCACCTGTGAGGCGCTGCGCAGTTCATCGAGCTGCTGCTGCAACAAAGCCTGTTCTTCGGGTGCAGCAGCAGCCGGTAAGGCGGCCCGCTCCACCTTCAGACGCTCCAGTTCCAGGCCGCGCTGCTGGGCCTGTTCGCGCAGGCGCGCGTTGTCTTCTCTCAGTTGAGCCACTTCCTCAGCCAGAACGCCGGCATCCTCGTTCTTTGCCTCAGCTTCTGAAAGGCGGGTTTGCAGCGCATCGAGCCGTTCGCGCAGCACATCAGCCTGTTGGGCTTCATCGCGCAGCCGTTCCAGTTCCGCGAGCAGTGCCTCAGTCTGCTGTTGGGCCTGCTCTTGTGCATCCGCTCCGGATTGCAGCTCGCGGTGCATATCGCGGATGTAGACCTTCATCTCCTCGATCTGCCGCTTTGATGCACTCAGTTCGGCTTTGGCTGCTGTCAGTTCATCGGAGAGGTTCGCCAGCCGGGCCCCTTCTGACTGCGTGATGGTATCCACCTCTTCACGCGCGTCCTCGTACCGTTCGGCGTTGAGCAGGGAGGCAGTGACAAGGGGCCCAAGCCGGTCGAGCAGGTTGCGCTCCTCGTTGCTCAACAGCCGCTCTGAATAGGGCGACCCCACTACGATCAGGCCGATGCGCTCATCGCGCTGGGTCAGGGGTTGTAGGTAGGTGGGGCCTTCGTGCGTAATGCCCAAATTTTCATACAGGCTGCGTAGTTCGCGCCGGTTGCGCTGCGGAGTAAGGCGCATCTGCCGCAGACGGCCCAGCGCGTTGACCATGCTGGGCTGCCCGGCCAGATCCAGGATGGCGGCGGGCAGATAGGACTGTGCGATGTTGTCGTACCCGCCGACGATACCGACTTCCTGCGCCTGCTCATCGATGACGGCAAGCATCGCCACATCCGCTTTGAGCGCAGTGGCTATGGTTCGCGGTGCCTCGCGGATGATCTCGCGTTCTTCCAATGTGGAGAGGAGATGCTCAAGTGCCTCAACCACCTCCAGCACGGTGACCTGCTGCCCGGATGGTTGGATCATGGGAACTTCCGGTTGAGGTTCTGGCGCGCGTACTGTCTCTTGTAGCGCCTCAGGCGGGGTCTCGATTTCAGGCGGGGTCTGCGGCGTCTCCGGTACTGGCGGCAGCGGTGTGGATGCGATGGTGTCCTCGCCCATCAGAGCGCGGCGGCTTGGGACAAAATCATCGTAATGGAGGAGTTGTTCGACGACATGCCGGTAGGCCATAGCAGTCACCATCGGAATGGCGATTAACTGCCCAAGGCGGATGGCGGCAGGCACATCGCCAAAGACCGGTTGAATGACGTGCAAAGCGGAAGCCGACCCCAGCACAATCAGGATGAGACCCTTCAGAAACGGATCATAGAGGTAGCGGGCGCGAGTCACCATCCAGATGAGGCCACCTGCTGCCACAACGATCTGTGCACTGCTCCACACATAATCAAGGATCTGGCCGTTGAACGTTTGCCCATCAGCAAAGGACCAGTAGTAATATGTGCCCACAAAGCCCGCGGCCGTCATGCTCACCAGGACGGCCGCTGCCGCATCTGGAAAAGGATCGCTTTCCAACAGGTCGGATTTTTTCATGGTGATGACCAGCCAGGCCGCCGCGATCACCGTTACTGTGTCAACTGCGCGCTCAATCGGGGGCAGCAGCAGATCGCGAGCCAGCACACCCTGCCAGGTCAGCCAGGCCGCTGCCAGTATAACGAAACGCACAAAGCAGATAACGCCCGTGGCCACAACGAGACGCGCGGTTCCGCTCTTTCTGTCACGCAGCAGTTGACCCACACTGATCGCAAGTGCCGCCTGCACAGCGAACAAAACGATGAAATGATAGACAAGGCTGCCCGGAGGCTGCCCGAATAGGTCAAGAATCTGTTCAAACAATGGGTCACACTCCTGAGAGAATTGTGACATACTCCCCACGCCTAAGGGCGGGGGCTTCTGCTGTCAACGGCAATGCTATCTGAGGATAGACTGACTTCGCCTCTTGCAATATGCGCCGATGCCCCGGCGCGTCTGACGTTAATTGTCGCGTTGTGGTCACGGTCAAGTAGTCGTCAGGGGTAGTATGCCACAGAATGCGCCGACGCGCCGCGCTCAGCATCCCCATGAGGTCTTGAGTGCGTTTTTCCGCTAATCCGTATGGTGGGACAGCCGATACCTCGTCAAAGGCAGTGATATTCGGTAGAGTAACGCGCATGCAAAACGTGATCACAGGATAGGACGTATGAAGATCATTGTTGTTGGAACGGGCTTCGTTGGGCTGCCGCACGCGGCCATCTGTGCGGAATACGGGCATCAGGTGTATGCCTACGATATCGACGAGGCACGTATACAGGCCTTTGCCACGACAGAGCGCGACGCGATTGAGCAGTATGTCAACGAGCCGGGGCTGGTTGATATCATCAAGGAGACACATGGAAAGTATCTGCACTTCACCACGGACCTCGAAGCGGTTATCGAGGGCGTGGACGCGATCTTTATGTGTCTGCCGACGCCGCCCAACCTGGATGGCTCAACCAACATGAGCTACTACCTGGACGCTCTAAACTACCTCGCCAGCCTGCTGGCCGTCCGTGAGAACACCAAACGTGTCGTGATCATCAACAAGAGCACTGTGCCCGTGGGAACGTGCCGCACTCTGGAAGGCGTGCTGCACGACCACAACGTACCCAATGCCGGCATCGCCTCCAATCCGGAGTTCCTGCCCGAGGGTAACGCGGTGGAAAAATCCCGCCATCCGGACCGAGTGGTGGTCGGTGCGGATACGGATGAGGACTTCCGCATTTTGCAGCGAGTATATTCACAGTTCGTTGACCACGTCCGCATTCGTTACATCGAGACCACACCCGAAACAGCTGAAGCGATCAAGTATGTGGCCAACACGCTGCTGCTGACCTACATCTCCTTCTGGAATGGTGTGGGCGCGCGGCTGGCGGAAAGCATGGCCAACATCGTGATGGAGGACCTCAAGAAGGGGGTCACTGCCGACGCGCGCATCAGCACCTGGGGATCGTATGTGTCTAACGGAGCGGGTGGTTCGTGCTTCGGCAAGGATATCCAATCGCTGATCCACCAGCTTAAGGTCGCCGGGCAGCAGACCCACCTGCTGGAGTCGGTCTACCAGATCAACGAATTCCAAAAAGTCTATCTCATTGACCGGGCGATCGTCGAAGCGGGTGCAACCTTCAACAACAAGACGGTTGCGCTGTTGGGGTTGGCCTTCAAAAAGCGCACCAATGACATGCGTGACTCCTCATCACTGAAGGTCGTCGAAGCCCTGCTCGGCCGGGGTGTGGCATCAATCCGTGCCTATGACCCGCTGGCCAACGACGAAGCGCGCCATTACTTCGATCCGCAGAGAAACCATCTGTTTGAGAAGATCAGCTACTATGACTCGGCTGAAGAAGCCATCCGCGGCAGCGATATGCTGTTCATCTCCACCGATTGGGAGGAGTTCCGCGGTCTGTCTACCACCATTGAAGCCACCGTCACACCACCGTACCTGATCATTGATGGGCGGCGCATGATCCCGGACTTCTACGAACTGGTCGAGATGGGCTACGGTTATCTGGCAGTTGGTTCGCCCTACACTCACAAACCCCTTGAAGTACAATCCACGGAAGAAGCAGTTCATATTGAAGGCGTCTGATGACTGACATTCTGAAAACCCAACTCGACAACGGCCTGACCGTGATCATCAAGGAGGTGCACCATGCGCCGGTGGCCTCCTTCTGGACATGGTACCGGGTCGGCAGTCGCAATGAACTCCCAGGCCGCACGGGGATCTCCCACTGGGTGGAACATATGCAGTTTAAGGGCACACCGACGTACCCTCCCAGCGAGTTGGACAAGCTCATCTCTCGCCAGGGTGGTGGCTGGAATGCCTGGACCTACGTTGACTGGACCACGTACTTCGAGGTGATGCCCGCCCACTCGATTGACATTGCACTGGAGCTTGAGGCAGACCGTATGCTCAACTCGCGCTTCGACCCGGACGAGGTCGAATCCGAGCGCACGGTGATCCTCTCGGAGCGCAGCGGGTCGGAAAACTCGCCGCAGTGGCTGCTCTATGAAGAATTGATCGCACAGGCTTTCCGCGTACATCCCTACCGGAAAACCATCATCGGGGACACTATCGATCTGCAGACGATTTCCCGCGACGATCTGTATGAGCACTACAGGCAATACTATGCGCCCAACAATGCCACAGTAGTTTTGGTCGGGGCTGTCGACACACAGCAGCGTCTGGATGATATCGAGCGGCTCTTTGGTGACATCCCGGCAGGCGAACCGGTGGCGGAAGTCAAGCGCCCTGAACCACCACAGTACGGCGAACGCCGGTTTGTGCTCAACCGTGAGGGGAACACTGCCCATGTTTCGGTTGCATACCGCGCCCTTGAAGTCACCCACCCGGACTTCTTCGCGCTGGCCGTGCTGGATACCATCATCAGCGGGGCGAGCAGCTTCAACTTTATGAGCACGGCGTACACCAGTAATAAGACCTCGCGTCTGTACCGGGCTCTGGTTGAAACGGACCTGGCAACATCGGCCAACGGTGGTGTAATGGCTACCATCGACCCGTACCTGTACACCTTCTCGACGACGGTGCGCAGCGGGCGCACACCCGCTGAGGTTGAGGCCGCACTGCTGGCTGAGCTGGACAGGGCAGCAGCAGGCGATATCTCTGAACGGGAATTTGAAAAAGCCCGTAAGCAGACCAAAGCGTTGTTCGCGTATGACAGCGAGAGCGTCAGCAGCCAGGGCTTCTGGCTGGGCTATGCTGAGACGCTGGTCGGCGACTACACCTGGTTCGAGACATTTCTGGATAAACTGATGGCCGTCACCCTTGATGATGTCAGGCGTGTTGCCGCTGAAATCCTACACCCGAACAATCGCACAATCGGCTGGTTTGTGCCGCTAAACGGAGACCAGGCATGACCACTCCCGAATCCAAGACGGCAGTGCCCAGTTCCGCAGATGTGCTGCGCCGTGAACTGGCTAACGGCATTGTGGTGCTTGTTCGGGAGAACTTCACCAGTCCCTCTGTGGTAATCGATGGCGTGGTCGCGGGCGGTGCAGCCTGGGATCCGCCCGGCAAAGCCGGGACAGCGAACTTCGCCGCACGCATGCTCACACGGGGAACCACCAACTACAGCTTCGGCGATCTGTTTGAGGAAATTGAAGAGAACGGGGCCAGTCTTGAGGTCAGCAGCGGCTATAGCTCCATGACCTTTGGCACGAAAAGCCTCGCGGAAGATTTGCCGCGTATGCTTAAACTGCTGCGTGAGGTGCTGTGTGAACCCACATTCCCCGAAGACTATGTCGAAAAGGTCCGTGGGCAGCTCCTCACACAACTGCAGGCCAGAGCCAACAACACCCGTTCTATGGCAGCCCTGCGCATGCGTGAAACACTCTACGAAGAGGGCCACCCCTACCGGCTGAGTCGTGCGGGCTACTTAGAAAGTGTACCCGGCATCATGCGTGATGACCTGGTTGAGTTGCACAGGCTTATCGGCCCACAGGATATGATCGTGGTGGTGGCTGGTGCCGTAGAGGCGGAAAAGGCCGTGCAGGCCATCGAGGAAGCATTCGGTGATTGGCAAAATCCGGCGCAGCGCGAGCGCCCGAGCATTCCTGATGCGCCAGCCCCACAGACCATAGAGCGCGTCACTGAGGCCATACCTGGCAAAACCCAGTCAGATATCGCGCTGGGGTTCATCGGGCCACGGCGCAGCGCCCCGGACTATCAGGCGGCCCGTGTCGCCAACAGCATTCTGGGCGTGTTCGGTATGTATGGCCGTCTGGGTGACAGCGTCCGTGAGCGCCAGGGTCTGGCTTACTACTCCTTCAGCCGGATGCGCGGCGGTCTCGGTCCGCTGCCATGGCAGGTCATTGCTGGTGTGGCTCCGGAGAACGTTGAGCGCGCTATCGATAGCATTCGTGAGGAGATCAGGCGCATCGTTGAGGAGCCTGTCGACACAGACGAGCTGACAGACAATCAGTCCTTTATTGTCGGCAGCCTCGTGCTTGGGTTGGAGACCAACGAGGGTGTATCCGGCACACTGCTGAACATGGAACTCTATGACCTCGGTCTTGACTATCTGGTTGCTTACCCGGATATGATCAACAGTGTGACCATAGAGGACGTGCAGGCCGCTGCACGTGCCTACCTGAATCCAGATGCGTATGTCGCGGCGGTGGCTGGCCCGGAAACGTGATGCTGCGTACCGGGGTTGATATGATCGAAATTGAACGGGTGCGCCGTGCTGCTGAGCGGCACGGCGACCGTTTTTACCGGCGGTTCTTCACTGAGGCGGAACGCACCTTATGTGCCGACCGCTTTGATTCGCTGGCCGCCCGCGTTGCTGCCAAAGAGGCGGTCGGCAAAGCACTGGGCACAGGTATTGGGGTTGTAGGCTGGGTGGAGATCGAGGTGCTGCGCGGCGACCGGGGTGAACCCCGTCTCGTGCTGCATGGGGCGGCGGCCCAACTCGCGGCCAAGCTGGGCCTTTCTGAATGGTCAGTGAGCCTTACCCACACCGAGCGCGATGCTCTCGCATTCGTTGTGGCGATGGGCTATACTGGCGTCCGCACTGATGAAAGCGGGGCAAACGAGTGAGGTGCTGCGTTGTGAAGGGGTTTCTACCTGCCATTCTGACTGTACTATTACTGGCTGCCTGCGGCAGTCCATCAGAACCGGGCCCGCCACCCGTTGGCGAGGGTGGCGCAGAAGGCCCGGCTGCCACGGCCACTCTATCCGTATTTGGTACGGTACCGCCCGAAATGCTGCCGGAGCAGGATAATGTCCTGGACCCACTCCCGACTGAATACGTTGTGCCTGCTGAAGTCCTGACCACGGAGCAGCTGCACGAACGGCTGAACCCAATCGGCGCGACGCTGTGCCGCCTGCCTTGCTATGGCGGCCTGACCCCCAGTCCTGAGGCTGAATTGGCGGATGCGGTGGCTTTCTACAGCCAGATCGGCATTGAGGTCACAAACCTCATTCCCGGTGACTACGATGAGGCACGCGACGGCACTGGCCATCTGCGCGCCTGGCTGACCACAACCACCGATCCGCAGCGGGCAAGCGAACTCGGTCTGATCGCACCGCTGGTGGATGTTTTCCTGCGGGACAATGCCGTCCGCTCCATCTATGTGGGCTGGCAGTATCTGCCGCCTTACTTTTCAGTTGAGCAGATCGTGGCTGAATATGGTACACCAGACACCGTCGAAGTCGCCTTTACCCTTGCTGAAGAGGAAGCGGCCTTCGCCCTCAACCTGATCTACGCCGAGAGTGTCGACGGCGCGTTTGGTTTTGGCTTTGGCGGACTAACGGATCTGCAAGAGGCAGCGGTCTGCATAGATGATGATCACGTGGGCCTCGCCTACCTGGGCAGTTTTGCAGAGGGTGAAGCGCCTTTGGCGAACATCTATCCCACCTCTATGGACATGCGTTCCACGGTTGACAGTCTCGGCGTTACGCCGGCAGAAGCAGTCGATACGTTGGCCGATGGCTGCCTGGCCGTATCGGCTGAACAGCTTGATCTGTGGCGGCCTGCCGAAGACGGTGACTAGTTACCGGTCAAAGAGTGTGCTCACCTGATCAGGGGTTGGTAGGGCCGGGATTGCGCCCCGCCGGATCGTGGTTGATGCGCCGACGGCGTTACCATAACGAACCGCATCGCGGATATCTGCCTCCGATCCAAAAGGCAGATCGTTGGCTAAGAGACGATGCAGCAGCCCAGCCACAAAGCCATCGCCCGCGCCGGTCGTGTCGACCGTGTCCACCTCGAACGAGGGCACATCGCCGTGGAATGCGGATGTGTAGTAGGTTGAGCCCTTACGCCCTTTCGTGACGACGAGCAGCTTCAGGCGGTCGTGCCATAGAGACTCGACGGCAGCAGCCTCATCGGCCACCCCGGTCAGAAAGAGCAGTTCCTCATCGCTCACTTTGACCAGATCAGCCTGCGGCCACATGCTCAGAATGCCCGCCCGGGCGGTGCCCTCATCTGGCCACAGCGGCAGGCGCAGATTGGGATCGTAGGAGAGGAGCGTACCAGCTTCCCCAGCAACCTGCGCTGCATGCCGTGTCGCCTCACCGGCGGGCTCACTGATCAGGGTGATTGACCCGATGTGCAGTATCCGGGCACGGCGGATTGCGTCAGCGTCCACTTCATCCGGTTCAAAGAGCATATCGGCGCTGGGGTTACGATAAAACGTGAAGGTGCGTTCTCCATCCGTGTCCACAGCCACAAAGGCCAACATGGTGTTGGCTTCATCCGTATAGCGCAGCGGGTCGGTATTCACGCCATGATCGCGCAGCACATTGGCAAGAAAATGACCGAACTCGTCATCGCCTATTTTGCCCATAAAGGCCGCATCAGTGCCCAGTTTTGCCAACCCGACAGCCACGTTGGCCGGTGCACCACCGGGCGCCTTTTCAAAAGCGGGAGCATCTGCTACGGATACTCCCGTTTCGGTTGAAACAAAATCGATGAGCAGTTCGCCAAGTGCGATCACATCCACTGGCTAAACCTCGTTGATGAAGGCGAATACCATCGGACGACGTTTGGTTTCTTTGTAAAAGAAGCGGTCAAGCTTCTTTTCCACTTCGCGGCGCAGGCTGCGTGCTGAATGATGCCCATTGCTGTATACCACCTCTGCGACAGCATCGCGTGCATCATTGAGCAGTTCGCGCGACTCGCGCAGATACTCAAAGCCGCGTGAGATCAGCTCCGGCTTGCCAATGAGCTGGTTTGAGCGACCGTCGAGGGTCAGGCTCACGATTACGAAGCCGTGACGGCCCAGGATTTCACGGTCACGCAGCACCTCAGGGCCAACATCGCCCACGCCGGAGCCATCGACGAAGACATAGCCCCCGGGGATGCGGTCACCAACTGACATCGACTCACCAGTGAACTCGAGAATGGTGCCGTTTTCGACAACCGCGATGTTTTCTTCCGGGATGCCGAGGGTCATAGCGAGTTTGGCATGCATATGCAGGTGGCGGAGTTCACCGTGCACCGGCACAAAGAACGTCGGGCGGATCATGTTGATCAGCAGTTTGAGCTCCTCACGTGAGGCATGTCCGGAAACATGGACCGGCATAACCGGGTCCCAGATGACCTCAGCCCCGCGTTGGATCAGTTTGTTGATCGTCCGGCTGACGAGTTCCTCGTTACCGGGGATGGGATGCGCGGAAATCACAACTGTATCAAGTGGCTCGATCTCCAGATGATAGTGCCGCCCCTGGGACAGCCTGCCCAATCCTGCAGAGGGTTCGCCCTGCGAGCCAGTCGTCATGATGACGATCTCATCGTTAGGCAGCTGGCGTGCGGTGTTCATATCGATCAGCATGTCGTCTGGGATGTCCAGGTAGCCCAACTCCCGAGCCATGCGGGTGTTCTCAACCATGCTGTACCCGGTCACCACTATCTTGCGCCCGTGACGCATGGTCGCGTTAGCAACCTGCTGAATGCGCGAGATCAGCGAAGCAAAGGTAGCCACAATGATGCGGCCCTTGGCCTGTGAGAAGACCTGGTCGAAAGCCGGATCGATCACAGACTCTGACGGCGTCCAACCGGCTCTATCTGAGTTGGTGCTGTCGGCAAACAGGGCGAGCACTCCGCGCTGCGAGAACTCAGCCAATTTGCCGAAGTCGGTAGGCCAGCCGTCTACCGGTGTGTGGTCGAATTTGAAGTCGCCTGTGTGCACCATCAAACCAAGCGGCGTTGTAATGCCCAACCCAACACAGTCCGGGATGCTGTGACACACATGGAAAAACTCGATCGTAAACGCGCCCAACCGGACGCTCTCGCCTGCCTGTATCGTGACGAGTGTTGTCTGGTCAAGCAGGTGGGCCGACTTCAGTTTTACCTCAATAAGACCGCGGGTAAGGGGTGTGGCGTAAACCGGTGCATTGATATGCTCCATGACATGTGCGATGGCACCTGTGTGATCCTCATGCCCGTGGGTGATGATTACGCCGCGCACATTGTCGAACTTGTCCTGTACAGCCCGGAAGTCCGGGATGATGTAGTCAACGCCGAGCATATCGTTCTCCGGGAACATGATGCCCGCGTCAATAATGATCGCGTCGGTTTCACGGCCGGATACATACTCGATCAGCATCATGTTCTTGCCGATCTCGCCTAGCCCGCCGATGGGGATAACACGCACCAGCTCGTCTGATGCCCGTCTATTATTACTCATTAAACTATCTTCCTAACAGTTTAAAGGGCTGTTGGCAGTCCACGACCACAAGCCCCAATTGCTTTCATATGATGTTGTTTTGACAGATACAAACGTTTGCGGAGTGTCCCTGTTGCTGATCAGTGTATCACAGTTTGGCCTGTGATCTCAACATATGTATATAAAAGCTGCACAATTGCCCACATTCTGACCAGATGTTAATGCCGCTCAGCAGGGCGGACCACCAACCGCAGGCCCTCTACGGAGACAACCTCAACGCGGGCCCCGCGGTTCACCGTGGTCCGATCCTCGCTTTCAGCGCGCCACCGTTCGCCATGTACCAGCACCATACCTTCTGGTGTTAAAGGATCAACTACGCGGCCAACCAGGCCGATCAAACCCTCCCGACCTGTTGAAGGGGGCAGCTGCCGCACGCCAAGTGCCACCGAAAGATAAGCTGCCAGGAAAATCGTAGCGAGAACACCGGTTGCGACAATAAATGGCGCAGAGATCTCCCCAAATGCCTCGATGCCGGGCCGGTTAAACAGAAGCGCCAATCCGACGATCAGACTAACAATGCCGGTGCCAGCTAGGATCCCAAACGTTGATGTGGTGGCCTCCAGAACGAACAGGCCGACCGCAAGCAGGATGAACACGATTCCCAGCCCGTTGACGGGCAAGGTCCCAAATCCGTAAAGCGCAAAGCCCAGACAGACCACGCCAAACGCACCAGCAACCCATCCACCCGGTGAGAAGATCTCGGCGATCACTGCCGCGAGGCCCATCAGAAACAGCGCCACAACCACATTGGGGTTGATGAGCAGCATGAGGAATGCCTCGATGATGTTCATGCCTACACGTTCAAGGACAGCATCTTCCACCCGAAGCACGACCGGTTCACCCTCGACTTCCACAGTCAGACCGTCCAAGGCAGCCAACAGTTCGGGGAGGCTGTCAGCCTGGGCATCCACCAGGTTCGCCTCAACCGCCTCGGATGCGCTGACCGCACGCGCCTCGAATATAGCGTCCGATGCGATCGTTTCGGCGCCCTCGCCGCGCCCGGTGGCCAGGCTGCGGGCTTCCGCTGCCAGGATCTCCTGCTGCTTCTGTTCCAACGTACCACCGATGTCTCCGCCGTTGGCCCGAACCGGGCTGCTCGCACCGATGGCTGTTTCCGGTGCCATCCCGCTGGCATGCCCGGCCAGTGTGATCAACAGCCCTGCGGATCCGGCTGTAGCGCCCCGTGGTGCCACATAGACAATGATCGGCACCTCACTGGCGCGCATTTCACGCACGATACGGAATGTCGTATCCACCGTGCCACCTGGTGTATCGAGGGTAAGGACGAGCGCATCCGCGCTGCGTTCCTCAGCGATCCGGATACCCCGCGAGATGTACTCAGCCATTGGGGCACCAATTGGGCCGTTGACCTCCAACACAACAACGGTTGGCACTGTTTCTTCACCGCGCTGCGCGGCAGCGGGCATCACAAAGCACAGGCTGAAAAGGAGAATGAAAACCAATCTCTTGATGGACAAAGTGAGGACTCCTGTCAGGCACGTTCTAATGTCATTGTCGCTTAGAACGTGCCACAATACCACTCCAACAATCAGGGGGACACTTGTCAACAGGCTGGTCCACACGCTACTATGGTTGAAAGAAGCTTCTGTTATGTTGTCCGGAAAAGGGTGCCAATGACCATCAGCGCCGCGATGGAGCGATATGCCGCGGAAATCTATCGCCTGCAGGAAGAAAACGAATACGCACCACTTTCTGAAGTGGCCGAGCATGTGCATGTTTCTCTGCAGGCCGCTTCACGCATGATCCGCCGCCTGAAGGAGGCCGGAATCGTGGACCACGAACCCTACAAAGGGGTGCAGCTCACAAGCAAAGGTGAAAACGCTGCCGCCCGTGGGCTGCGGCGTCACCGCCTGGCAGAGCGCTATCTGGTTGATGTGATGGGCTTCGGCTGGGATGAAGTGCATGAACTAACGCATGACTTTGAGCTCGGAATAAGCCCGGCAATCGAGGCCCGTATTGACGAAATGCTCGGCTACCCGACGCGCTGCCCGCACGGCGAACCCATTCCGGATCGTGATGGCAACATCCCTGAACTCAATGACCAACCGCTCACAGAGGTCAAGCAGCCGATTTCTGCCCAGGTGACACGTGTGCGCTCACATGATCCGAAAAAGCTGCGGTACTTTGCAGAATTAGGCATTTTGCCCGGCGTATCGATTGACCTGCTGCACCGTGCCCCGTTTGAAGGGCCCATGCGGCTGCGGATCGGGACATGGCGGGAGCAGGTAGTCGGCTACCAGTTGGCTGAAGCACTCTGGGTGCGGCTTGATGACACCCCACATAGTGACTAAAGAGGTGGTATGATGGACGATGATCTTAGAGCACTGCTGGGTGACGACTCTGACGATGAGGATCTGTTCAGCGCATTCGATGATCCCAGCACAACCAGCGGCCGTGCCGCGCGCGACGATTTGCTTGGTATGACCGACGACCGGCCGGATTGGGTGGATACCGTCCCGGCTGCACCGCCTCAACCAGAACAGGCTCCTCGTTCGGGGCGCCAGAACAAGCCGCGTAGGCGCCGCAGCGGGAGTGGGTTTCTCGGCATGACGCCGTTCCAGCGTATGGTCCTGTCGATCTTCCTGTTTCTGGATGTGAGTGTCATCGGCTTTATGCTGCTCATCGCGTTGGGCAAAATCCAGTTTTAAGGTTGCGCGCGCAGCAGGGTGGCATCCAGCGCGGTAGCCCGGTGAATGGTGCCCTTTTCATCCAGAACTACCAGCGCACCTGCCTCATCAATGCTGGCTGCTTCCCCTTCAATAATTCCTTCTGGGGTCCGGATACGCACGTAGCTGCCCAGCGTTACACAGTGACTCTCCCATGCGCGCCGCAGGGTGTCATCGGTGAGATGATCGTTCCAATAGGTCAACTGCCGCAGGATCCTGCTGAGCAGGACTTCCCGGTCAAATATGCGCCCGGCTGCCATCCGCAGACTGGTAGCTGTGCCATACAGATCGTCGCCAGGGCCAATCACCTGGTTCACATTGACCCCCATGCCCACAATGACATGCTCAAGCTGCTGGCCCGTGATCACACCCTCCGGGAGAATTCCGGCCAGCTTGAGCCCGTCAATCTGGAGATCGTTGGGCCACTTGACCTGAATGGTGACCTCCTCAACGGCTTCCAACAGAGCCATGCCACAGGCCATGATCAGGCGTGGGGCCTGCTGTGGAGGCAGTTGCGGGCGGAAAATGATCGACATCAACAGGGCGGTATTCGGGGGCGTGATCCACACGCGGCCCATGCGCCCACGCCCGGCCTGCTGTAAATCCGTGATGACGACAGTGCCTTCCGGAGCACCGGCAGCAGCCAGTTCGCGGGCCCGGTCCTGCGTTGAGGCGATCCGGCTGTGATATTCAATTTGCTGGCCAAACCTCCCCGCCGCTGTGACCCGATCTTTCTCAAACGGCTGCATGAATGCTATGCTCCTTTTGCCACAGACTTCCTTGAGAGAAGGAGAACAATACGGTGCTGACGATCATCTTAAACAACATCGGAGCGGTAGTGGTGGTGCTGTTCGGGGCCGCCTGCCTGATAGCGCCTACCGCCGTCGCTGAATGGGTCAGTTTCAGGCTGGAAGGCGAACGCGGCAGGGCGGAATTCCGTACCGGGTTTGGCGGCTTTTTCCTTGCCCCGGGTCTGTTCGCATTAATCACCCAGGATCCCGTCGCCTTCACGGTACTCGGCGTGGCCTGGGCCGGTACGGCAGCCGCTCGTGTGATCAGCTTCATCATTGACAGGCCGGGGCTGACAGCCACCTATCTCGGCCTGTTGGCTTTTGAGATCGCGATGGGCGTCTTCATGCTCGTCTGACCATGTATAAACCCTCTGTCTCAAAACCAAAGCGCCGGTAGTAGGGTCGCGTGCCAACCGCCGCGATAACGGCAGCGGATGCATATCCGGCAGCCCCGGCTGCTGCCAGGGCCTGGTTGATCAGTGTGGTGCCCAACCCCTGATGCTGCGCCGCACCACCCGCATCCGCGCCGATGGCGCGCGTCGGGCCATAGACCTGAACCTGACGGATCAGGGCAGTGTTCGCCAGTTCAGCCAGGACGGACTCTCCGTCGGGCAGTGAGAGTCGCAGAAACGCCGCGAGCCGGTCACCGGGTGTGACAGCAGAGAGAAACACCTCGCGGCTGTGATCGGTTGTGTAGTCCAGGCGTTGGATCGTTACGTCATCGACCTGCTGGTAGCGGACTTCCCGGCTGCGGATGTCGCGGCTGGGGCGGCCCTGTTCATTCAGGCGCTGCTCGACGATCTGGCGCAGGTTAGAGGTCCTTGTGCCCTCGACGATCTCCGGTGCGGGGATATCGCGCATCACCCGGTTGACACGGCAGTACTCGGGCACTTGGGCCAGGCAGTCAGCCAGCAGCCGCGTGAGCGCTTCTTCGGAATAGGGCTGGTAGTGGCCCTTCTCGTAGAGCGCGTACAGTTCGGTGCCCCTCAGCAGGCCGGTTGGGTAGATCTTCAGTTCGTCAGGGCGCAGCCCCGGATCGGACCACAGCCGCGCAAAATCAGCCCGGTCGGATTCGGGTGTGGCGCCAAAGAGATTGGGCATCCAGTGCAGCGTGATCTTGAACCCCGCCCCACGCAGCATACGAACCGCGCGTCGCACTTCCTCAACGGTGTGCCCACGCTTGTTCAGGCTCAGGATGCCATCATCGGTTGATTGCAAACCGATCTGCACCCGTGTGACGCCCAACCGCCGCAGATGTCGTATCTCTTCCACCGTGATGCAATCCGGGCGCGTTTCGATGACGAGGCCGGTGCTGCGATGTCGGGCTGTCTCGTTGCGCATATGGGCCTCTTCCAGTGAGGCGGATTCGCTGTCGTTGAGCGCATCAAACATGCGCCGCACAAACCATGTCTGATAATCACGTGGGTAGCTGGACCATGTCCCGCCCAAGACGATCAGTTCTACCTTGTCAACCGTGTGACCGATAGCTTGTAAAGCCATGATGCGCTGCCGCGTTTGGGCATACGGGTCGAACTGCAAGGTCAGAGCACGCTGCCCGGCGGGTTCGTTGCTCAGATAGCTTTTGGGCATGCGGGTATCAGTCGGGCAGAAGATGCACTTTCCGGGGCAGGGGGCAGGCTCGACCATCACGGAGATGGGCACAATGCCGCTGGCAGTGCGCACGGGTCTTGTTCGCAGGCGAGACAACACCACCGGATTGTGAGGCAGCGCACCGGCGTCAACCAGGCGCAGATAGGCGCGGCGCAGCACGGCTTTGCTGTAGGTAGGCCGCCCTTCACGCCCCATCTGCCGCACCAGGTGATCATAACTAGCCTGACGATCCCAGTTATCGACAGCAAGCAGTGCCTCAATATAGGCGTGAATATGGTTGGCTTCCTCGTCGAGATCCAAGGGGGTTGTGTGCCGGGCAAGCCACTGCGCGCGGCGCTCAGGGGTAATGCCGGTTGCGCGGGGCGTATACGTGTGTCGCGGCATGGTGTCTACCTCCGCAGCTTGTCAACAATGTTCTGGAGGCCTACTGGCAGCGGCGCTTCAAAGCGCAGGCGTTCGCCGGTCAGCGGAGAGTCCAACTCGAGGCTGGCCGCGTGCAAAAAGAGGCGCTTCAGTTTGATGCGCTGCTTACGGTAGCCATACACACGATCTCCTACCACCGGATTGCCCAGCCATGCCAAATGCACACGGATCTGATGGGTGCGGCCAGTATGGGGCTCAACATCAAGCAGGGCATGAGTGTGTAGATCCTCAAGCAGGGTGAAGCGTGTCACTGCTTCACGCCCGCCGTGGACCACGGCCATCCGTTTGCGTTGGTCAGGGTCACGGCCAATGGGTGCGTCGATCACACCTGAGCTGCTTTCCGGCGTCCCCTCAACCAGAGTCACGTAGTGCTTTTCCACCGTGCGGGCTTTGAACTGCGCTTGAAGATCCATCAGGGCGGCGGAGGTTTTGGCCAAAACCAGTACACCGGATGTGTCCTTATCAAGGCGGTGAACGACCCCCGCTCGCTCCTCGGACTCGCCAACGGATCGCATCTGCGGCCAGATGGTCAGCGCCGCGTTGACCACAGTTCCCTGCCGGTGGCCGTAAGCCGGATGCACCACCATGCCTGCAGGCTTGCTGATGGCCGCGAGTGCGTCATCCTCATACAGGATCTCAAGCGGGATATCTTCCGCGTAGACGGTATGGTCGGGCGGATCCGGCAGAGTCATCGCGATCCGGTCACCAGCTTCGAGGCGGTAGGAGGCTTTAGCCGGGCCGTCGTTTACCCGGATGCCCTCCGCTTTGATGAGGCGCTGTACTTCCGAGCGGCTGAGGGCGGGGAGCGCCGCCGCAATGAACTTATCCAAGCGCTCCCCGGCATCCTCATCATCAATATCAAACAGCTCGTCATCTTCCTCAACAAAGTCGGACATATCACCGGCGGGCCACGGTCAGACGCAGTTCTTCCCCATCGAATTCAAACTCGCCGCTGTGGTCGCCGTTTTGAGCGCCCGTGGCAATGAGCTCATCGGAGAGGGTTTCCGCTTTGATCAGGGTTGCGAACTGCGCCACGGCAGCAGCCAGCCCCTCACTGGCCTGATAGCTTGTCTCGATGCGATCGTCGATGTTGAAGTCGGCTTCCTGCCGGAGCATCTGCACGCGGCGAATGAACTCGCGCGCAAGGCCCTCAGCAGCCAACTCCGGGGTGATGGTTGTGTTAACCGCTGCCAGATATAGAAGATCTTCCGCAACAGAATATCCCTCGGCCGGATTGGTCCGGACCTCAACCTCTTGGGGTGTGAGTTCCTCATCCGCGCCGTTGAAGGTCACCATAATGGACTGGCCTTCCAGCAGGCGACGGGCATATGGGCCCGGGTCGGCCTCGCGCAGCATGGCCTGCAGCTTCGGAAAATCAGCCTGGAAGCGTGGGCCAAGCACCTGTGGCAGTGGATTCAGCGTATAACTGACCACATCTTCAGCATTGTCCACGCCCACAACCTGCTTCACGTTCAGCTCATCGGCAATCAGATCCCCATAGTCTACCAACAGATGGGCTCTCTCAGCGGGCAGTGAAAACGCTGCTTCGGCAAGCGGCTGTCGCATCTTGATGTTGGCCGCATTGCGCGCGGCGCGCCCCAAGCTGACGATCCGCTCGATGGTGGCCATCTCCTCGATGAGATCCTCATCGAGTGCGTCCGCGCTCACCTGTGGCCATGCCGCTAGATGCACGCTCTCCGGCTCGTTGGGATGCACCGATCCGACCAAATTGCGATAGAGCTCCTCCGCCATGAAGGGCATCGCCGGGGCCAGCAGTTTGCTGACGGTCACCAGGACCTCGTAGAGTGTATGATACGCGGCAGCCTTGTCAGCATCGTCCTCGCTCTTCCAGAAGCGCGGGCGCGATAGACGGACATACCAGTTGCTCACCTCATCGATCAGGAAGCGCTCAATGGGGCGGGTGGCTCCAGGCACATCATAGGTCTCATAGGCCTGTGTCACATCCCGAACGAGGGCGTTCAACCGGGCCAGCACCCACCGGTCAAGGCGGGCCCGTTCAGCCACAGGGACGGCCTCGGTTTCCGCCGGATTGAAGCCATCAAGGTTCGCATACTCCACGAAAAAGCGGTAGGTGTTCCACAGCGTCAACCAGAAGGACTTAAACGACTGACCCACCAGGTCGGTTGAAAACCGGCGCGAGTCGCCGGGCGGGCTGGCTGTAAACATATACCAGCGCAGCGCATCAGCACCGAACCCGCCAAGCACATCCCACGGGTCGACCACATTGCCCCGGCTCTTGGACATCTTCTTGCCCTCGCCGTCCAGAATGAACCCCAGGCAGATCACGTTTTCGAACGCGACCTGATCGTTCAACAGCGTACTGATGGCGTGCAGCGAGTAGAACCAGCCGCGTGTCTGGTCAATAGCCTCACAGATGTAATCTGCTGGATACTGGCTTTTGAACTCTTCCTGATGTTGGTGGGGATATCCCCACTGCGCATAGGGCATCGCTCCGGAGTCAAACCACACATCGATCACCTCCGGGACGCGGCGCATCGTGCCACCCGCACAGTCTGGCTGCTGGCAGGTCCAGGTGACTTCATCCACATAAGGGCGGTGCAGATCCAGGTCCGAGAGATCTTCGCCGGTCAGTTCTTGAAGTTCCTCGATGCCACTGACACAGTGCTGATGGCCGCAGTCCTCACAGGCCCAGACGGGCAGCGGTGTGCCCCAGTAGCGTTCACGCCCTAAAGCCCAGTCGATGTTGTTCTCCAACCAGTTGCCGAACCGGCCATCACGGATATGCTCCGGAGTCCAGTTGATGCGCTTGTTCAACGCGACCAACTCATTGCGTTTGGATGAAGTGCGGATGAACCAGGTCGGGCGGGCATAGTAGAGCAGGGGGGTATCACATCGCCAACAGAACGGATAGCGGTGCTTGTATTTGCCGTGCTTGAACACGAGTTCACGCTCATCGAGGGCCTCAACAATGCGCGGATCGGCATCCTTGACCCACAGCCCCGCGAAAGATGTCACCTGCTCAATGAATTTGCCATCGGCGTCAACAGTCAGCAGCACGGGCAGATTGTGCTTTTGGCCCATGGCTAAGTCATCGGCCCCGAAAGCGGGTGCCATGTGCACAATGCCGGTCCCGTCCTGTGTGCTGACGAAGTCGCCGGCCACAATCACATGATGGGTTGCGTCGGGCTCAATGGGCATAAACTCAAAAAGCGGTTCATAGCTCATGCCCACGAGGTTTGCCCCCTTAAGCCGTTCAACCACTTGATAGTCGCGCAGCCGCTCCAGCACGTTTTCTCGCGCCGTATCCAGCGTGACATCATCGCCGTCGATCTTTTTGGCCTTGATCTCTCCGGTGAGCAGGGCCGCTGCCGCATAAATTGTCTCGGTTTTGCCGTGCTCGTTTTCCCCTTGCAGTTTCACGTAGTCGATATCTTCACCGACGGCAAGGGCCACATTGCCCGGCAGTGTCCAGGGAGTCGTAGTCCACGCCAACAGATAGGTGTCTTCCTGCCCGCTGACCGCAAAACGCACATACAGGGAGGGATCATCGGTTTGGTCATAGCCCTGATTGACCTCATGGCTGGAAAGCGGCGTACCGCAGCGGGGGCAGTAAGGCACAACCTTGTAGCCCTCATAGAGCAGATCCTTCTTCCAGAACTCGCTGAGGATCCACCAGATGCTCTGGATATAGTCGTTGGTGAAGGTGTAATATGCCTGATCCGTATCTACCCAAAAGGCGATGCGCTCGGTCAGGTCCTCCCACTCCTCGATGTAGCGCAGAACGCTCTCGCGACATTTCTCATTAAACGCCGCGATGCCATATTCTTCGATGTCCTGCTTGTTGTTGAAGCCGAGCTCTTTTTCGACAGCGATCTCAACGGGCAGGCCATGCGTATCCCACCCCGCCTTGCGCAGCACATAGTAGCCGTTCATGGTTTTGTACCGCGGGAAGATGTCTTTAAAAGACCGTGACAGCACATGGTGTGATCCCGGACGGCCATTGGCTGTCGGCGGTCCTTCGTAGAATACGTACGTTGGGCTGCCTTCCCGTTCGCTCATGGTGCGGCGCAGGATGTCCTTATCCCGCCAGAATGCGAGCTGATCCTCTTCCACCGCCTGGACATCAGGGCTCCCCGAAACGGACTTAAACATTGCCTCCCCCTCTATTTACGTGTTTTCTTGCGGAGTTCATCACGCTCTACAACAGCTTTCTTCAACACTCGCTTCAGATCCTCACGCAGCTCATCAATCAGATCATGGCGCTGATCCTTGGCCTGGTCGACGTAGCCTTTCAACCGGGCCAGTTCGCCATGCTGGAGCTCAAATATCTGCCCGCTGGCCTCGGAAACAGCCTCTTCCAGTTTGGCGTTGCGTTCACGCAGCTCCTCGATGTAACCATCATCTACCAACGCCGGGAGGTTGGTGGGCCGCTTGTCAAAGGTTGTTGCCATTTTGCGCAGCGCCTTAGCATCGCGCTTGATATAAGCATGGTCGGCACGCTTCATGTATTTGCGGCGCTTGTCAGCCTCTTTTAGCGATGAAGCAAGCAGCGGATGAGCATTCGCCACGATCTTGGTGTACAGATCCATAACAAGATCACTGGGTGGGTCAGTGTCTGGCATTTCAATGATGCGTGGTGCCATCTTGCCCAAACCATATCGCTTGAACTGCTCTTCCACTGAGAGGTTGTCCTCATCAAGCAAGCGTGTGAGTGGCGAGTCAAGTTTGGATGCGTGGCTCGCAGTGCGGTCGCCCTGTAAGAAGCGCAGGTCGGCGATCTCACGCCTTACCTCCAGAAGCTTCTCGTGGTAGGGCTGGAGTTCAGTATGGAAACGCGCCAGAAACGGTGCCACAGAATGATACAGTTCCGCATACTGCCCAGAATACTCGGCCAGTTCACGCTCCAAACGGGTATTTTCACTACTCAATCGTTCGATAGTACTCAACGCTTCTCTTCCTTTATCCCATCATACCGCTTGTAGCCGACGATAATGAACTCGTAGGCCTTATCCGGATAAGTCCAACGCAGGGGGATACCATGTGTATCATACCACGCCTGTGCTTTAGTTCCATCGCTCAACGTGATGCCGTAACCCTGGGCCCCTTCGAACAGACGGACCGGTGTTTCGCAGACCTGGGCACCCGTAGGCTCAATCATGAAGCGCAATGAGCGCCCCATCAGCGCATCATCTGCCGCCTGCGGCCATAGTTCCGGGCTGAAAACCGGCACCGCCCAGCGCCTGCCACGCGCATGATCGGGATAACCGCGCCATACGTAATCGTGGGCGATCACGGCATGATAGTCGACTTCATAAGCTGAAGGCACATCAAGCACATCCTGGCGGCGTGGATGGCCTTCCACCTGACGAAACACCCGCACCTCGGCTGGCTCAAATGTATAATGAGCCGCCGCAGTAATCCCTTTGTGCCCGAACCGGATTCGCAGCCACTGCGGGCGACCTTCCGGTGTGCGCTTAAGGTGCGAAACCAGATTGGCGCGCGGTTCCGCTGTGCGCCCGTCCAGATCGGCGCGGACCACCTCGGAGCCGTCGGGCAGGCGCGTAATCTGCCAGGTTTCAACCTGCCCGCTGGGTTCACCATCAACCAGGTAGTGATAGCGCCCCTTCGCGACGAGCGTTTCGTCGGGCATCATTTCATTCAGGACGCGCACTAAGGCTCAACCTCCAGGTAGATGCGCTTGTTGATCTTGCCCTTGCTCTTGTAGTCAGCCACACGCAGCTGGCCGACTTCCGCTGTGCTGCTTACATGCGTGCCGCCGTCAGCCTGCAGGTCCAGCCCGACGATCTCCACGGTCCGCACTTCAGTGATGTGCTCCGGCAGCAGGTTGATCTTGGTGCGTATCAAGTCGGGGATCTGGAATGCCTCCTCACGCGGCAGGATAGCAACGCGTACGTCCCTATCCGCCTCGACTTCAGCATTGATGTGTGCTTCGATCTCCGCAACGAGATCGGCGTGCATGGTCTCGAATTCGAAGTCCATCCGTCCGCTGAGGGGTTCCATATTCCCACCGGTGACCTGAGCACCGTAGTCTCGCCATACAACACCGCATAAGATGTGCAGCGCTGTATGCGTCCGCATAAGCTTGTAACGGCGATCCCAGTCCACAGTGCCCTCCACGGGCGCACCGACTGAAGGCAGCTGATCACCGGCCAGCACATGTACGATCTGGCCGTTAATCCGTTTGATGCGCTCCACACTGAATGGCGTTCCATCGACGGTGAGCGTGCCCATATCATAGGGTTGGCCGCCGCCGCCCGGGTAAAAGGCCGTGCGATCCAACACAACACCCCCGGCGGCTTCATCCACCACCGTGATCTGCGCTGAGAACGTTTTGAGCATGCTGTCCGTCATATAAAGCAGGTCCGTCATAAGCTCGCCTTCCAACAAAAATGCCCGCACCCCACCAAGGGGCGAGAGCATGTGTGTCCCGCGGTACCACCCTCGTTCCCGGCATTGGCCGGGCACTCTATCTGGGTCGTTGGTAACGGGGTATCAGCCCCGGTGGCACCTACTGAGCGGGCTGCCGTTCAGTGCACGGCTCCGGAGGGATCTTCGTGTGTGAGACCATACCCGGCTCGCATCAACCCGGGTTTGCTGGGATGGGCACTCCACACCTACTGGCTCCATCATCGCCTTTGGTATCTATAGGCCCATTGTAGGCCGGATTGCGCCGATTTTCAACAGGACCTCAGTTCAGGTAGGGGCTCAATGCGAGATTGATGTCATCGGTCACATAGTCAGCAACAACGGCCAATGCTTCGCGCTTGGCCTGTTCGGGCGCCACCCCAATGCTCTGAGCGGTCACATCAAGCCCTGCCTTCCGCAGAAGGTCCACCGCGCTCTGTACGGCACGGATACCACCAACTGAATCTTCAAAGACAATGATATGTGTCGGCTGGTCACGCAGTTGGTCCAATGGCCAGTTGATTTCACCCTTATCGTAAAAAGCGACGGCTGCTTCCAACGCGGCGGTCTCCTGTGCTGAAAGTGCCGCACCAATAGCCGCAAGCGCCTGTATGGGCGAGGGTTTGAGGAATTCAGCCACATCACGCTTGTGCTGGGCTGCGATCCACATGATGCGCCCTCCCGCGATCAGCGGAACTTTATCCAACACGCCGAGCAGCCCGGCCGCAAGATCCCCCTCAGGCGGGTAATTGGCAGTATCCAGTCGTTCACGCGCCGAAGGGGTCAGATCAACCGGCGGCTGGCTGGGGCGCGTTGTGTAGATAGAGACATCAAAGTCGCGATTGAGGAACTCTTCCAGCACACCGGATTGGATATGAGGAATATCATGCAGCAGCAGGAAGCTGGCCACCTTGAAGTCCGATTGTGTGCCGTAGGTCTCTTCAAACCGCTCGCTGCCCAGCGTATAGTGCTGGAAGAGGCGCGTCATCGGGGCATGGATACCGTACACATCGTCGAACAGTTCATGCAAGATAGGATGCACGGGCGAAGGTGACCGGGCGATCAACATGTCCCGCACCGTGTGCGCCAGATGCATGCCCTCAGCGTTGTTCTCTCTGACTTGCCGTGCGAACCCTACAAAGTCCGGGCGTTTAAGTGTAATATGCTGCCGCTGCAGGGCCTCCACAGTAAGCGCGAACGTGTTGCGGATCTGGTCGGGATAGGCTTGAAGTGCGTTCACCAGCATGAGTCCGGCACACATCGCAAGCGATTCCCATTCGTTGGTCAGACCACACGCTTCAAATACGGCGATCTCCTCATAGGTCAGGTTGATGGGGTCCTGATCCATTTGAGCAGCCACATTGTTGACTGCTGCGATCAGCGCTTCTTTGTAGCCCTTCGGGTAAATCAAGACGCCATCAACATCGAATAGGAAGAGGCTGTGTCTCTCCATACAGGCAGTCCAATCAGGTTGTCAGGCAGAGATCACTATTATACCCTGTTTAGTGACGGAAGTGACGAACTCCGGTGAAGCACATGGCCACCCCGAGCCTGTCAGCCGCCGTGATGACCTGTTCATCGCGGATCGAGCCGCCTGGCTGCACAACCGCCGTCACGCCAGCCTCCGCCGCGACTTCGAGCCCATCAGGGAAAGGGAAGAAGGCATCTGAGGCCATGCTCGCCCCTGTGGCGTTTTCACCCGCTTTGGCTGCCGCCAACCGGACAGCGTCTACACGGCTGGGCAGCCCACCGCCAATGCCAACAGTGGCCTCGCCCTTGGCGAATACAATAGCATTGCTCTTCACATGCTTGACCGCCTGCCAGGCAAAGCGCATCGCACGCATCTCCTCGCCGGTTGGCTGGCGCTTCGTGACGACCTGCCAATCGGCAGGGGGGTCACTATCTGGGGACTGTGCGAGTACACCGCCGCGCACAGAGCGCAGCCCGTAACCAGCCGCGGGCAGATCGGCCATACGCAGCACACGGCAGTTCTTGCGTTTGGCAAGCAGAGCCAGCGCCTCCTCACTGAAATCGGGGGCCGCCACACCTTCGATGAAGAGATCGCCGAATGCTTCAACCATAGCCGCCTCAACAGTCCTGTTGCAGGCGATCACTCCGCCAAAAGCTGATACCGGATCAGAGGCGAGTGCAGCCTGAAATACCTGGGGCAGATCGTCACCGACTGCGATGCCCGTCGGGCTGAGGTGTTTGACGATCACAACAGCGGGTTCGCGGAAGTCCTCAGCGGCAGCCCAGGCAGCATCTATATCCAGCAGGTTGTTGTAGCTCAAAGCCTTGCCCTGTAGCTGTTCACCCCCCAATGGACCGACCCCTGGCAGGCCATACAACGCACCAGCCTGATGCGGGTTTTCACCATAGCGCAGGGTCATGGTCTGTGGCAGGGTCAGGGACAGCGCCTCGGGCAGACCCTCCTGGTGCCCGATAAGAAAGTCAGCGATGGCAACATCATAGGCAGCGGTCAGTGCGAAGGCTTTTCGGGCCAGCGCGAGGCGTGTTCCCTGGCTGGTACTGCCCTCCACCGTGATCTCAGCGAGCACCTGGTCATAGTCCTCGGGGTTGGTGACAATCGTTACACGTTCGAAGTTCTTGGCAGCCGCCCGGATCAGTGCCACACCACCGATGTCGATCTGTTCAATGGCTTCGGCCTGTGTAACCCCTTCCCGAGCGACGGTCTGTACAAAGGGGTAAAGATTCACCACCACCAGCTCAATAGGCTGCCATCCATGCTCTGCCAGCTCATCAGCATCCGCTTCCCGGGCAAGGATTCCGCCGTGGATGGCCGGGTGCAGCGTCTTGACCCGTCCGCCAAGCACGCTCGGCAGCCCGGTCAGATCCTCGACCGTGGTCACCGACAGACCCGCGTCGCGCAGTACGCGCCCTGTGCCACCGCTGGCAACCAGATCGACCCCTTGTTCGTGCAAGGCTTTAGCAAACTCGAGCAGACCGGTTTTGTCGAACACACTGAGTAAAGCCCTCATCCCGCATGACGCCTTTCCAGTTCTTGAGCAATATCCGCCGGTGAGAGGCCGCGTGCAGCCAACAGCACCAAACAGTGATAGGTCAGATCAGCCATTTCGTTGACCAGCCGGTCGTTGTCCTCATAGCCCGCTGCGATAATCACCTCGACGGCCTCTTCACCGATCTTCTGGACGATCTTCGCCTCGCCCGCATCAAGCAGCCGGTTGGTATATGAATTAGGCTGCGGATCGGTCTGCCTGTCCCGGATGACCGCAAACAGCATCTCGATGGTATTCATACATGTTCTCCCTCAACTGTGCGGTAGAAACAGGAGACCTCACCCGTATGGCAGGCAGGTCCGTCCGGCTCGACCAACAGCAAGAGGGTATCCTCATCGCAGTCCACACGGATTTCGACCACGCGCTGTATGTTGCCGCTGGTTGCACCCTTATGCCACAGCTCCTCGCGGCTCCGGCTCCAGAAGTGCGCCTCGCCGGTTTCTTTGGTCAATCGGAGGGCCTCGGCGTTCATGTAAGCGACCATCAGCACCTGATGTGTGTGGGCATCCTGCACCACGGTCGGGACGAGCCCGCGCGCATCCCATTTGATCTCAATCAAGGTGAACCTCCTGCATCGGTCGCACAGGCACCCCCTCAGCGCTGAGATAATCCTTCACTTCCGCGATGGACAGCTCCCTGAAGTGAAACAGGCTCGCCGCCAATGCAGCATCGGCGTTGGCAGTGGTCAACGCCTCGCGGAAGTGTGCCTTTTCACCCGCGCCGCCCGAGGCAATCACGGGGATATTCACGGCCCCGGCAATAGCCTTGGTCAGCGGGATATCATATCCGGCTTTCGTGCCATCGCGGTCCATGCTGGTCAATAGGATCTCTCCCGCACCGCGATCTGCGGCTTCTTTGGCCCAGACAGTTGCATCTTTGCCGGTAGGTGTACGCCCACCGCTGATAACCACCTCCCAGAAGGAGTCATTCCAGCGGGCATCAATGGCCACCACAATACACTGGCTGCCGAATCTGGTCGCCCCCTCCGTGATCAGACCCGGATCACGAACAGCCGCACTGTTGATCGCGGTCTTGTCGGCACCGGCCAGCAACGTCTGGCGCATATCGTCCACGGAGCGAATGCCCCCGCCCACTCCGAATGGGATGAAGATCGAGTCAGCGACCTGCCGGACCATATCCAGCGTGGTTGCGCGCCCCTCATGGGTTGCGCTGATATCCAGAAAGATCAGTTCGTCGGCACCGTGCTGATCGTAGTACATGGCATGTTCAACCGGATCGCCGGCATCACGGATATCAACGAAATTGATACCCTTCACGGTGCGCCCGTTGTGTACATCCAAACAGGGGATAATGCGTTTAGCAAGCATTGGCTTCTCCAAAACGCTGCAAGGCCTCGAAAACGCGTTCGGTTCCGAATTCGACAGCACCCACAGGAATACGTTCGTCAGCGGCATGAATAGCGCGCGCGAGGTTGACATCGGGTGGCAGCTGCATGGGCGTGAATCCATATGTTTGAATGCCCAACTGTGAGAAGAACCTGGCATCCGTCACGCCGCCTACCATATAGGGGACTGGCACACCTTCTGGATCGGCGTTTCGCATGATGTCAGCGAGTGTATTGTACAGTCCCATATCCGGCTTGTCCGGCCCGGGCGCGTGCTCTACTACTTCAAACTCGATATCCAATCCCTTTGGCAGCAGCGCACGGATCTCCCTGTACGCGTCGTCTGGCTTGAAACCAGGCAGCAAGCGGATATCAAGCCCCACCTCCACAACCCCGGGGATTACATTGATCACCTCGCTGGCCCGAACCATCGTCGGGCTGACGGTATTGTGCAGCAAATTGTCAAACAGCATGCCGCTCTCACCCAACAGGTCGAGGATGCGATCGGTCAGCATCGGGTTGAGAAGGCCGCGCATCATCGCATTCGCCGGGAAGCTGAGTTCAGCGGCGAGCGCCTCAAGCATGATGCGTGTGTACGGCGTCACATGGACGGGAAGGCGTTTGCGATCCAGCACATCCAGCACACGACCCAGATCACCCATGGCGCTGCCGCGTACAGGGAAAGCAGCATGCCCCCCTGTACCGCGGAGGGTTGCACGTGTCGCGCAGGAAAGCTTCTCGCCGATCATGATCGGGTAGAAGCGGCCCCCGTTGAAATACAACGTGAACCCACCGAACTCACCCAGTGCGAAACGGACACCATCGAACTGTTCTGGGTGCTGTTCCACCAGGAAACGGGCTCCGTAGTTGCCGCCTGCTTCCTCATCGCTGACCACACACAGGATCACATTGCCGGGCAGATCGATCCGAGCTGCCTTCAGGAAGGCTGCAATCAGCATGGTGAGCGGCCCTTTCATGTCGAGGGTGCCGCGCCCCCAGATGAACCCGTCAACCTCGCGTGCTTCAAAAGGCGGATATGTCCATTCTTGATCCACCGTTGTGACCACATCCACATGGCCATAAAGCAAAAGCGGTGGCGCATCCCCGCGCCCGGTCAGCCGGGCAATGAGGTTTGGGCGGTTGGGGTCACGAGCCAGAATGGTCGTGCTGATGCCCGCCTCGTTCAACAAGCTGTCAATGTACTGGATGCAGAGGATCTCGTTGCCGGGTGGGTTAGTGGTATCCAGCCGTATGAGAGTCTGCATCAGCTCCTGTGGTGCGATCATGCTGTTTCTCCCGCCGCCGCAAGGGCCTGTTGAAGCGTAAACGCCCCGGTGTAGAGTGCCTTCCCAATCACAACACCGGCAACACCAGCCTGCCGCAGCGCGTGGATATCCTGCAGGGAGGCCACCCCACCCGAGGCGATCACCCGTAAACCCGTCTGCTCAGCGATATCAACCGTTGCCTGCACATTGACCCCGGTCAGTGCACCGTCCCGGCTGATATCGGTGTACAGTGCATGCACCAATCCAGCCTGTGCGAAGTACCCGCCCAGTTCGACAGGAGTTGCCTCACTGGTGTTCTGCCAACCTTCGGTCGCGATCCGGCCATCACGGGCATCGAGGGCCACAGCGATCGCATCCGGACCGTGAGCGGCGATGAGTTCGGCGACGGCTTCCGGCTGCCTGACCGCCAACGTCCCAATAACAACACGCGCTGCACCGGCGTTGAGCGCATGCTCAACATGTTCAGCTGAACGCAGCCCACCGCCAAACTGAACCGGCACTCCCAGCGCGGCGATTTCACCCAGCAGTTCGGTGATAGGGTTGGCCTCACCCAAGGCCCCATCCAGATTGACCACATGCAGCCATGATGCACCTGCCTCGACCCAGCGTGCTGCTGTGGCCGCCGGATCGTCGGCATGTACGGTTTGTTGAGCGGGATCGCCTTGAAACAGCCGCACGACTCTGCCATCACGAATGTCAATCGCGGGATAGATGATCATAGTTCGATGAAGTTCTGGATGATACGCATGCCCACACCCTGGCTCTTCTCTGGATGAAACTGCACCCCAAAGACGTTGTCCCGACCGGCAATCGAAACAAAATCAATACCGTAGCACGTCGTTGCGATGATGTCCGAGGCCTCGGCAGCCTGCACATAGTAGGAATGCACAAAATACGCATAGCCCCCTTCTGGAACCCCGTCCGTGATCGGACTCTGGCGGCGCATATCGAGCTGGTTCCAGCCCATATGGGGTATCTTGATGCCGCTTTCCGGGAAGCGCGTCACCCGGCCAGGCAGCAGGCCCAGCCCTTTATGGAGACCCATCTCATCGCTTTCCTCAAACAGATACTGCAACCCCAAACAGATGCCCAATAGAGGCGTTCCCATATGCACCGCCTCCTTAATGGGTTCCTCAAAACCCCCGGCGCGCAGCGCCTGCATGCCTGCACCGAATGCTCCCACACCGGGCAGCACGATCTTGCTGGCACGCGCCAGCTCCGCCGGATTGTCCGTGACAGCGGGGTCGGCCCCAAGGTGGGTAAAGGTGTTTACCACGCTTCGCAGATTGCCCGCGCCGTAGTCGATCACAGCGATCATATCTCCTCCAATACTCACGAGTCGCTGAGCCGGTCGGCCAGCGCGATAAAGTCGTTAACCTGCCAGATGCGTCCGCTGCCTAACGGCCATTCGCCGCGCAGTG
Source organism: Chloroflexota bacterium (assembly GCA_010092885.1). Classification (GTDB taxonomy): domain Bacteria; phylum Chloroflexota; class Anaerolineae; order Aggregatilineales; family UBA3940; genus TC-195. The sequence goes on along the minus strand of JAADYX010000255.1, from coordinate 312 downwards.
CATCCTGCCAGCGCTGTGGAATGCCACTGAGACCGTAATAGGCGCCTGCCATCGCCCCAGCGACAGAGCCAGATGTATCGGCATCCCCACCGAGGTTGACGGCCTGAACAACCGCCTCCTCAAACGAGTCCGTGGTGGTCAGTGCCCAGACCACTGACTCCAGTGTGTGGCGCACCCAACCTGTGTTCGCCAATTCCTCACGCTGCCGGTAAGGTGCTGTTTCAACAACGTGCCAGAGTTCGTCATCCATGCGAACCAGCGTTGAAGCCAGTATCAGCGCTGTGCCCGGGTCCGGGCCGCGCAGCATCTGGT
>JAADYX010000254.1 GCA_010092885.1 Chloroflexota bacterium | reverse complement strand
TGGGGGGCTGCATTTTTGTAGAAGGTTTGTATAATCTCCCTGGAGAGCGGAGGTTATTACGATGAGTTTGCTTGTGACTTTGCAACGTTTACTGTCTTTTGGTCAGCGCGACGCCGAGCATCGACCCTCCCTTGTGGAGTATGCCCGTCGTGACTATGAGCCTGTCAGCACGGACAGCGAGTTCCTGACGTGCTGGGCCAAACTGCGCAATGCTATCGAAGGGGAAGACATCCCCGATGCAGCCCTGACTGGTCTGCGTGCGTTCCTTACGCAGGTCGCCCCTGAGGATTCGGCCACCGTGTGCCTTACGTTGAATTGTGATGTATCCTTCGACGTAAGCGCGGGCATGCTCTGCATGGACGACCACATGACCGATCTGGTCTGCTGTGATGCACACTGTATGCTTTCAGAGCTTGATACGCTCATCGAGGCATACGACGCCCGTTTCGCCTGAACCCACCCAGAAAGGCCAACCATGGTTGACCCTGCCCATAAGGGCAAAACGTTCGACCCCATCACCTACACATTCGACCGCAACAAGCGCGATGAGTTCCTCATCGCTATCGGGGAAAGCAGCCCCGCCTATCTGCAAGAGGGCGCTCCCCTCCCGCCGACCATCATCACGGTGGTCTCGTTTTGGGGCGGCGAGGGTCTGGAAAGTGCGCTTCAACAGATCGGGGTTGACATCTGGTCCGTACTGCACGCCGAACAGGAATATGAGTTCCACGAGCCGTTCTACGTCGGTGATACGATCACGGGCCGTACGCATGTCGCCGATATCTACGAACGCAAGGGCCGCAGCGGTGAACTCACCTTTGTGATATTTGAGACGGCGTTTGCCAACCAGCATGGCTCACCGGTTGTGACCGGGCGCTCGACCATCGTGGTACGGGGAGGCTGAGATGACCCTCGATTTTGACTCCATAGACAAAGGCACCGAGCTGCCAGAGCTCGAACGTGGCCCGCTCACTGAGCTGCAATTTGTGCGTTATGCGGGGGCTTCTGGGGATTTCAACCCGATCCATGTGGTGCCGCGTGTGGCACAGTTCGTCGGGTTGGACGGGGTGATCGCGCACGGTATGCTCGTGATGGCCTACGCCACCACAATGCTCACCGATTGGGCCGGCGTGGGGGCCGTCCGCCGCCTGAAGGTCCGCTTCAGTGACACCTCACACCCCGGTGAGGAGCTTGTCTGCCGCGGGCGTGTTACAGGCAAAGAAACTGTTGACGGCGAAAACCTCGTCCACGGCAAACTGACGGTAAAGGGCAAAGCCGACGACTCGTTGAAATTGAAAGGCGACTTCACGGTCGTGGTTGGCTCACGTTGAGCTCGGCTGGAACAGCCCAGTGAGGAACAGATCGGTGAAGTGGTCCGCGATCTCGCCCGCGCTCAGCCGTCCATCCGGACGATACCAGCGCGTCATCCAGTTGACCATACCCAGCACGGCCTGCACGGCAATCGTGACATCAACCGCTCGGAAACAGCCTTCCTCAATGCCTTGGATGAGGATCTTGCGGAACAGGCTCTCGAAGTGATCGCGCTTGAGCACATACTCGCGCAGATAGGAGTCGCTCAGGCCCCGGTCTTCCCGCAGGAAGACAGCCGCCCCCTGTGGGTTCTCAGCGATGATGCGGGCATGGGCCCCAATGGCGCGCCGCAGCTTACTGATAGGGTCGATCTCCAGCGCGACAATGCGCTCCAATTCCTTGATCAGATGTGTCATCCCGATCTCCAGGATGGCCAGCAGAATATCTTCCTTGCTGTTGAAGTGATGGTAGAGGCTCGGCTTTTCGATCTCCACCTGTTCGGCGATGGCACGCATGGAGGTCGCATGATACCCCTTCTCGTTGAACAGGAGCACCGCGGCGTCAATGATAGCTTCTCGCGTAGTCATATGTTGGGTATCCATCGATTTGTCATGAATCAAGAACGGCAATGAGCGAACATAACATCCAGCTCCACCTGCCGGGCATCCTCAAGCTCCTCAGTGAGCATTTGTATTCTAACCCGCACATCGCAGTTCGCGAAATCCTACAGAACGCAGTCGACTCCATCCGGCGCCGTCAGATCGAGAGCGGGTGGCAGGGCGACCCGCGCATCGTGATCCACCTTGGCGAGCGCACCCTGAGTGTATCCGACAATGGCTCTGGCCTCACACATGACGAGATCATGGACTATCTGGCCACGCTGGGGCGCAGTTACACGGGCGACATGCGGGCCCGCCATCAAGATCAAACACTGATCGGCAGTTTTGGTCTCGGAATTCTCTCCGGATTCATCGTCGCCGACCGCCTGACTTTGGTCACGCGCAGCTATCAATCGGACGATGTGTGGCAGTGGCAGTCAGCCGGTGACGGGCGCTTTTCACTGGAACCCGCCCAACGTGACAGCACTGGCTCCACCCTGACTCTCCACCTGAAGGCGGAAGGCGAGTTTCTACTCAACCGCGCGCTGCTCGCCGATCTCATCCGCCGCTACGCTGACTTCCTGCCGGTGCCGGTCTTCATCGGCAGTGACCGCATTAACCGGCTGCATGCGCCGTGGCACCAACCTTCCGATGTGGAGGCCTACCGGCAGTACATTGTCGACCAGACAGGCGAGGTGCCGCTTTCCGTGCTGCCCCTGCGCTCCGATGGGGTGCCCCTCAGCGGGGTGGTCTATGTGCCCGCGGGCGGTGTGCTGTCGATCAACGAGTTCGGCGACGCTGCCGTTTACATCCGGCGCATGTTCATCACAGCGGAGGAAACAGGCCTGCTGCCCCGCTGGGCGAAGTTCGTGCGCGCCGTAGTGGAGTCACCGGCGCTCAACCCGACGGCTTCACGCGAGCAGGTGCGCCGTGATGAAGCGTTTTACCGAGTGCAGCGTGCCATAGAACGGCAGATTCTCGTCCACTTCGAAACCCTCGCTGCTGAGCAGCCCGCCGTGTGGCGCAGCATCGTGTTGGAGCACAACGATCTGATTAAGGCGTGGGCGTTGGAAAGCCGGGCCTTTTTCGACGCTGTGTGCGATATCGTCACCTTTGAGACCAGCCGCGGCAGGCTCACCCTGCCGGAGTACCTCGACCTCGCCGACGGGGTGGTTTATTACTTCAGCGATGGCGGGAGTGCCACCCAAGAGAAGATGCTCTACGAGGCCAGCGGCCTGCCTGTGATCGATGCCAGCCGCTTTGCTGAGGAGGACTTCCTGATGCTCTACGAGCGCATCCGCCCCGGCGTGCAGGTCCGCCAGCTGGAACCGGGCTCCGACTACCTGTTCCATGACCCGGGTGAAACGGATGCAGCGTGGGAGAATATCCGCCGGTACTTCGCCGACCAGAACATCCAAACCCGGTTGGTGAGCTTTGAGCCCGCGGCGATACCGGCCATCCTCGTGTTTCCACCCGGCAGCGATGACGTCGCGCGGGCACGGTCCGCACTGCAAAGCGGCGAGGTCACCGGCCCGGTGGCTGGCTTTCTGGAGGAGTACATCCGCCTGCGTGACCCGGACCAGCGCACCACGCGCGGCACCCTGCACGTCAATGTGAACAGCGCCCTGATGCGGCAGCTGTGTGCCCTCCCGCCGGAAAGCGAGGTCTTCACCGCCGCGTTGGAGATCATCTACCAGAATGCACGGTTCTTCGCCGGACGCATGCTCACAACCCATACAGCCCGCACAGCGTTTGATATGATCACCTTTAGCGTGCAAAGACTGGTCGAATCGGTAATGGATGGTCCGCGCTGATCCGCTACAATCACAGTGTAAGATGGGGTCGCCTCACACGTCTACCTAATGAACCCAACACCACGCTATGAGGAGCAAGCATGCAAGCCACACCCTCTAAGGAACTCACTGAACGCAGCATCAATACCATTCGCTTCCTGGCTGTTGACGCCGTGCAGAAAGCCAATTCAGGCCATCCGGGCCTGCCGATGGGCGCGGCTGTTATGGCGTACACCCTGTGGATGCGCCATCTGCGCTTCAACCCGACCAATCCGAACTGGTTCAACCGCGACCGTTTCATTCTATCCGCCGGGCACGGCTCGATGCTGTTGTACGCTCTGCTGCACCTCACAGGTTACGACCTGCCCATGGAAGAGATCAAGCAGTTCCGCCAATGGGGCAGCCGGACCCCCGGCCATCCCGAATCCTTCCTGACGCCCGGCGTGGAGGTGACCACGGGACCGCTCGGTCAGGGATTTGCCAACGGAGTCGGCGTGGCCATGGCTGAAAAACATCTCGCCGACGTGTTCAACACCGACGACCACGCGATCATCGACCATCACACCTATGCCATCGTCAGCGATGGCGACCTGATGGAGGGCGTCGCAGCGGAGGCGGCTTCGCTGGCCGGTACCCTCGGTCTGGGCAAGATGATCTACCTTTACGACAAAAACGACATCAGCATTGAGGGCGACACGGACCCGGCCTTCCGCGAGGATGTCGGCGCGCGCTTTGAGGCCTATGGGTGGCACGTCGTCGGCCCAATTGACGGCAACGATGTGCAGGCTGTTGACCTCGCCATCCGTGAGGCACAGGCCGTAGCCGACCGCCCCTCGCTCATTATCTGCATAACGACCATCGGCTACGGCAGCCCGAATAAAGCCGGGACCGGATCCGCGCACGGTTCACCGCTGGGTGAAGAAGAGGTCGCCCTGACCCGCGAGAACCTCGGATGGCCGGAGGAACAGTTCCTCATCCCGGATGAGGTGCTGGCGCACTTCCGCGAGGCCGTTGAGCGTGGGCAGCAGTGGGAGGACGAGTGGAATGAGCGCCTCGCCGCCTACCGCGATGCCCATCCCGATCAAGCTGCGGAGCTTGATCGGCGCATCGCCGGGGAACTGCCGGACGGCTGGGAGGACGCGCTGCCCGCCTTTTCACCGGAAGACGGCCCGATGGCGACCCGCAATGCCAGCGGCACCGTGCTGAATGCCATCTTCCCCCACCTGCCGGAACTGATCGGCGGATCCGGCGATCTGGCCCCGAGCACCAAAACCTGGCTGGACGATACGGGCGTCTTCGGGCTGGACAAGGGCGGGCACAACATTCAGTTTGGCGTACGTGAGCATGCCATGGGCTCGATTGTGCTCGGTATGTCGCACCATGGCGGCGTGCTGCCGTATGCGGCCACGTTCCTCGCGTTCCTGGACTACATGCGCCCCCCGGTGCGGCTCGCCAGCCTGTCGGAACAACAGATCATCGTGGTTTACACGCACGACAGCATCGGCCTCGGCGAGGATGGTCCGACCCACCAACCCGTCGAGCATTTGGCTACACTCCGCGCCATACCGGGGATTCTGATGCTGCGCCCCGCCGATGCCAATGAAACGGTAGAAGCATGGCGGCAGGCCATCCTGAACCACGAGGGTCCCTCTGTGCTCGTGCTGACCCGGCAGAAACTGCCCATCTTTGACCGCAGCGAGCTCGCACCGGCTGCCGAGGTCGCGAAGGGAGCTTATGTGCTTAAAGATACGGCTGGCACACCTGATCTCATCCTGATTGCGACAGGCTCCGAGGTGGCACTTGCGCTGGATGCCGCCCATGCGCTGGCTGACGAGAATATCGCGGCGCGGGTTGTGTCGATGCCAAGTTGGGAGTTGTTTGACGCGCAGCCCGCCGACTATCGCGAGAGCGTGCTGCCACCTGATGTGGAGGCCCGGTTGGCCGTCGAAGCCGCGTCACCGATGGGCTGGCATAAATACGTCGGCCCGAAGGGTGCTGTCATCGGTCTGGACCGCTTTGGCGCTTCCGCCCCGGGTGAAACGGTCATGAAGGAAATGGGCTTCAACGTTGACAATGTGGTGGCCCGGGCCAAGGCGCTGCTGGCGGAGGGCGAGTGATGCGTATCGTTCTAGGTGCCGACCACGCCGGGTACGAGCTCAAAGAAGAGATGAAAGGCTATGTTGAGCAGATGGGATACACTGTGCTCGATGTCGGTACCGACAGCACAGACTCCGTCGACTACCCCGACTTCGCACAGAAAGTCGGGGAAGCGGTGGCTAGCGGTGAAGCCGAGCGTGGCATCCTGATTTGCGGCAGCGGGATCGGCGCGAGCATTGCCGCCAACAAAGTCCCGGGCGTGCGTGCTGGTCTGGCACACGATACCTACTCGGCAGCACAGGGCGTTACGCATGACGACATGAACGTGCTGACTCTCGGCTCGCGGGTGATCGGTGTGGAGTCCGCGCGCAGCCTGATCGGCGCTTTTCTAGGTGCCACCTTCGACGACTCAACGGAGCGCTATGTGCGCCGCCTGAAAAAGGTCCTCGCACTCGAGGAGCGGTATCGCAGCACTGGAGAGACCCGCCATGAGTGATAATCCACTGCGCGGCAACGGACGGATGGGGCTGGTGCCCGATCCGGTGTCTATCGTGATCCTCGGCGTGACGGGTGACCTGGCCGCCCGCAAACTGGTGCCCGGCCTGTTCAGCCTGGCGCATGAAGGGCATCTACCGCCTGTGTACAATATTGTGGGGTTTGCTCGTCGCGACTGGTCAGATGACTATCTGCGCGAACAGATGAAGGAGGCTGTCTCTGAACACGGGCGCCACCGGCCGGGAGACAACGCGAACCTGTGGGAGACTTTCGCCGCAAACCTGACATATGTGCAGAGCAACTTTGATGAGCCGGAAGGCTACACCCGTCTGGATGAGCGCCTCAAGGAGCTGGCTGAAGAGCGTGATATGCCCGACAACCGGCTTTACTATCTGGCTGCGCCGCCCGGATTCTATGATACGATCATCGGGCACATGGGTGAGGCGGGCATCGCTGCCGGGCAGGCGGGCGGTTGGCGGCGCATCATCATTGAGAAGCCGTTTGGCCACGACCTCGAGAGTGCACGCCGCCTAAACGACTTCGTGCATGACATCTTCGCCGAGGATCAGATCTATCGCATTGACCACTACCTCGGCAAGGAGACTGTGCAGAACATCCTTGTGCTGCGCTTCGCCAACGCGATTTTCGAACCGCTGTGGAATCGTCAATATGTGGACCACGTTCAGATCACCGTGGCCGAGTCCGTGGGGGTAGGGGGCCGCGGCGAATACTATCACGACTCCGGTGTTGTGCGTGATATGTTCCAGAATCACATCCTCCAGCTGCTGACCCTCACCGCTATGGAGGCCCCTGTTGCCTTCGATGATGAGTCCATCCGCAATGAGAAAGTCAAGGTCCTGCGGGCGCTGCACCCGCTGCATGATGACAATATCCTGACCGAGACAGTCCGCGCCCAATATGGCACCGGCAGTCTCAACGGTGAGCAGGTCCCCGCCTACTTGGCTGAGGAGGATGTGCCTGACAGCTCCGAGACGGCAACATTCGCCGCCATGCGCTGGATGATAGACAATTGGCGGTGGCAGGGCGTGCCGTTCTATGTGCGGTCGGGCAAACGGCTGGTGACGAAGTCCACCGCGATTTCGGTCGTATTCAAACGCCCGCCGCATTTGCTCTTTGCCGGGACCAACGGCGATATGCATGCTAACGTGCTTACTATGCGCATCCAGCCGAACGAAGGCATTGCACTGCGCTTTGAGGCCAAGCAGCCGGGGCAGGGTATTCGCCGCCGCCGCGTCACCATGGACTTTGACTACGGGGCATCGTTCGGCATTTCAAGCCCGCCGGAAGCCTACGAACGTCTGCTTCTCGATGCCATGCTCGGCGATGCCACCCTGTTCGCGCGCAGCGATGAGATCGAACTGGCGTGGGCATTTGTCGACCCTGTGATCGAGGCTTGGCACAATGGTGATGGCCCCGCCCTACAGACGTATGAAGCGGGCACCTGGGGCCCTGAAGGTGCCGACAGGCTGCTGAACGAAGACGGCCGTCACTGGTACCGCGTTTAGGAGGAAACATGACAGCAGTACTCGAACCCCATGTGAAAGCCGTGCGCGCGCGCCTGCGCGAGATCTGGGCGGCCGAGGCAATGAGCGAGGAATCGGTGATCAAGGCCCAGACGCACAATCTGGTGATTGTCGCCCACAGCCTCCCCCAAGAGGCCAACGCGCTGGCCAACCGTATGGTCGGTATCACGACGGAGCGCCCCGGTCGCGTGATCCTGGTCCTGGTTGAGCCAGACGCTGAGCCGGATGTTCGGGCTGAGGCGATGGCCTTCTGTCGTGTGGATGGGCGCAGACAGGTATGTGGCGAGCTCATTACCCTGGAGGCGGGCGGCGATACCTACAAGGAACTCCACAGCACGATCATCGGGTTGTTGGCCCCATCACTGCCTGTTTTTGTGTGGTGGGGGCTGCCGCTTGACCGTGAGGATCATCTGCTGAGACACCTGCTGCCAGAAGCCGACCGGCTGCTGGTCGACTCGCACCAGTATCCGGGCGTGCTGCCCGTCCTTGCCCAGATGGCAGCCACGCCGCGCAGTGACCTCAATTGGAACCGGCTGGCACCGTGGCGGCAGCTGCTGGCCCGTCTGTGGGATGCCCACGGGGCGAGTGCGCTGGCGCACATCAACAGTGTGGACATTCACCATGCGCAGGGCGCGCAGGTCCGGGCTCTCCTGCTGCTCAGCTGGTTGGCCAGCCGCCTCGACTGGACCCTGAACACTGCCGAACGCACTGCCAGCGGCGGACTGCTGACCCGTTGGCGGGCCGGTCCGGCGCTCCACGATCTGAAAGCTGAACTCCTGCCGGTGGCGGCCAATGGCAGCGAGCCCGGGTCGCTTCAGGGCATTTATATCCAGGCCGGGGCAGAGCCACCTTACGTCATGCCGCGGCTTGAACTGGCCGGCGACTGCGTTGAACTGCGCCGCGATGAGAGTTCGCTCAACAGTCAGTTCATGCCATTCCAACCGGTTGACCTGACCGGCGCCCTGGCCGCCGAGATCGACAATGACCCCGACCCGCACCTGATGGCAGCCTTGGATATCAGTGCGGCCCTCCTGAGTGA
>JAADYX010000253.1 GCA_010092885.1 Chloroflexota bacterium | reverse complement strand
GGGCATCGTGGGTGATCAGCAGCACGGCGGTGGCTGTCTCCCGCTGCAGATCCGCGATCAGGTCCAGGATGCGCGCTTCGGTGTCGGTATCGAGGCTGCTGGTCGGCTCGTCCGCGATGAGCAGATCCGGGCCGGGGGCCAGTGCGACAGCCAGCGCGGCGCGCTGTGCCTGCCCGCCGGAAAGCTCGCCCGGATAGCGATCCAGCAGGCCGGAAAGCCCCACCCGCTCGAACCAGGCCGCCGCCTCACGCTGCGCCGCCGGCCGGTCAAGGCCCCGGTGGACACGCAGCACCTCGATCAGCTGCGAGCCGACCGTGCGCACGGGCGTCAGTGAGGGGCGCGGCTGCTGGAAGATCATGCCGATGCCGGTGCCGCGCACCCGGTTCATCTGGCCGGGCGGCAGACCGAGCAGGTTCGCACCGCCAAAACGGATCGCGCCGTGTGTGATCGCGCCGCCGGGGGGCAGCAGACGCAGAATCGCCAGGGCCAGCGTGGACTTGCCGCTGCCGCTTGGGCCGGTCAGGGCGAGGGCTTCGCCGGAGGCGAGGCTCAGGCTGGCCCCGCGCAGCACCGGCGTGGCCCCGTAGCGTGTATGCAGATCGCTGATGTGCAGCAGCGGCTCAGGCATTGTGCAGAAAGACCCTGCGGAACTCCTCCGGCGGCGCGGTGCGGCCCGTCTCCGCATGGAAGACGACCTGATCGCGGTGGCAGTAATGCAGCGCATGCCACGCGTCGAACACCGCCTGATAGGCGGCCAGCCGCCGCTCATAGTCCGCGCGCTGACGGGCGTTTTCCGCCCGGCGGCGTTCGTTCTCGCGTTTCATCTGCGCGATGGCCTCCAGGCGCTCGCTGTACGTCGGGCCGAACAGATGCAGCCGCATCCACCGGATCGCCCAGCTGCCCACCACGATCAGCGCGACCAGCAGCAGCGGCGACACCACGAACATCAGCAGCACCCACACCAACAGCGCACTCATGATCGCCTCCTGCACGCTCAGCCGGAAGGCAAAGATGCAGGCCGTCATGACGAGGAAAAAGGGCAGCAGACCGCGCAGCGCGAATGCCAGCCAGGAGCGGTTTTCCAGCGGCCGCGTGGGACGGTCCGGGTGGAAGTCCGGTTCCAGCATGGGCCGTTCGACGGCCGGCTCCGGTGGGGAGGGCGGGCGCATCTGCCAGCCCAGGCTCGCCGAGCCGCGCGCGTAGATGGCGCCGACGGCCTCAACCCGGTCGGATTGTTCGCACACAGGGCAGGTGATCATGCCGGTAGTATGTCGCAGGCCGCCGCAGCTTTCAACCGCCGCGCAGATCCTTGAGCTGCCGGACGTGATCCTGTAGTACCTCCGTCGTCAGGAAGGACTCACGCACCAGCTGCGCGGCGGCAAACAGCAGCCCCACGCAGCCGACCCCGGTGAAGCTTAGGGCAACCGTTCCGGAAACGGCATCGCCCATCGGCAGGGTCAGCACGCCCAGCAAACTGCCCAAGGCAAACAGCACCACGGACAGATACAGCGCGGTCAGTGTGTTGCGGTACAAGTGGACCCGGTCGTCCAGGTGTTCGAGCACCATATCCGACAGCGGCATGGCCTCCATCAGCAGATGGTGGATCTCCTCCTGCAGCTGTTCGTAGCGCGCTGAGGTGGAGATGATCAGCAGGGCCACGCCCGGCAGCAGAATAAGCGGTTGGAGCCACGATATCATAGTAGGACCTCCATGGAATCAAAAAGGATCAGCAGTTGGCACCGCTGATCCTGACGTGGTTTGGGTTGGTTGTCTAACGGTTGTCCCAGTAGGCGGCTTGGTCGTCATCCCAGCCGGGCAGGGCGGGCTGCGGAAAGCTGCGTGCATCGAAAGCCGGCGCGCCGCCGAGAGTGTTGGCGTCCGTGTTGACCACGAAACCGGTGCCCTCCACGAACTCGAAGCGGTCCCAGGGGATCAGCGTGGCCGCCGTCGTGCCCAGACGGTCCACGACGGCATAGGTCACCGTATCCGTGTTGAGGTCAATGACCAGATCGTCGACCTGACCCAGATCCTCGCCGTTGGCATCGATCAGGTTGAAGTCCCCGTAGCGGCTGGCCAGCAGCATGCCGACATAGGCGCTGCTGTCGGCTTGCGGGCCGGGCGCAAACGTGGAGAGGTTGATGGCACGTGCTGTGTCGAGCACAGGCAGGCGGGTGATGGTCAGGTTGGGGCGCAGGGTCACATTGTCAATGTCAACCGCCACCGTGCGCACACCGGTATCGAAGGGGCTGCCCGCGCGCATAACGACGAAGGTCACCGTGCCGTCCGGCATAAACAGGATGTCCTCGACCTCAATCACCGAGTCGCCGCCCGGTTCCTCCGGATTGGCGTACACGATGCGGCTGCCAAGGGCCTCACTGGCCAAAAAGGCACCGGTCAGGCCGACTCCCTCAGCGGGTGGGGGTTCGGTTGTGCAGGCGGCCAGCATGCCGGCGAGTACCAGCGCGAGCGCTGTTCTTAGCTTTTCCATAGTTCTGCATACTCCAAAGGTCTCTGCCGTTGTGTCTGACTGTAGAGCGTTGAGGGGGGCACCGCCCCGCCTCTTGTGCATTTCTAACAGGACGTAGAGACACTTCCAACGGTGCGCGGGTATGGTCTGCCTACTGATGTGAGCTAATGTGGAGAGATCTATGCAACCACCCAATCCCCAAAGGCCGCGCCCGGCAGGGCAGCAGCCGGACAACAACAACGGGCAGCAGCCAGACCAACGTCGGAGATTACTACGGCGTCTTTTGCTGTGGCTGCCGCTGCTGTTGATCATCGTTGGGCCGCTGGTATTCCAGTTCCTACAGGGCGACGGCCAGCAAACGCGCATTATCTACAGCGAGTTCCGCCGCCAGGTAGAAGCCGAAAACGTCGAGTCGGTGACTGTCTCCGGGCAGGAGGCGACCGGCACCCTGCGCGAACCGGCCCAAACCGAGGACACCGACGGCGAGACCACCGAGTACACCGAATTCGCGACCACCCTGCCGGAGGGCTCCACCGAGGAGCTGTTTGAGCAGCTCAACGCGCAGAACGTGAACATCGAGGTTGTGCCGCAAAACGACTTCAACTTCCTCAACCTGCTCGTTAACCTGCTGCCCTTCCTGCTGATCTTCGGCCTGCTCTTCTTCCTGTTCAGGCGGTCACAGGCGCAGGGCCAGCAGATCTTCCAGATCGGGCAGAGCAAGGCCAAGCTCTATGACCGCACCAGTGAGGCCACTACCTTTGAGGATGTGGCCGGTCAGGCCGGGGCCAAGCGTGAATTGGAGGAGGTCGTGGACTTCCTCAGCGAGCCGGAGCGCTTCGAGCGCCTCGGCGGGGAGATCCCGCGCGGCGTGCTGCTGGTCGGCCCGCCGGGCACCGGCAAAACTCTGCTGGCGCGGGCTGTGGCCGGTGAGGCAGGCGTCCCCGTCTTCAGCATTACCGGCGCGGACTTCATGGAGATGTTCGTCGGCGTGGGGGCCGCCCGCGTGCGTGACCTGTTCGGCGAAGCGAAGAAGGTCGCGCCGAGCATCATCTTCATCGACGAGCTGGACTCCATCGGGCGGCGGCGCGGCGCGGGCCTCGGCGGCGGGCATGATGAGCGCGAGCAGACCCTCAACCAGATCCTCAGTGAGTTGGATGGCTTCGAGGAGTCGCGCAACGTCATCGTGATCGCGGCCACCAACCGGCCCGACATTCTGGACCCGGCGCTGCTGCGTCCGGGCCGCTTTGACCGGCAGATCACCGTGGACCTGCCCACCAAACAGGACCGCACCGCGATCCTCAAGATCCACGCGCGCGGCAAGCCGCTGGCCCCCGATCTCGATCTGGAGCGCGTCGCGGCGGGCACACCTGGCTTCAGCGGGGCGGATCTGCAGAACCTGCTCAATGAGGCGGCACTGCTGGCAGCCCGCAAAGACAAAGACGCCATCGACCAGACCGATATCGAAGAAGCCCGTGACAAGATCATC
>JAADYX010000252.1 GCA_010092885.1 Chloroflexota bacterium | reverse complement strand
TGTTCAGCAATGAGCGTGTCGTTGGTGATGAACAGTGGTGTGTAGTAGTTGGGGATGCAGCCGAAATAGTCGTTCATCATGACGATATCAAGCTCTATGCCGCGTTGTTCTGCGATGATGCCCTGTGTGCCGAAGAAGATCCAGGCGAGATCCACACGGCCTTCATCAAGCAGAGTGAGCGGGTCAGCAAACCCGACATTGACGATCGCCAACTCGGAAAAGTCAGCCCCGGCGCACTGCATCAGACTGCTGAGAGTCGGCTCCTCAAACGGGCTGCCGAAGGCCCCGTATGTCAACCCCTCAAAGTCAGCTGGGCTTTCCACATCAAGTCCAGCGGGGGCAGCAAAGCCGGATGTGTTCTCGTGCACGATGGCCGCAATCGAAACCAGCGGTGCACCGTCAGCCCGGGAAATCGTTACCTGTTCCTGGAAGCTGATGCCAAATTCGACAGAGCCGGTCGTCACGGCTTGTTCTGCGTAGACCTCGCCCGGCTGCACGATCTCCACCTGGAGACCTTCTTGTTCGAAGTAGCCATTTTCCTGTGCAACGAATATGCCCGTATGATTGACATTGGGGACCCAATCAAGCATAAGGGTGACAGACGTTAGCTCGTCTGCGGGAGCGTCTGTTGTGCAAGCCGTACCAACCAGGACAGCAGCTGTAAGCGCCACTGCGATGATGATCTTTTTCATAAGGTACTCCTAACTATAGATCCCTTCGCCTTCCCAAGTATGCCGCTGATTGAAGTACCAGGGCATGACCAGACGCTCAATCACGAGCACGAGGCCAAACAGACCGATGCTCAGCAGAGTGGTGACCACGATGGCCACGAACACCTGATCGGTGGCGAGGGCGTTTTTTGAACGTAAGATGTAGACTCCCAATCCGTTTGAGCCGCCGACCCACTCCCCGATGGTGGCGCCAACGATGCTGTAGGTCACTGCGATGCGGAGCCCTGAGAAGAAGGAAGGGAGCGCAGCTGGCAGGCGCACCATGCGCCAGATCTGGGTGCGGGTGGCTCCCATCGTCCTGAGCAAGGCGATCTGCTCGGGATCGGCGGAAGCCAGGCCATCGGCAGTACTCACGGCCATCGGAAAGAAGCAGACGAGCACCACAATCAGCACCTTTGGCAGCAGCCCAAACCCAAACCAGATAATCAGCAGGGGCGCAATGGCGAGGATCTGCACAGTTTGGGATGCGACCAGCAGCGGATAAAGCGCCCGGCGCAAAAACGAGGACAGATCCATAGCGGCGGCCAATGCAATCCCCAACACGATCGAGATGCTTAAACCGAGGACCGTTTCCAGCATAGTGATGCCCACAGCTGACCAGAGCCGCTCGCGGGTTTCCCAGGCGGCCTGCAGCACGCCAGCAGGGGAAGGGAGCACAAAGTCTGAGAGACCGCCCTGTGTTGCAGCCAGATGCCAGATCAGAATAAGGAATCCGATGAGCAGCACCGGCGGGAAGACATCTCGCAGCCAACGCGGGCTACGCACGGTATTTATCCGTCTTTTCGGCGATGGTGGTGCCTTCTACCGCATCCGCGATCTTGATAAAGGTGACGACCTTGCCCGCGCCAGCCTCAAAGCAGGCCAGATGCGCGGCTTTAGCAGCCGCCAGCAGATCATCGAGCGGCCCTTCCATGGTGGTTTCTGAAGGCCCAACCTCATAGGTAACCCCACTGGCTGCAATCGCCTCGATGGCGCGGTCCACGATGGGGTAAGCGTCATCGGTGAGGGGCAGTACCTGAACGGATACGGTGACAGTGCGGTTCTTGTCCATGTGATTCTCCTTGTTGGTTATTCGGCCCGGCCCGGCGTGTGCACCGCGAAAAGCAGTCCCTCTTGCAGACTGATCGCGGCAGATGCATGTGTGAAGATATTGCTTATTCCGCGGGCCGGGCCGTAATGAAGCGGTTCATCGTTCAGCGGATATTTCAGCCCGTGGGTTGTGACACGCAGGGCGTCACCAACCAGCGGTATCAGCGAAAGTGTGTCTCCCGGAGCCGCAGGAATTGACTGTCCCGGCGGTCTGATCAGGCGGGCCGTTTGCGTGCCATACCATACCTGGATGTGCATGTCGTTCAAGGCGGGCTGGGTTAGCAGCAGGAGATTGGCCAGGCTCATATCGAGCCTGCCCCCCAAAGCACCGATGAGCACCGTTTCGGCGGCCTGTTGGCGTCGAGCATACAGCAAAGCCAGCTCCAGATCGGTTTCGTCTTTCTCAGCAGGGCTGCGTTCAATGCGCACATCGGCGGGCAGATCCTGCTCCGGCAGGGAATCCAGATCACCGACGATCACATCCGGATGTAGGCCCAGTGTGAAGGCATGCCGGGTACCCCCGTCAACCCCGATCACCAGGTCGGGCTGCCATTCCCCGATACGCTGGCGACAGGTCTGTACATCGACCAGATTGCCATTTGCTATGACGAGTACTTTGCTCACCGGATGTCCTTCCTGCTGGGAATCATAGAGCCGATCACCGGGTGCGATAGGGTGATCGGCCTGACAGCCTACTGTGTGCACTCCCTACGCCGGCATAACCCGGATCAGGTTCAAGGGTCGGCATCCCATACTGATGCCCTCTCAGCCCACGGCGGGCTCCCCTGTGATGTCATATTGTGCGTTTACTATAGCAAACGCCACGCTGTGTAACAACTGCTTTCGATTGCTCAAGGGGCATGCTATACTGGGAGCGCTATGAAGAAACCCGATTTGCTGCACGACTTTCTCAATGCTGTGGGCCTGAACGGCCTGGATCTACACGAGGGGCTGCGCCCTCTGGCTCCTGCAGCACAACAACTGCTCTGGTTTTTGGAACCGTTTGGGCAGATGGCCAATCAGGGCGATGTGCTGCGCACACTTGCCGACCGGCTTGACGAACCACTCAACGATGACCCACTCTTGGAGAAAGATTAAGCCCTATGCTGGAGCAGATCATCAATGGGGTCGGGGCCCTCTCAGATCCCATACCGCTGGCTGTTCTGGGCGTTGTGGTGGTCCTAACTGTGGTGCTAGGCGAACTGGCACGGCGCGATATCCTGACTATACCACAGCGTAGATTGAGTGCGTATGAAGCCGTGACCAGCCAGATCGGGCGCGCTGTTGAGAGCGGTGGGCGCGTGCATACCTCCACCGGGCCGAACAGCATCGTCAATGAGGATACAGGTACCACAGTCGCGGCCCTTGCCATTCTGGATGTGGTCACCACAGATGCGACGATCAGCGACCAACAGCCGATTGCGACAACAGCCGATGCGACGGCTCTGCCCATCATCAGCGATACGCTCTACCGCGCCTACACGCGCAGCGGAGCCAGCGGTAAATACGATACCACCAGCGCACGTCTGATCGCATTTGACTCGACCACATTGGTGGGCGGCCTGACTGTCATGGTTCCTGACGATGACCTGCAGGCGAACCTCCTTGTTGGCTCATTTGGCAGTGAGGTGGCCCTCGCCGCCGAGGCTGGGCAGCGTCACGGCATTAGCCAGACAATAGGCAGTGACCGCGTTGAAGGGCAGGCAGCCGCTTACGCCAGCGCCGAACATATCCTCATCGGTGAGGAGTTGTTTGTTTCCCGCGCCTACCTCGATGAAGCACCTGCTGCGCAAGGCGGCCTGGCCACACAGGATATTCTTCGCTGGGGGGTTATCGCCGCTATTCTGGTTGGCAGTGTGCTGGCCTCACTGGGACTGCTTGGTCAATGAAACGCATTCTTCCGACTGCTATAGCCATCGCGGTGGGTATCATCGTTTTGATGGGATACTTTTTTGAAGGCGGCACCATTACCGCGCTCCGCGTCGTCTTGACCGGCTGGGCAGCCACGCTTGCCGGTCTGGCTGTTCTGTTGGGCATCATCAATGTACTGTTGGTCAATGCACGGCGATTGGACCAGCGCGCTAAGGGATCGCTGTATAACCTGCTGACCATCGCCGCAGTGGCCGTGACCCTTGTGATCGGTCTCATTGAGGGCAGGCTGCTGGATGGAACCGCCCTGTATCGTTCCTCAAGTGCGACCAATCTCTTATTTAACGGGGTGATTGTCGCGTCGCAGGCAGCGTTGGCCAGCCTGGTCATGTTCGCATTGGTCTTTGCAGCTATCCGCATACTGGATCGCACTGCCACACGCTGGACCTACCTGTTCGTCGGAGCCGTAGTGATCGGGCTGATCGGCTGGATACCGCTTCTAGGCGTGGTCAACACGGCTTACGAGTGGTTGGTGGCTGTGCCAGTAACGGGCGGAGTGCGTGGCATTTTGATCGGCGTAGCACTGGGAACAATTGTAATCGGCGTGCGGGTTCTGACCGGTTCGGAAAGGCCATACACGGAGTAGCGTTTTATGTCACTGCCTGATTGGTTGTCACGCGTAGCCCGACCCGCAGCAGATGACAGACCTGCTCCGGCTGACGACCTGCCCGGCTGGCTGCGCAAGCATGCCTCTGCGGCACGCCTTGGTGCTGCACCCGTTGACCCCATGCCGGACTGGCTGGCAGCGCGCGCAGTTGCAGCGCGCAGCCCACAGCAGCCGACACCGCCCCCACCTGCAGACGATGTCCCCGACTGGCTGAGTGCCATCGATGATGAGGACGAGGTGGAAGAGGAGCAGCCGCAGCCTGTTGAACCACCCGCTGTTGAGCTCCCCGACTCGTTGATCGAAGAGCCACCGTCTCGTGTGGAGGAAAGCAAACCCGACTGGCTGCGGTTGGTAGATGCAGACGCCGTTGAACAACCAACCGATCTCCCCTCGTGGGACACAGGTCCGCTTGAGCAGGGCGATGCATCCGAGCCGGTTGAGGATCTGCCCGATTGGATGGCCGACATCGCCGCCGAGGCACCCCCCGCCGAACCCCAATC
>JAADYX010000031.1 GCA_010092885.1 Chloroflexota bacterium | reverse complement strand
CGATGGGCACCGACATGGAACCCATCGCGGCACGGGATCGGCAGCTCTACTCCGACCTAGTGGGGATGGTGCCTGGCACTGTTGATGCGCCCTTTCGAGTCGATGGCCGGGTGGGACTCGGTCAGAACTACGGGACTCTAGCCGGCTTGCAGGATGTCTGGGGGATAAGCCCGCTGCAGCTGCAGGCCAGCCGCGATCTGCTCAACCTGCCGCAGCCCCGCATGCATAAGGTGTTCGGGGTACGGTATGTCTTCACGGATTTTGAGGAGCTCAGCGTGCCGAGCACAGTCCTGGGGGTTGACGAGAGTGCGGGGTTCCGGCGGCTGCTGCACCGGATCGACGAACCGTATCCGCGCGCATGGATGGCCTACGCGGTGATGGACACACCGGACCGCGCTCAGGCGCTGGGTTGGCTGGCCGATCCCGCGTTCGACCCGCACCGGACGGTCATCCTGGAGGCACAGCCCGCACTGGATCTCCCCGATTCCGCGCCGGAAGATGCACGCGTTACAATTGCGGCGTACGCACCGGAGCGCATGGTCATACAGGTTGAGACGCCCGCCGATGGCATGCTGGTTGTGAGCGAGATGTTCTATCCGGGCTGGCGAGCCACCGTCGATGGCGAACCGGTCGCGATTTGGGAGGCGGATGCGGGCCTGCGCGCGGTTGCGCTTGAGGCGGGCACGCACACCATCGAGATGGTCTACCGGCCCGTCAGCTTCCGCATCGGGGCGGCGACGAGCATCACAGCGATTCTGGGTACATTGAGTTTGCTAGCAGTGAGGCGACGACTATGATCCAACAGCCGCTACAGGATTTCATCACAACGGGCGACCGGCGGATCGTTGCGCTGGTTTTGGGCGGTCTGCTCGCATTGGTCGCAGTGACAGTCGGGTTGGCGCTGGCTGTCGTTGGACCGGTCTACACGGCGGTCGGATTGGCCGCGCTGGCCGCCGGTGTGTGGGTGATCGCCGGGTTGGAGAACGCGCTGTGGGGTGTGCTGGCAGTGATCACACTGCTGCCCTTCGCGACGCTGCCGGTGGATATCGGCATTACGCCGACGTTCCTAGACATGGCACTGGGGGTGGCTGTGGGATTGTATCTGCTGCAGTGGATGACCGGTGAGCGACGCCGCCTGACGATGACGCCTGTGCATGGCTTCATCATCCTGTTCATGCTGCTGTGCCTGTTCAGCTTTGTAGCGGGCATGCGCCACGCCGGGATGTCCTTCACGGTGGCACGGCGGCTTCTCGAACTCCTGCTGGCCATGGCCTTCGCCCTGATCCTGGTCGATGTGCTGGATACCGCCGAGAAGATCAAGCGCTTTGTGCTGGTTCTGCTGGCCGGAGGCACGCTTGCAGCCCTCATCGCGATTGGGCTGTGGATCCTGCCGGATGGAACCGCGGCATCCATTTTGGGGCGGCTGGCGATCATCGGCTACCCGAATGCCGGGATCATCCAATACATCGAACAGAACCCGGCCCTGTCCGAGCGTGCGATAGGGACGGCGGTCAACCCGAACTCACTGGGCGGCACACTGGTGTTGATCGCAGCGCTGGCGGTTCCGCAGCTGGCCGCAGAGCAGCCGCTGACAGGCAAACGCTGGCATGCGGTTCCGGTGTTGGGGGCTTTAGGGCTGGCCCTGGTCCTGACGTTCTCACGCGGCTCCATGCTGGCCTTTGCGGCGGCGGTCGGCTTCATCGCGGTACTGCGCTACCGTAAGCTGCTGATCGTGTTTGCGGTGCTCGGCGTGATCTTCCTGCTGCTGCCGTGGACACAGGGCTATATCGAGCGGTTTATCGCTGGTTTTCAGGGTGCGGACCTGGCGACTCAGATGCGCTTCGGGGAGTATCAGGACGCATTGACGCTGATCGGACGGTACCCGCTGCTGGGCGTGGGGTTCATTGGCACGCCGGATATCGACATCTACCTGGGCGTGGCGAGCGTCTACCTGACCATTGCATCCAACATGGGGTTGTTGGGCATGGCGGGCTTCCTGCTGGTAATCGGTGCGGTATTCGCCTACGGGTGGACAGCGCACCGCCATCTCACTCAGATGCCGGGACTCTACCCTATCTGGCTGGGGCTGAATGCGGCGCTGGTCGGCACGTTGGTCAATGGCGTGTTTGACCACTATTTCTTCAATTTGGAGTTCATGGCGGCGGCCACGCTCTTCTGGATCTATATCGGGCTGCTGCTGAGCACGTCCCGGCTTGCACTGGCCGCGGAGCAAGATCGCTTGCTGAGGGAGGGTGGATCGGGTATACTACGCTCCACATCGGGGCGTGGCGCAGCTTGGTAGCGCGCTACAATGGGGTTGTAGAGGTCGTGGGTTCGAATCCCGCCGCCCCGACACCGATCGTAAAAGCCCGCTTTCCGGCGGGCTTTTCGCATTCAGGGTTTAGCTGAGCAGCGTTTGCAGCTTCATGGCGAGGGACATCTCACCATCGATCTTGAGCTTGCCCATCATAAAAGCATTGACGCCGTTCAGTTCACCATTGGCGATCTTGACGAAATCCTCGGCAGAGCACGTCAGGCTCATGGTCGGTTCCTCGGCGGGGCCTTCCTCCACGCGGAGGCTGCCATCCTCGATGTGGGCGGTCCAAGTACCGCCGTCGTCACCGGTGATGTTAAACTCCATGGTCGCCTCGGTTCCGCCCCACTCGTCGGCGTCAAACCGGCTCGCCATCTGGTCGAAAAGCTCGCTCACTTCGCTCACTATAGTCTCCTTAACGGTTGGCGTTGAATACGCATCGAGCGAAGTATACAATACATGGCAGATGCCCTGCTATAGTTGATGGACAGCTCATGCGTCACCTGGCCCTAACCGGCGTGCTCATCGCGTTAACGGCGTGCAGCACGCCAGCACCTACATCGATACCGCCCGCCACCGTCGAGGCACAACCGACGGGCGAGGCACCTTCCCAACCAACGCCACAAACGGACGATGATGCCATGGCAGAGATGTTCACCGACCTCCCCACACCGGGCCGGCTTGCTGTGCTAGGCGCGGATGGCAACGTGTATGTACTCGGCAGTGGGCAGGCTCCATTAGCCCTGACTGATGACGCACGCTTCGAGGATGGTGGGACAAGCGAGCGTGTATACGTGCACCCGACGTGGTCGCCAACGGGGTGGCTGTCGTATGTCTCGGTGGATGTTGCTGAGGGGGTGGATGTGATCGCCGCACGACCTGGCGCGGGCACGCCGCCTGTGACCCTCCTGAACTCCGATTCAGGGTATATCTACGGGTACTGGTCCCCGGCTGTGTGTGACGGCGGCCCCGACTGCGGGCGCTTCGCCTTCCTGATGGGCGACGAGGGACAGATCGGGTTCTACCTGAGCGAGATGACCTCTGGCAGCCCAGAACCCACATCCACGGAGCGGCTGCGGCTTTCCGGCAGCCATTATTACGTGTGGTCCGCCGACGGCGAGTCGATGCTGTGGTATCGGAACTCAACCGCGATGTCGGTGTATGATGTGGCCGGTGACGCCATCGTCAGGGAGATCGATGAGTCCTTCGGCCTTTTCCAAACACCTGACTGGGCATCCGGGGCGGATCGCCTGCTTTTCACACGGCAGGTGGATGGCGAGAACCAACTGGTCCTGCGAGAAGGCGATGCCCAGAGCGAACTGAGCGGCGCTTTCCCGGGTCTGGCGGCCTTCAGCCTTTCGCCGGAAACGCGATGGGCCGCTTACGCCAGCGGACCGGCCAACTCCATCCCGTACGCCGGGCTGACACTCACCCGCACGGATGGTTCCCAAACTTTCTCAGTTGACGCGCTTGATCACATCCTGGCGTTTTTCTGGTCGCCGGATGGGAGCAAACTGGCTCTGGTGAACATCGAGGAGGCGCAGCCCAACTTTGAAGCGAATGGGCGGCTCAAGTCGCTTTCCAGCCGGACTCAGCAGCAGGGTCAGAGCGTGCTGGTCTGGTATGTGGTGGATGTGGAAACACAGGAGCTGACCCGCCTGGAGGAATTCCTGCCGACCGGTGACCAGCTGTACGTGCTCCAGTTCTTTGACCAGTATGCCAAGAGCCACCAGATCTGGTCGCCGGACAGCCGGTATATCGTATATGCCGAGGAGCTGGCCGACGAAGACCGGTCCGTGATCCATCTGCTGGACACACAGAACCCTGGCCAGAACCCGCTGCGCATTGGCGAAGGGCGCTTCGCGGTGTTCTCCTTCGTTGGCAATTGACAGCCCCAATGGTATATTCTGCGGCGCTATGGTGAAGAAGAGGATAGCGGCAGCACTGAGGCGAGTTCCCGTCCTGGTCGAAATCGCCGTTGCATTCTATCGACTGACACGCGCCCGCTTCACCGCGGGCGTTGCTGCCGTGGTCGTCAACGAAAACGCCGAGGTGCTGGTGGTGGAGCACGTCTATCATGCACGCCTGCCGTGGGGGCTGCCCGGCGGTTGGCTGGAAGCGGGCGAGGATCCGGCAGCGGCAGTCCGCCGTGAATGCCTGGAAGAACTTGGCCTTGAGATTGCGGTCGTGCGCCCATTGGTGATAGGGCAGGTTCTCTTCCGGCGGCATCTCGATATCGCCTACCTTTGCCGCCCGGTTGGTGAGATCACGACACTGAGCGCAGAACTGATCGACTACCGGTGGGCAGCCATGGACGACCTGCCCCCGATGATGTCCTTCCATCTGCGGGCGGTGCAGGCGGTCAACGGTACACGAGTGATGGAGCAGGCACAATGAGGAACCGGATCGGTTTTCCGATTCTTGAGGCGCTGGGCATGGTCTTGATCCTGCTAGCGACGATTGTATTCACGGCGCAGATCGGGCAGTACACGCAGCTGCGTGAAGAGCTGCCACGCGGACTGGTCGTTGCGGAGGTGCCGGTGGGCGGCCTCAGCCGGGCGGAGGCCCAGGCCGTGGTCGAAGAGGTCTACGCGACCCCTATCAACGTGACCTACCGCGGACAGGCCATCCTGCTGGATCCACAGGCTGTGAATTTCACGGTCAATTCAGAGAGCATGTTCTCCGAGGCCGATGGCCTTGCCACCCAGGGTGAAGCCTTCTGGGCGGGCTTCTGGGACTTCCTGTGGCGGCGGCCTGAACAGACCACCAGCATTGCGCTGGAAGCCACCTACTCGCAGGAGCTGCTCAATGCCTGGTTGGCTGATGTGGCCGCGCGCTATGACAGCCCCCCAACCGAGGCACAGCCCGCGCTGGATTCGCTGTCGTTTCGGGCGGGCGAACCCGGCTACACACTCGATATCGAGGCATCACGAGCGCGGATCGATGAGGCACTGTTCGAGCCGCTGGAGCGGTCAGTCGAGCTGGTCATCGACGAGCAGGCACAGCCCCAGGCCGATATCGACAGCCTCGGCGACCTGCTGATCGACTATGTGGATGCATCCGGGTTTACGGGCGTGGCTTCCGTGTTTGTGGTCGACCTCCAAACAGGCGACGAGCTCGAATTGAACATCGACACACGCGATGGCGGCACCCCGTCGCTGATCACCTGTGACATCGCCTATGCCAGCATGAGCACAATGAAGATCCCGATTATGGTCGACTACTTCCGCCATTTGGAACGGCTGCCCGAACGCGACCCACAGCGCGATGATGCCTACAAGCTGCTGATCGAGACGATGACGCTCTCCGGCAATATCTCCGCCAACTTCATGATGCAGTCTTCCGGGTTCGGCGATCTGGAGCGCGGCGTGGAAAACGTCACGCAGACGGCACAGTATCTGGGCCTGGAGAACACGTTCATCGTGGCGGGCTACGACGTGGAGGATCCGCCGGAATACTACAGCACCCCAGCGCGTGAAGCGGCCCGGGATGGAAGCTGTGTCAATACCCGGCCCGATGCCTATATGCAGACCACAATCCGCGACATGGCTCTGCTGCTGGATATGATCTACCAGTGTTCGGAGTTCGGGGGTGGGCTGACGGCCGCCTATCCGGATGCGATCACACAGGCGGACTGCCAGATGATGCTGGAAACCATGGCCGACAACGAAGAAGGCGTGTTGATCCTGGCGGGCGTCCCACAGGATATCGATGTGGCGCACAAGCACGGCTGGATCTCCGACACACATGGCGATGCCGGGGTCGTGTTCACGCCGGGCGGTGATTATGTGCTCGTCATGACGTTGTGGGCAGATGTGGCCTGGCTGAACTTCCAGGAGAGCTTCCCGGTGCTGCAGGATATATCCGCAGCGGTATTCAACTACTTCAACCCGGACCGGATCAACGATCCACGGCGCGGGCTCTCACCGCTGGAAACAGGCGAGGAGCTGCCCCCTCCCCCGCCGCCGTCTGATGACGAGGGGGACACCTCCTAGGCGCTTGCTGACGAGTGTACGCAGCGCAGAACCCACAAGGTGAGGTCATCGTGCTGCGGGGCACCCTCTACATAAGCTTCAACCGAACTGAGCACCTGCTCCAACAGCTCATCCGCTGAGCAGCCGGAACAGGTGCTCACGGTGTTGTGTAGGTTCTCAAGCCCCCATTCAGCATAGTCGCGGCGCATGGCTTCCGTCACACCATCCGTGTAGGCGATCAGCACGTCATCCGTGTGCAGGGTGACTTCGTGATCGGCAAGCTGTACGTCATTGATGACACCCAATGCAATGCCCCGCCCTGGCAGTTCCTCAGTCTTGCCCCCTGCACGAAGTACCATCGGTGGATTGTGGCCGCTGTTTGCATAGATCAGCTGGCCGGTTTGCGGATGCCATACGGCGTAAAACACAGTGACAAACAGGCCGGTATTGTAGTCACGCAGCAGGAGTTCGTTCAGACGGGAGAGAACCGCCGTTGGCGAGTCGAGATCGACGGCTACAGCGCGCAGCATCGTGCGGCAAACGGCCATGAACAGCGCCGCCGGGATGCCCTTGTCAGCTACATCGGCGATGACAAGCCCCCACCGTCCGCCTTCAAGCGGGATGAAATCGTAGAAATCACCGCCCACCTGTCGCGCCGCGCGCCATGTCGCGCTGATCTCCCAGCCGGGCAGATCGGGCGGCGCCTCCGGGATGAAGCTGGCCTGGATACTGCGTGCCACAGCGATCTCGCGTTCCAGACGGTCACGTTCGGCGGCGCTGGCCTGAAGGTCAGCGGTTTCCAGCGCAGTGCCCGCCTGATGGGCGATCCCCTGGAGAATCTTCATGCGGCGTGGATCCCGCAGGCGCCCGCCGGGATCGTCCACGATCAGGGCACCGGCCGGTCCACCGAGGGCCTCAAGCGGAAAGCCGAGCACCGAGTCCGCGCCCATGAGTGTCTTCAAAGGTTCAGGGATTGCCAGTGGGTGCCCTTCACCCGCGGCCAGCACAGAATCGGTGACGCTGAGCAGATCGAGGTAGGGATAGTCCTCAATGTTCAGGGTCGCGGCAGCCTTCGGATCAGCCTCGACGCCGTAGTAGGCGCTCAGATGGTACGCCTGCTGAGGGTCATTCCAGCGCAGGATAACGCACGAGTCGACCCCTGTCAGCAGGGAGGTCAGGCGAGCGACAGTCGCGAGCGCCGCGTTGACATCCATCTGTGTGTTGACGGCTTCAGCCACCTGGAGGAGGGCTGTGGTCACCCATGCTTCGGCCTGCTGTGATTCGTACAGGCGGGCGTTGTTGAGGGCTACCGCAGCCTGATTGGCAAACGTCAGCACGATCTCCAAGTCGGCGTCCGAGATAGTTTCGCCTTCCAGCTCTTCCACGATGAGGAAGCCGATCAGATCGCCGCTGACAGACAAGGGCACGGCGATGACCTCAGTCTCCTGAGTCGAGCTCACCAGACCCTGATAGCGTGAACGGATGAAGGCCGCCGGGTCGTCCTCGTTCAGGTCTTCGAGGGATAGATCGGCGCCGTGGATGCTGTCCGGTGATTCGGTTGTGGCAGCAATCGAAAGGGCGCTGCGCTCTTCATCGATCAGGAGGATGGCTGCGGATTTCAATGTGAGGACCACGCTCATGCCGTCAATGATGTTGGCCAACACGCTGTCCAGGTCAAGGTTGGAGGCAACCGCCGCGTTGATCTCGCGCAGTGCATCGGCCACGCTGCGACGTCTGCGCTCGCTGACATAAAGCGCGGCGTTGCGCATTGCGACCGCGACCGAGTCGGCGAGCGACTGAAGCAGCTCCAGATCGTCGTGGTCAAACGCGGAGGGCTCTGTGCTTTGCACGTCCATCACGCCGAGGACGCGGTCGGCTATTTTGATCGGCACGACGAGTTCAGAGCGCGTGTCCTCCAGATGAGGCCCAGCACGGTAGTCCGCTGATATGGACACATCATTGTAGAGGAGAGGTTCGCCCGTGCGAGCCACCTTCGGGATGAGCCCCTTTTCGCCTATAGTATACGAGAGGCCATCCACCAACCACGGGATGCTGTGCGCCCCAATGCCGGATTTGAACACCAGCTTGTCGCTGACCTTGACGAAGATGTGAACACGTTCGAAGTCAAATGTCTCACCGATGAGATCGACCACACGGTCAAGCAGATCGTCGAGGTTGAGCACGGATACCAGCGCCCGGCTGACGCTGGCCAGCGCTTCCAGCCGCTGTGTGGCCTCGACCTTTTCAGCATAGGACTGTGCCTGCTCCACCGCGACGGCGATCTGTGAGGCGAGAGTTTCCAGCAGGAAGACATCCTCATCCCGGAATGCGTTGGGGCGGTCTGACTGCACATCCAGCACGCCAAGAACAACGCCTTCAGCAACCAGCGGCAGCACGATCTCACTGCCTGTCTCAGGCAGCACATCCGCCGGGCGGTAGCGGGGATCCTCGCTGACGACGTTGGCCAGGGCGGTCTGCCCCTCGCGCGCGGCCCAGCCCATCAGGCCGAGCCCAACAGGAATGTGCGGCAGCTGTTCGAGGAGGTCGGTGCTGGTGCTGGCTCCGGCATCCAGACGGTCGGCGGTTGGATCAAGGAGGTAGATGCTGACCACATAATAGCCGAACGTCTGCTGGGTAAGCGTGACGATCTGGCGGAAGAGGTCGGGCAGGGGCTGCACCGCTGAGATCTGCGCGCTGACCTGCCCGATCAGGTTGAGCTGCTCGGCACGCTCGCGGGCCCGCTCAAAGAGCTGCGCACTCTGAATGGCGGATGCAGCCTGGTTGGCCAAGGCCGTCAGCAGGCGCAGGTGTTCGTCGCTGAAGTGGTTCGGGCGGCGGCTTTGGACGGCCAACACGCCGATAGGCGCGGTGCCTGCCAGCAGCGGCACAAACACCGCCGACCGCGGCGGATCGGCGGCGGACCATTGGGGATATGCCGGGAGTGTCTCGCGCTCGGCGAGAAAGTCGTTGACAAGCAGGGAGCGCCCCGTCCGCCGGACCCACCCCACAATCCCCTCCCCGACCGGAAACTCCGCTTCAGGCAGGTGCTCGTTGTCCTGGACACGCACTTTAATGATGTAGCGATCGCCGTCAAAAAGGCCGATCTGGAAGAAGGCGGCGGGGATAATGGCGCGCGAGAGCGTGTAGACCAGCTCGCACAGATCCTCAACGCTGAGGCGGGACCGCAGGAGCTGGCGACCGATTTCATTGAGACGGGTCAGCTCTTCGGCCTGTTGGTGGGCGCGCCGTGTCGCCTGGTACAGGATAAGCCCGGCCAGCGCCAGCAGGATGGCTGCCAGCACCACGCCGGAAAGTGCGAACGGCGTCATCCGCATTGGCTACCGGCGTTTGACCATCACTAAGCGGTTGCCGTGCGGGCTCGCCGTATAGTGGACCTCATCCATGACGCGGTGCATCAGATAGAGGCCCAGCCCGCCAGGCTGAAGCTGATTGATGTCACGGCTGCGCAGCGGACGCATATCGACGGTATCGGGGTCGTAGGCCTCGCCGAAGTCGGTGAGGTGCATATGCCACTCACCATGGTGAGCCTCGAGGTGAACTTCGATCACGGCGGACTCATCGAAGTCATAGGCATGTTCGATGATGTTCATGCACGCCTCATCCACAGCAAGCCGACACTCGAAGACGGCATCCTCAGAGAGGCCCGCGGAAGCCGCATACTCAGCCGCAATGCGTGTTACCTTGCGGACTGTGTCAATGTGGGCCGGTACACGAAATGTTTCTGACTGCATGGCCGCACTCACCCATCTAAAGCTGCAACGGCGCCTGCCAGGGACGCATGTATCTGGAAAACCTGGTTAAACCCCACCATTTCGATCACCTCGTAGACGTGCGCGTTCACAGAACTCAGCAGCAGGTCACCCCCGGCCCCACGCGCAGTCTTCCATGCATTGACTAGGGTCTTCAGACCGCGGCTGGATATATAGTCCACGTTGGAGAAATCCACCACGATGCGGGAATGGCCCTGCTGCAAGAAGGCGGTCAGGACTTCTTCCAGATCGGGGGCCACCGATGAGTTCAGCCGGCCCTGCGGACTGACCACCCGGATGCCGCTGGCTGTGTGCTGTGCCAGCATCGGTTCGTGTGCAATAAGGGTCAACTCCGGTGTGTGGCGCTTGACCAACTTCAGGATGTTGCGCCCGGGCTCAAAGGTAAAGCTGACCTCATCCATGAACTTGCGCATCAGGTGGAGGCCTAAACCACCCGGTTGCAGCTGCTCGACGTCTGGGGAGATCTGCGGCTCCGGCACCGATTCAGGTTCGAAGGGGCGGCCCGTATCGATGATCTCGATGGTGCACAGACCATGTTCGATGATACAGCGAATATGTATTGAGCCGCTGTCCTCCTCGCCGTAGGCGTGTTCAATGACGTTCGTACAGGCCTCATCCACTGACATCTGGCAGTGGTAATTCTCCTGTTCGGTCATATGGGCAGCCGCCGCCGCCTCGCTGACGAAACGCGTAATAATCGGGATACTGTCGTAGCGGCCTGCGACAGTCAATTCGCGGATCTCGGGCATTTAGAAGCTGCCAACAGCCGTAACCTGATCGTCGTAGATCTCAAAGACGGAGTCCAGCCCGGCGAGCTCAAGCACCTCGGCGACGCGCTCACTAGGGTTGCACAGGCGCAGATCGCCGCTGCCCTGCTTGACCTGTTTGAGGGTTGCGACAAGCTCACGCAGGCCCGCACTGCTCATGTATTCAACCCCGGCCAGATCAACAACGAGGTTACGGCGCCCGTCATCGACGCGCTGCTTGAGGGCTTCGCCGAGTTCCTCAGCATTGCTGCTGTCTATGCGGCCCGCAACTTCGATCAGATCGACCCGGTTCATTTCTTTGATCGTGATTTCCATGTGTGTTCTCCTGTGGATGGAACGGCAGCGGAGTATTGGTGGCATTATACCACAAGTGCGCAGCAGGCAGAACTCACCACGCGGCATCCGGGAAGGTGTTGACCCCCGCATGATGCCCGATGCGCTTGTACATGCGCAGGTCGCCGAGCGGCTCACCGAGAATGCCATCATAGATCGCCCACGCCCGTCCGCGCACGGTGCGCCATGCGTCCGGCTGACGGAAGGGGGACGACCCGTCGAAGCGGTCGATCAGATCACCACCGGGCCGCAGCACCTTGTCGATCCATTCCATGCGCTGGCGGCCATAATAGTACGCAAAGCCATAGCTCTCATAGACGATGGCATTAGTGTAGGTCAGGGGTTCAATGATGACCAGCTCGTTGCCGGTGCGCCCGAGAAAGGTTTCGAAGGTTGGGATCGCCTCACGCGAGATGCGCAGGCCTTTGCGCACCTGCCCCGGCGAAAGTCCGGCCTGCATGGCGCGGACCTCTTCGGGAATGTTGCGGCGCAGGGTACCAAAGCGTGTAGGCAGCCCGTCTTGGGAGACATCCGTGTTGAAGCGCTCAGCTTCGGGATTGTTGACCTGCATCAGCATGACCGCAATTTTGTTGTTGAGGGTATCCGCCATGTGCAGATAAACGATCGGGTCGATGGGCGGCGGCGTGCCGGGCTTCGGGTACAACACGATCTCAACCGAGCGGGTGTCGTGCGGGCAGATGAAGCGCAGCCGCTCACGGTCGGCGGGATCCACGTCGAAGTGTGTCACGAGCGAGGGGGGAATCAACGATAGATAGAGGCGTTCCTTCACGGGTACCTCCAACCCATTGATCCCCCGTATCGACTGTGGCCAGTCAAACGTTTCCAGGTCGATTTCATGCATCATGGCTACCGCCGGTTGAAGTCGCGCTTGGCCCGGTCCATGCGGCGCTTGGCATCGCGTTCGGCGATGGTCTGGCGTTTGTCATGCAGTTTCTTACCCTTGGCCAGCGCGATCTCGACTTTCGCCCGTCCGCGCTTGAGGTAAAGCTGGGTCGGGATGCAGGTATAGCCGCGCTGTGATACTTCCACATCCCACCGCTCGATCTCACGCCGGTGCATCAGCAGTTTGCGCGTGCGCCGGGGCTCGTGGTTTTCCAATGTGGCGTGGTCATATGGCGCGATGTACAGATTCACGATCCACGCTTCATCGTGCCGGAATATCACATAGGCGTCCTGCAGGCTGACTTTCGCCTGCCGCACCGATTTGATCTCGGTGCCCGTCAGGACGAGGCCCGCCTCCAACGTGTCCTCGATGTGGAACTCAAAACGGGCCTTGCGATTGGTCGATATTACCTTGACACCGCTCATTGGCCGGCTGACTCAGACTGGCTCAGCAGGAATTCAATGGCTGCTTCCAGAATGGCATCGCCCTCGCCATCCTGACCCCGGGTGTCCTCCACCTCGATGTCCGGCTCAACGCCCACTTCGTTCAAGGTGATGTCATCCGGTGAGTAGAAGTTGGCGATGGTCACCCGGATCTGCGAGCCGTCGGACAGATCATAGAGCCCCTGAACGGAGCCCTTGCCAAACGTGGTCTCACCGATCAGGGTTGCGCGCTCGTAGTCGCGGAACGCACCGGCCACAATCTCCGAGGCGCTGGCGCTGTTGCCGTTGATGAGCACAACCATCGGGATCTCCTCGGCGAGATCGCCGTTGTCGCCTGTGAACTCGCTGACGTTGCCATCCACATCACGCTGGATCATGATCACACCGCGACCGAGGAACAGGTCCGCGACTGAAATCGCCTCGCGGCGCAGGCCGCCGGGATTGTCACGCAGGTCGAGGACAATCGACTCTGCGCCCTGGCTTTGCAGGTCACGGATGGCGGCACGTAGACGGCTGGTCGCCTGGGCATTGAACTCGAACAGCTCCACGTAGCCCACGTTGCCTTCAAGCATTTCATACTCGACGGTGGGGATCTCAATGCGGCCGCGTGTCACCGTGATATCGAGCAGATCGTCTTCGCCCTCACGGAAGATCGTCAGCATCACATCCGAGCCCGCCGGGCCGCGGATCAGCAGGAGGTTCTGGTTGAGGATGTTGTCGGTGATGTCTTCACCGTCGACGGCGACGATAATATCGCCACCGCGCACACCGGCTTCGGGGGGGGGGGGCCCGGGCAAAGGTAGGGGTTTTTTTTAGCCGCCCCCCCCCGCCCCGAAGGACGAAAGGCACCAAAACACACAAATATCGCCGGGTTAGAAAATTTAGATTGGCGGGACATAAGG
>JAADYX010000251.1 GCA_010092885.1 Chloroflexota bacterium | reverse complement strand
GTGGAGCCGCCTTCCATCCGCCGCGCGATCAGCAGGCCGACCAGCACAGCCCGCAGCTCCATCACGACGTACATGGTCGGCATATAACCCTCGAAGGGCACACCCAGCTCACTGATAAAGGCGATGCACGCGCTCAGGGTCGTCGCGGATACGGCCCCGTAATGGATCGCAATGCTGGCGGCATCTGTGCCGGAAAAGCCACCAATCCGCCGCAGGATGGGCGTTGACCACACCGGTATGACGATGCCGATCGCCATGGCGGCCAGTGCCGGGAGCAGAAAACCGGTCAGGGGGGATTTGGCCAGATCGAACCCGCCCTTCAGCCCGATGGAAAACAGCAGGTACAGCGAGATGATGCTGTACACCTGCTCCGGGATCTTCAGGTCGCTCTTGAGCAGCGCCGCCGTGATGCCCAAGACAAAGGCCAGCACCATCGGGGAAAGCAGGTTGACGCGCAGGATCTCCATGAGACTCACAAGGTTACCTCAGCAGTTGGGTGGCCAGTATCGCCGCCACAGCCCCAAACAGGGCGAGGGCGACGCTGGTCAGGATGCGGTTGTACCATAACCACAGCGGCGAACTGACCTGCTCCTGCCACCGTTCGATGGGCCGGTCACGCAGGGACTGTGGGCGGTTGGCGGCCAGCTTCTCAACGCGCTCAGCCTCTTTGCGCCGGAAGCCCTCCACGTCGAACCAGGCCAGGTACCACATCCGGGCAAAGCGGGGAATTGCCAGCACCGCAAACCCGACCAGCAGCACCGCCGCGATGATCAGACGGGTCATGGAGTCGTGGCCACGAAGTCGATCTCAAGGGTCACATCGTCGCTGACCTCGGCCACCTGCGGCACATCCGGGATGCTGATCCCGTAGTCGGCGTATTGGATCGTGGTGGAAAAGGTGCCCTCAATCGTGGACCCATCGGTGGGTGTGGCGCTGCCCTCAAACGTGACCTCGTTGGTTTCACCGTGCACGGTCAGCATGCCGGTGATGGTCAGCGGAATCGACTCGCCGAGCGTGACCGGTTCCGCAGGCAGCCCCTCGACCGCAGTGGGCTCAAAGGTGATCACCTGATTTTCCGGTTCGCCTGTTTGCAGGATCTGCCCCTGCAGGGCGCGGTTGCGCAGGTCGATATCGGTGGCGAGGGTCGTCGCATTGATCCGGATCAGGCCGATGCTGGCCGCCGCCGGATCGGCATAATCCACAACAAGGGTGCCGGTCACATCATCGGTTGCGCCAACAACGGTCGTCGGATCGCCGCGCAGCACCTCATCAATGATGAAGCGGGCCTCGCTGCGGTCCTGTTGGATGGCGAACGTGTTCTCTGCTGTGATCTCAGGTGTGGGGTCCAGTTCCACGGAAGTGGGCCCACCACAGGCGGCCAACAGCACAGCGATCAGAATCGGAATTAGGGTGCGCATGGTCTCTCCAGGCATATTTCGGACGGGCAACATGTCTGATACTATCCGCGCCCGTCAATGCGATCAATGAGTGCCCTGATGAAACCGTACGCACGGGCCATCACTTCCGGGTTGAGCTTGTCCGGTGTGTCATCCGGGCGATGCCAGTACAGTTCCTCACCCCGGTAGCCAAGCCGCACTGCATCCGCCGTAATGCCGATGATCGTCACGGCGGGCACCCCATAGCGGATCGCATCGGACATCTCCGTATTGCCGCCGCTGACGCGCGTTCCGCTGGCCTTCCAGTGCGGCTGTTCCGCCGCGATCTCCTCGCACAATGCGACCAGTTCAGGGGCGGCGCGCGTCAAAAACGGATAGACCACGCCCTCCCGCGCCAGCCAGCCGGGCCCCGCTGTACCGAGCATCTCGAAGACCAGCGCTTTCGGGTTTTTGAACTGCGGCGCGTACCGCTTGAAGAAGTCGATGGCGCCGTAATGCTTGACCTCCTCGCAGCCGCTGGCCACGAACCAGACACGGGTCTTCTCAAGTGGGTTGCTGCGCAGCACTTCCGCCAAAGTCAGCACCATCGCGGCACCGGTGGCGTTGTCATTGGCACCGGGTGAGTAGGGCGTCAGATCGGCCTGCACGTTGATCGCCACGAGGATGAGGCTCATCACCGCGTTGAACATGCCAAACTGCCGGATCAGGATGCCATCGGAAAACAGGGAGAC
Organism: Chloroflexota bacterium; assembly: GCA_010092885.1. GTDB lineage: Bacteria > Chloroflexota > Anaerolineae > Aggregatilineales > UBA3940 > TC-195. The sequence continues at coordinate 3,053 of JAADYX010000251.1, read as the reverse complement.
GCTGTACAGCGTAAACGCGATAAAAAACGTGAAGATGGTGATCACAGCGTACACGCGCCAGATATCCACCAGGCGGCGGTGCCGGAAGAAGACCGGCGTCCGCATCACGTCGAGGTGGCCCATCAGGATCAGATCCTGCGTGTGCTCACCGGAAGGTTCCAGCACGGCATGCACGTTTTGGCTCTCCCCAAAGGCGATCAGGCGGCGGATCGGGTTGCTGCGAAAAGTCAGCTCGCGTGAGATGCTGAACAGCGACAGCCCCGAGAGCCCGATGGCAGCCACCCGCCCGGCGACCCCGCCGAGGCTGTAGGCCACGAAGGCAGCGATCATCAGGCCGCCGAAGATCACATAGACCTGGAATGAGGAGCGCGCCGCAGGGTAGCGGTCTGTGGTGGGTGTATAGCCTGCCTGCTCAAACACCCGCGCGGCATAGGCAGCCGCCTGCCGTTCCCCTTCCGTGGTGGAGCCGCGCTGCGGGCATTCTTCAACCAGGGTGCAGATATGTGCATACCAGCGTTGGATTGTTTCGTTCATAAGGGCCTCCCCCCTGCATGGCTGGGTGCAGGGGGGATAATGCCAGTGAGGTTGGAAATTGGCAAATCAATGGGCCTGGCAGGATTCGAACCTGCGACCAACCGGTTATGAGCCGGCCGCTCTAACCGCTGAGCTACAAGCCCGCAAGCGGGTACCGGGATTCGAACCCGGAACAACAGCTTGGAAGGCTGTTGTGTTACCATTACACCATACCCGCAGGCTCCTCCAATTCTACCTGTGGTTGGATCAAATGACAAATGACATGCGAATCCATCCCATATGACCCTACGCCGAAACCTACTTGTGTGAGAGGATGGTGCTAGAACTCTCGTGCGCTAAGGATGCAATGATGTCCGTTTTTCAAACTGAGTATGGTCCAACTGTCTACCGGGCACTGTGCAATCGGGTCACCGACAGCATTGCCGTGGACAACTTCGCCGCGTTTGATCCCGTTCAGGATGCGTTTGTGCTGGTGAGCCTGATCGGCAGCGGTGTGCACCGGCGCGCTGAGGTCGAGGCCGTCGTCCGCATTGAGGGCGGGCTGGTCATTGTGGAATATGACCACCTCATCGTGACCAACCGCATGTACGATCACGACGAGCCGGAGGAGGCGACAATCCTCCACGCGCTGGTTCAGGCTGGCATCCCCCGCGAGGATATTGTGCTGGCGTACCGCAGCCTGATCGCCTGAACACCCTATTACGCAAGCGTGCAGCGGGCCGGACGATGATCCGGCCCGTTTGCCGTCTCAACGGTTGGTGGTCTGTGTACACAGCCACACCGATCTGCTACTCCTGTGCCGAGCGGATCCGGCCGATGGCATCCAGCAGTGCTTCCGGCTGGCTGAAGTACGGCGAGTGCCCGGCACCCTCAACCACCTCGAACTGGCCGTTCGGCAGTTCAGCGGCCAAGCGCTCACCCATCTGCGCAAACATGGGATTGTCCTCACTGCCGGCGAGGTAGATCACGGGCACATCAAGCGTGCTGTAGGTCTGGCTGAGCGCTGGCGCTTCAGCATTGATGCCGAGTGTGTGGGCAGCGGCGGCCTTGATATGCTGCGGGCGCGATCCCAGTGCGGTCGACACCCGAATGTATTCCGCCGGCAGTCTGTCCGGACCGCCTTGGCCCGCCCCGAAAACGCTCACCAGGATGTTGAATACAGGAACGTAGATCACGTTGATCAGCACATCACCGAGCACAGGGGTGGCCAGCGCCTGAAGCAAAGCAGTGCCCCCCTCGGATTCGTAGACCGCCCCCGCCATGATGACCACGCCCTGTGTCTCGTAGCGGTCTGCATAGGCTAACGCGACAGCCCCGCTGGCTGAATGGCCAACCAACACCGGATTTTCTATATCCAGCTGCTGCAGCGCGCCGTGGATCAGGGCGGCCTGTTCGCTGGGCAGTGCGTGCGCTGTGCCCAGATCGCTGTGTCCGAGCCCGTACCGGTCGAAGACGATCACATCGTAGGTCTCAACCGCCCTCTCGAACGCCTCAGACATGGTAAACGACTGCAATGGACAGCCGCCGCAGGGCAGGTAAATCAGCGGCTGTCCGCTGCCCGCGCGCACATAGTGCAGGGTGGCACCGTCCACAGTGACGAATTCGCCCTCCGGCGGATAGACCCGCTCAGCCCGGTTGGCGATGATCGCCGTGGTCATGAACCCGGCGGCCACGATCACCGCAAGTCCAACTCCCACAAGAGTCAGGCCCCGTCGCAGACAGCCGCCCTTGTTTTCCTCAGCCATATGGTGTTCTCCTCAGTCGTGTGTTCACTCACCCCGACGGATGATATCATCGCCGAAGCGATCCCGCAGGGCGTCCAGCGTTTCAGCCAGCCGCCGGTCCGATTTGGCCTCTTCGTCCCACAGGCCGATCTGCTGCGGTGCCTCCTCAAAACCGCTGACCCCAATCCCGATCAGCCGGACGGGTCGCCCCTGCGGCCAGTGCATGTTCAACAAGGCAAGGCCCTGCGTGATGATGGCCTCATCCGTGTGGATGGCGTGCGGCAGCGTGACCTGCCGCGTCAGCGTGGTGAAGTCCGACCAGCGCAGCTTGATCGTCACGGTGCGGGCCCGCAGCCGGTGCCGGCGCAGCCGCCGCCCCACACTGCCCGCCAGCGTGCGGATGGTCCGCTGCAGCGTGGCTTCATCGCGGATGTCCACGGCGAAGGTGGTCTCCCGGCTCAGCGATTTGGGTGTGCGCTGCGTGACGATGGGCCGCTCATCAATGCCGCGCGCCCGCCGGGCCAGATCGGCACCGTGCTTGCCAAACCGGAACGCCAGATCCTCGGTGGGGTGGGCGGCCAGATCGCCAATCGTCTCGATGCCCAGCGCGTGCAGCCGTTCGGCGGTTTTCGGCCCGATGCCCCACAGCGCGCGGACGTCCAATGGCGCGAGGAATTCGGCATCGCCGCCTCGACCCCCGACAGCTCGAACACCGACGGCGACCGCGCCGACCTGCTCGAGGAATTCGCCTACGGAGGCGATCCTGACCAGGCGGATCTCTTCTCGCCCCTGCGC
>JAADYX010000250.1 GCA_010092885.1 Chloroflexota bacterium | reverse complement strand
TCGGTCTCGTGGGCTCGGAGATGTGTATAAGAGACAGGTATATGATCCTGCCGCAGCCGGGGATCACACGCCCGCTGACTACCACGATCTGGGTGGGCGTGCTCAATGAGGAAACGGGCGAACGGCTGCCCATCTCCGCTGAGAGCACCACCGTGCCGATCCACACGCTCCGGCTGAACGCTGACCAACCCACCCCCGATCCCGATCCGCTGGCAACGGGGATCGGGGCGCAGGTCGGCGATTGGGGCACGCTGGAGACAGCCAATCTGCACCATGCTGAGAACACCGTCGCGCTCACCCTGCATTGGACCCTCAGCGGCACACCCCCCGCGGACTACTGGCAGTTCATCCACCTGATCGATGAGTCGGAGCAGCTCGCAGCGCAGTTGGACCGTCCCCCGGATCCATGGTTGGCGACGGGCTTGTGGCGTCCGGGCGATGTGTTCGTGCACAGGTACACGCTTGAGCTGCCCCCCGACCTGCCCGCCGGAACATATACGGTGCGCACCGGCCTGTTCGACCCGACTGGGGGCACACGCGCGCCGCTCGTGTTGAACGGCGATCCGGTTCCAGAAGACAGCCTGATCGTGGGTGAGCTCACCCTGCCGTAGCCAGCACCTCATCGATGGTGCGCCGCGAAATTGACGCGAGGACGGGGTTGGTGTGCTGGTAGTAGGGCAGCGCGATCAGCGCGACGGAAAGCGCCCAGCCGCGCCCGCGCTGCCACATCGCCGCATCGACCGGCAGCGCCTCGCGGAAGGCCGCGCGCATCTGCGCAGTGAACAGGTTCCACGCGATCCGCAGGTCACACGCCGGGTCGCCGACGCCCAACAGCCCGAAGTCGATCACGGCGGTGAGCCGTCCCCTGTTCACCAGCAGATTGCCGGATTGCAGATCACCGTGGATCCAGAGGGGCGGACCGTCCCACGGCTCGGCGGCCAGGGCGGTTTCCCAGGCCTCTTCTGCGGCCCGGGTATCGATCTGGCCCTCCAGATCGGCGATGCAGGCGCGGACCTGAGCGTCACGGTTGGCCAGGGGCACGCCGCGCTCCGCGTTGTGCACGCCCGGTTCGGGGCCGCCCGTGGGGTCGATCTGTTGGAGAGCGGTGATGAAGGCCCCGATCTGCCGGGCTGTGCCTGCCGGATCGGCGAGCCGGTCCAGCGCGATGGGTTCACCCGGCAGCCACCCAACCACCGACCACGACCACGGATAGCCAGCGGCCGCGGGATCGCGAGGGGGAGATGCGGGGCCAGCCGGGGCAGCCAGTGCTGTTCCTTGGCGACCTGTTCGGCGGCCCAGTCGATGCGTGGGAGCCGCACGACCATATCGCGGCCCAGCCGGTAGAGCGCATTGTCCGTCCCGGCGGACTGCACTCGTTCGACGGGCAGCCCGGCCCACTGCGGGAACTGTTCAGCCAGCAGGGTCCGTACGAGCTGCGCATCGGTGTGGACCTCGTTGTCATGCAATGCGGCTACCGCTCCCCTTTGATGCGCGGGTCGGCGACATCCTGCAGGCCGCGCGCCACGAAGTAGAACGCCGCGGCGAACAGACTCAGCGAGAGCGACGGCGCGAGGATCTGCGCCCAGGGCAGATCAGGCTTGATCTGCAGGAAGGAGATCGCGTTGTAGACCATCGTGCCCCAGTTCAGACGGGCTTCCGTGGCGAGGCCCAAAAACGCGATGAAGCCCTCCGCCACGACCGCGCCGGTGACGGTCAGCATCATGTGCACGGCGACCAGCGGCAGCATATGCGGCACCAGATGGCGACTGATGATGTAGCCCGGCCCGGCCCCGGTCAGTTCAGCAGCCTCCATAAAGGGCCAGTTCATCAGCTTGAGGGCATGGGAGCGCATCACGATGGCCGCACTGCTGGCCCCAGCCAGGATGCCATACAGCAGCCCGAACTCCAGCGACCCGATCTCCGAGTAGAACCGCGAGCCAATGATGATCATCAGAATCGGCACGGGGATGAGCAGCAGCGCGTCGGAAATGTTGGAGAGCACGGCATCCAACGGGCCACGGAAGTAGGCCCCCAGTGAGGCAAATACCGTGCTGACGACGGCAGTCGTCAGGGCGGCGGTGAAGGCCACCACAAACGAGGGCTGCGTGGAAGCCAGCAGCTGGCTGAGAATATCGCGGCCCTGCCCGTCCAGCCCGAGGATGTGCTCCGGGAAGACCGGCGGTGCGGGCCACGGCGCGTAGTTGAGATCGTAGCCCACCTCCGGATGGTAGATGCCGCGCACCCACACGGTTTCCATCAGGATGGGGTGGCTGAGTGCCATCACGCCAAACAGGCCGATCAGCACGAGGCCCAACAGCGCCAGCCGGTTCTGCCGGAACAGCCGCCAGTCCGCGCGGACCTGTGACCACCACGCGGCCAACCGGCTGCGGCGTTCCACGGATGGTGTGTCCCGGCGGCGCGGTCTGCCGCCGTTAGGCGTCGTGGCGACCTGCATCGCGGTGGTGCGGCCCAACAGCTGATCGCGGCGGGCGGCGGCCCATTCGTTTTCCGGATCGCGGGCCAGCAGTTCCTCAAGATAGTGGAGCGCCTGCGCGGGCTCCGGCGTAATGCGGACCAGTGCCTCCCACGCGGCGATGTTGGCCGGGTCGCGCTCCACGACTGCGAGCAGCAGGTCGCGTGCTTCGGCGGTATCGCCGCTCTGGATCAGGGCGTGGGCGCGGTCAAGCGTGGTATCGTGTTCCATAGTTCCCCCTAACTGTTGGCAAAGCGGATACGCGGATCGAGCAGGGCATACATCACGTCGAGCAGCAGGCGGGCGAGCAGCGTCACCACGCCGATCACCAGCAGGAAGCCCTGCACAATCGGATAGTCCTGCACGCTGACGGCACCAAAAAGCGCGGTGCCCATGCCCGGCAGGTTCAGCGAATACTCGATGATGATCAGCCCGGCGAGCAGATACGGCAGGCTGACCACCAGCTTGCTGAGCACGGGCAGTTGGGCATTGCGCGCGGCATGTTTGCTCCGCACGATACGGTCAGGCAGGCCCTTTGCCTTCGCGGTCTCGACGTACTGCTCGTGGATAGTATCGGCCATGCTGGTGCGTGAGATGACCATGATCTCACCGAGCGAGAGCATGATGAAGGCCGCGATCGGGATGGCCATCCACCAGAGGAGGCGCAGCCCCTGCGCGCCAAAGCCCATCGCGAACCACGAAGCCGCCCACAGGCCAAAGATCAGGGTGACCTGTACGACTCCGGGCACACGGCGGCGGGTCCGGCGGCGCAGCACCTCCGACCCGACCAGCACCAGCGCACTGATGCCCAGCAGCCCGAGCATCATGCGCGGCAGGTAGACGCCCGGCCCAACCTGGAAATCCTCAGCGAAGCGCAGCAGGAACAGCTCAGAATTGGCCGGAAACAGGCCCAGGCTCCGCGCGAAGATGGCATCCAGAATGAAGGCCAGCGCAGGCGGGAAGAACGCATAGAACGCAACGACACCAAAGGTTGTCACATCCGTGGAGAAGGTACGCCCGCGCCATGCGGTCAGCGTGCCGAGCCAGCGCCCCAGCGAATAGGAGACCAACAGCCCGGTCGCAAAGACCAACACCGAGATCGACGCGCTGTTGACGATCAACGAGCCGACGGGCTGGCCGCTCAACGACATACCAAAGTCCAGGGTCAATGTGCGCCCCAACCATTGGATGTAGCGCACGTGCAGCGGAAGGTTCAGGCCGAGCTGCTCACGCAGGGCTTCGCGTTCGGGTCCCGTCAGGAACATCGAGAACTGCGAGACATAGTCGCCGGGCATGATGAGCTGCACCAGGAAGAACGCCGCGGTGAGCATCAGAAACAGGGTCAGGATGCCCTGCAAGGCCCTTCGGATCAGATAGTTGGTCATGGATAGAGCTCCTCTGCCAGTTGGATGATCGCTTGCTGAGAAAGGGCCGGTTCGATCTGCAAGGTGAGCAGGTAGCGGCCATGCTGCCAGCGCAGGGTCTGCTTCTCGGTGGCGGCATCCCAATAGGGTGCAGCCTCCAGCATATCGTCGACGGAAAAGATCGGCAGCGGCTCCAGCGGCTGGTTCCAGGCCCCTTCCACATATTCGGCGGTCTGGTCACCGATCTGCACCCGCTGCACCGTGGTCTGATCGCCGACAGGCAGCCGGTCCGGACCCGGGCCGCGCCGCAGCTGCTGCGTGACGATCGCCAGGGTACCGCGGTCGGGCCGGTAGTTGAGTGTAACGACCGCTCCCCCGGCTGACACCTGCGCCCCGGCATACCTCCATCCCGGCGGAACGGCCGGTTCCAGCAGCGTGAAGCTGGCTGCCTGCCGGGCCTCGGCCAGTGTGAGGTTGCGCCACAGGCTGCCGCCGGGCAGATCGGCCGGTTCGGGTGGGGTCTCGAACTCCGGCAGGCGCTCGGCCTGCACCTCTTGGAAGAAGCGCGGCCCGCTGGCGGCGTTGGCCTGCAGCCAGAACACCATCACGCTGAAGCCCACGAGCAGCACACCGGCTAGCGCCGCACTGAGGGCGGTGCCGGTCGCGCGGCGGGTGGGCCGCGTTGGCTGGGACCGCTGCGCCGCTTCCGGCAGCTGCATGGACCGGCTGCGCAGCGACTCGCGCAGCTGCCGCTTAAAGGCCGGGTCCATCTCGAACTCACCCAGTTCGGCCAGCAGATCGTCAATGTCGGTCAAGGGTCACCTCCGCGGCGGCCTGTTTGAGTTTCTCACGGGCACGGTGGAGCCGCACGGCCACATGGTTGACCGTCAGCCCGGTCACGTCCGCGATCTCCGGATTGCTCAGCCCGGAGCCGTAGCGCAGCGCGATCAACTCCTGATCGAGCGGCGGCAGGCTGTCGATCAGATCGAAGAGCAGGCGCAAACGCTCCTGCCGTTGGATGGCCGCTTCGACAGGGCGAGCGTGGCCCTCCGGCTGCCATTCGTCCAGCGCGACGGTCTGCGGTGCGCGGCTTTCCGCACGGTAGTGATGGCGCAGCACATTGCGCGCGATCCCGAAGACCCAGGCGCGCAGGCTGCCGCGTGCCGGATCGTAGCGAGGCAGCAGTGCCAGAGCACGTTCGCAGACGACGGCCGTCAGCTCTTCAGCCGTGGCGGTATCGCGCACGCGCGCCCGGATGAACCGGTACAGGCGTTCGATATCCTCTTGGTACCAGTGCTCAAAGCGGGCCAGCACGGTCGAACCTCCCTCCTCCTATCTGGTAGTTTGCCCAAAGGCCGCCGAAAATTACAGAAATGTTGGAAATTCACCAGACTCAGTGCTGGCAGCGCAGAAAGCGTGTATAATGGTTTCAATGATATTGAACTCAATATCATTGGAGTGAACACGATGTGGAGGTAACCCAATGGATAGACGCGATTTTTGGCGGTCATGGCGGCGGCGGGAATTTCACAAGGAACGCGAGCGGCGGCATGCCTGGCGCGAGCACTTCCGCGAGCACATGGGCACCATGCCGGAGCATCACTGGGCCTTCCGCGGGCGGCGCTTCCGCCCGTGGCATCAGGGCCGCGATGCGTTCAACCCGTTTGTGGCGGGCCTGCTGAGCAAAGGCGGCGGCCTGCTGCCTGCCCTGGTGCTGAGCCTGCTTGAGCAGAAGCCGCGCTATGGCAACGAGATCATGGACATCATCAGTGAGCGCACACGCGGCCGCTGGCGGAGCAACCCGGGGGCCATCTACCCGCTGATGACGATGCTCGAAGAGAACGAGCTGATCACCGGCGAGTGGGAGGATCCGGAGAAGCGCACCGTGCGCATGTACCGGTTGACCGACCGCGGGCGCGACGAGTTGAAGCGCATGCGAACCATCATCGGGCCGAAGCTGGTCGAGGCAGCTGAGATCATCAGCGGACTGGCACGGGATCTTAACGGCACAACCGACGATGACAATGTAACATATGTCTGACGACTAACCCGCAAAGGAAATCGTATGCGTCCTCGACAGGGGGCGGCCGGACGCCGCCCCGATACACAACAGACCCCAGACGTCCCCATCCGCATGGGGCGTTTGCTTGGTTATCTCAGGCCGCACGCCTGGCGGATCGGTGTCGCGCTGGTGTGCGTCATCATCACGACCGGGATCGGCCTGGTCTTCCCGATCGTTATTCAGAACCTGATCGACAGTGTGCTGGTAGAAAATGACCTGCAGCTGCTCAATCGTATTGCCCTCGGGCTGGTGGTGCTGTTCGTTGTGCGGTTCGGGTTTGCGTATGTCCAGCGCTTCATGCTGGAGTACGCCGGTGAGCGCATCGTGATCGACATCCGTGAGCAGGTCTACAACAAACTGATGGATCTGCCCGTGCAGTTCTTCACCGAACGGCGCACCGGTGAGATCGTCTCCCGGCTGGCCAGCGACGCGACTCTGGTGCGCACCGCGCTGACCAACAACGTCGCGTTTGTGCTGGGGCAGGCGCTGACGCTGGTCGGTGCCATCGTGATTGTGCTGTTCATCAACGCCCGCATGACGCTGTTTGTGCTGGCGCTGGCCCCGCCTATCGGACTGCTGGCGGCCTTCTTTGGGCGCGCTGTGCGCAACATCTCCACAGAGGTGCAGGACGAGATCGCCGGATCATCGGTCATCGTGGAGGAGGTCGTCAGCGCGGTGCGCATCGTGAAGACCTTCGTGCGCGAACAGTTTGAGGTGCAGCGCTACAGGGACAAAATGGAACGCACGTTCAGGGCGGCACTCAAGCTGACCCGTGTCCGTTCGGCGTTTGGCCCGCTGATCTTCAGCCTGTTGTTTCTGGCGATTGTCGGTGTGCTGTGGTTCGGTGGGCGGGAAGTGGTCGCCGGGCGGCTGACCGCGGGCGGCCTGACCTCGTTCCTCTTCTACCTGATCTTCATCGCCGGGTCCTTCGGGGCGTTCACAGGGATCTACACGCAGCTGCAGGAAGCAACGGGTGCTATGCGCCGCATCTTCGAGATCCTCGATACGAAGCCGGATATCGTCGACAGACCGGACGCCATCACGCTGACGGATGTGGAAGGCCGCATCACGTTTGACGGCGTCTCCTTCAGCTATGATGACCGCGTGACCGTGCTCAACAATATCGATCTGGACATCCGGCCCGGCGAGATCGTCGCGCTGGTGGGGCCGAGCGGTGCGGGCAAATCAACGCTCGTGAGCCTGATACCGCGCTTCTACGACCCGACCGAGGGCCGCGTGCTGATCGACGGGGTGGATCTGCGCGATGCCACCCAGAACAGCATCCGCGAGCATATGGCGCTCGTCCCGCAGGAAACACTGCTGTTCGGCGGCACCATCCGCGAGAACATCCAGTATGGCAAGTTGGACGCCACCGATGAAGAGCTGGTCACTGCGGCGGTGGCCGCCAATGCGCACAGCTTCATCGAAGAGCTTATCGACGGGTATGACACCATCGTCGGCGAAAACGGCGTCAAGCTCTCCGGCGGGCAGCGGCAGCGCATATCGATTGCGCGCGCCATCCTGGCCGATCCGACCATCCTGCTGCTCGACGAGGCCACATCCAGCCTGGACAGTGAGTCAGAGGGGTTGGTGCAGGAAGCGCTCGAACGGCTGATGCAGGGCCGCACCACCGTGATCATCGCCCACCGGCTGAGCACGGTCCAGGTGGCGGATCGCATCGCGGTGATGGACCGCGGGCGCATCGTGGAGCTGGGCACACACGCCGATCTGCTCACCCGCGAGGAAGGCCTGTACAACAGACTGTACACGCTGCAGTTCCAAGCCGGGATCGACCTCAGCATGGATTGACAGTCTGGCTTACAATAGGAGGGTGGAGTCGCCTCCGCCCTTTTTTGTTTCCCACACAGCAAAGTGAGCCCGTCGATGACCTCCGTTGTCCTTTACATCGCCCTCAGTGTGGATGGCTTCTCCCTGCCGGATGAGGACTATGGCTACGGCGCGCTTCTCGAACGCACCGGCACGGTGGTAATGGGGGGGCACGACCATCCGGGCGCACAGCGGGCCCATGCGGGATCTGGTGGCGGGTGTGCGTGCCACGGGAGACATCTGGCTGGTGGGCGGCGCACAGATCGTGGCAGCGTTTGAGCGCGAACACCTCATCGACGAGTACATCCTCTCCGTGATGCCGGTCCTGTTGGGTGAGGGCATCCGGTTGTTCCAGCCGCCCTACCCCCGCCGCGATTTGACGCTGATCGCTTCGGTCGCGTATCCGAACGGCGTGGTCCAGCTGACCTACTGGCCAACCTGACCCTACCAAAAACATTACAGCGCTTGCATTACTGGGCAGTTGCGTGCACACTTAGGGGGAGAGTGAGCATCCACCGAGGGTCAGCCATGCATGGAGAATTGAGCGGGACGCGCTTTGCCGGATATGAGCTGGGCGAGATGCTCGGCTATGGTGGCATGGCCAGCGTCTACCTCGCCCAGCAGGTTTCCATTGGGCGCACCGTCGCCATCAAGATCATGCCCGCGCACCTCACCAACGATCCGCAGTTTCTGGAGCGGTTCAAGCAGGAGGTGCAGTTGATCGCTGCCCTGCAGCATCCGCGCGTGCTGCCTGTCTATGATTACGGCGAATTAGAAGGTCGCCCGTTCATTGTGATGGCGCATATCAACGGCGGCACCCTGGCCGACCGCATCGCCGCGGGCCCCATGCCCATCGCTGATATCGACTATATGGTCGCCCAGATCGCCGAGGGGTTGGATCACGCCCACCAGAGCGGTGTTATCCACCGCGATATTAAACCGTCCAATGTGCTGCTGGATACCCGCGGCAATGCCTACCTGGCCGACTTCGGGTTGGCCAAAATCACGGAGGCGGGGCCCAACCTGACCGGCACCCATGTGGTCGGCACCCCGGCTTATATGGCGCCGGAAATGGCCTACGATGACGGCGAAGTCACGCATCTGTCCGATAT
>JAADYX010000249.1 GCA_010092885.1 Chloroflexota bacterium | reverse complement strand
CCGTTGGTCATTGTAGTATCGAATACGGTCACCGACAACTTGTGTCAGTTCCTGCACCGAGGCGGCATCAAGCAGCAGCGAGCGGTTCTCCGTCTTGAAGCGTCCAAAGAACGACTCCATCATCGTGTTACCGCGTGCGCCATTGGTTGAGTAGGACAGGCGAACTCGGTCATCAATCAACAGGGTACCCGCCCAGCGATAGCTAGTGTACACGGCATCTTGGTCATGATGAATAAGAGCATCCTCAACCCCCACGTTCAGCTGCTCAAAACGCTGCTTGGTGGTCGTCCACGCCTCAAGAGCCAAGTCACGATTGGCACTCACCCCCGCCGCCCAGCCGAACACATAGCGCGTGGCATGATCCAGCAGCGGCATCAGATAGGCCTTGTAGGCTCCGTCGGCATAAGCTATCTCTGTGAAATCCGTGTAGAGTACGCGAGTTGGCGCAATATCCTCCAGACCTTTCACCAAGTTGATAGACGAGCCCGCTTGATCGATGGCTTGCCGGATGGCGCTGGGCGGCGGTGAATGTGTACTACGGATGAGTGGCAGGTCCCAGAGTTGGTGCAGGCGGCGCACGGTATGCTTACCGATACATACACCATAGGTCGCTTCCAACTCTTCCTTCGTGCGCCTGTAGCCGTAGCCCGGATGCTCGCACGCGATGGTCTTCAACAGCGGATGCAAATAAGCATACTTGACCTCCGGGTTGACCTTATGATTGTGGTGATAGTACCAGGTCGATTTGGCCAGATCGATGGCGGCCAACGACCGGTTCAAGCCATAGTCTTCCTGCGCCTCAGCCACGACGGCCACTTTGTCACGGGCGGTGGTGAAAGTACAGGCTACGGTGCGGGCAAAGTCTATGCTTACTTCCCGCTGGGGCCGCAGGTCGCCAACCCGGGCTTTGAAGCTCCGTTGAATGGCAGCTGGACTGTCACCGGCAATGATAACCGCCTTCAGGATGCCCGAGCGTTTGAGGGCCAGCATCTGATGCTGTTCCAGGCGAATACTGCGCCTGAACGGATCTGGCAGTCGCTGGACGTCAATGGTGCAGCGACTGATGCCTATACACTGACCTTCCATGTGTCTGGGCGGAACATAACCAGTGGGGGCCAGATCGGCGCGCGCGTCGAATTTTTGAGCGGGGGCGGTGTGATCAACCAGGTTAACTGTACCATCAGTGATCGAGGTACGTTCAACTGGCAGCCGATCACCTGCACCGCCACTGCGACAGCCGGCTTCGACACCATCCGGATCAACATCGGCTGGCAGGGGATTGGCTCAGGCCACCTCGGTATCGACGGCGTGAGTTTGACCAAACAGTAGTAGATCCGATCGCAGCATGACCGGAACGCCGCCGTGCGGAATCTTGCTCTGCGCGGCGGTGCTGTGTTCGCTGGCTGCCATGCGAACACAGCACAAACAACACAGGCGGTGATGAGATCACCGCCTGTGTTCGTTATGAAATATAAGGGAGGCCTACCGCTTCATAAAGCGGTCGATGCCCTCTTCCTTCCAGACGTTCAGCGTGTCCTGATCCTTTTGATCGATGGGACGGCCGAGCGCATCCACAGGATAATTGTACTTTGATTGCAGGTCTTCCCACTGCTTCTTGATGGTGTCATCTACTGGCATTGTATGCTCCTTGCGTTACTTGACCTTGTTTATAGGATACGGTCGAGATGCCAGCTATAGTGCCAAGAAACGCCAAGGAACCCTTACAGAAACGTAACAGGCTATGCGCGCAGCATGTAGCCCCGCCCCCGCACATTGATGATGAGCTGTGGATCGTCCGGTTGGTGCTCGATTTTGGCGCGCAGGTTGGCGATGTGGGTACGTACCAGCTTCGGGTCGCCCACGCCCGGCGGATATTCCCAGATATCCTCCAGCAGCCGGTCGGTTGAAACAGGCCGCCCGGCGTGGATCATTAGGTAGTGTACAATCCGGTGCTCAACCGGCGTCAGGAAGATCACCTCATCGTCCAGATAAAGCTCAGGACGGCTGATGTGCAGGCCGATGCCCCCAGTGTGGACCACCGATGCTTCGGTATCCAACGGCCCCCCCGCGATCCGTCTGAGCATGGCGCGCACCCGCGCGGGCAGTTCCACGGAAATGGATTCCTTATTCAGATAATCGTCCCCACCGGCATCTAAGCCTTCCGCCACGTCACGCGGGCGGCTGCGTGAGGTCAGGAAGATGATCGGGATGCGGGCGGTGTAGGGGTCGGCCCGCAGCCGGCGGCACACATCCAGCCCGGAGAGATCGGGCAGCATGATGTCGAGAATCAACAGATCAGGCAGTGGTCCCCTGACGTAGTCCAACGCTTCAGAGGCCGTGCCCACAACCTGAAGGTAGTGTCCCTCATCCTCCAGGACGTGCTGGCCTACCTTTTGTACAACGGGATCGTCATCAACAAAGAGTATCTGTGCCATGAAGAATCGCAATCAGTGTGAGGCGTGATGGATATGATTACTACCATTATACGAGAAACCGAACCTATCAGGATTGCAAAGATATAACAGAATAGAGGTATTTTGGAAATTCCCTTTAGAATGGTATTCAAGTTCTGGACGACAATGATATATATAGGTGGAATTCTGATCACGTGAGGATGTAGTTATGGGAGCAAAAATACTCGTAGTTGATGACAGCCCGACAATCCGCAGTACCGTGGAATGGCTGCTCACCCATCGTGGATATACCGTGCATGTCGAACAGACCGGCCTCGCGGCGCTTGCGGCCCTGCGCAAATTCCTGCCTGACCTGATCGTGCTCGATGTACGGTTGGAACACTTCGACGGTGTAGACCTGTGCGGCATGATCCGCAGAATTCCCAAGTTTTCTGCGTGCCCCATTGTGATGCTCTCAGGCTTAACCAGTGAGGAAGACAAGGCCCGTGCGTTTGCTGCCGGGGCCAATGCGTATGTGGGCAAACCCGTCCATGATGTGGAATTCCTCAGCACTATCGAAGCTCAATTGAAGCCGTCGGCCTAGGAGAAGCACATCATGGAACGCACCGCACTCGATACAGGGCTGCGTGTCTTGAGCCATCCGATGCAGGGTGTGCGCTCCGTCAGCGTGGGCGTGCTCGTGGATGTAGGCCCCAAGGACGAAAGGCCGACCGAAACCGGCTATTCCCATCTGGTTGAGCACATGCTCTTCCAAGGCACCCCGACCCGCAGCGCCAAAGAGATCGCCGAACTGATGGAGGTGGGTGGCGGAGCCATCGGAGCCTTCACCGCGCGCGACTACACCGTTTACCATGCCACGGTGCTCGATGATTACCTGCCTTTTGCGCTGGATGTACTCGGCGATATGCTGACCAGCAGCACCATCCCGCAGGAAGCCCTGCAAACCCAGCTGAACGTGGTGCTCAACGAGATCTCTGGGCGCGAGAGCCCGGTGCAGCGCGTCAACGATCTGGTCAAGCAGGCTCTGTGGCCGGACAGCCCCATGAGCAAGCCTATCGCAGGCCTGCCTGAGACCCTGAGCACCACCACACGCAGCGACCTGCTGCGGTTCATGCAGAAGCACTACGTCGCAGAGAACATGGTGGTGGTTGCGGCCGGGAGCGTGGCCCATGCGAGCCTGCGGGCTCAGGTCAACGATGCGTTCCACAATTTGCGTACAGCTGCGCAGACCGCCGAGCAGGCCCCGAATGGTGCCAACCTGTGTGACTCGAGGTCCGCAGTCGTCATCGCCGATCCACGAGATCTGCAGCAGGTTTATTTTGCGCTGGCCTGGCCTGCGCCACCCTACCAATCCGAGGAACGGTATACCTGGCACGTGCTGACCACGCTGCTGGGCGGCGGACCAACATCGCAGTTGTACCGCACCCTGCGTGAGGAAAAGGGCCTCGTCTACCAGATCGGGGCCAGCTACCATGCCTATCGCAGCGGTGGCACCCTCATCGTCGAGGGCGCGACCCGTCCAGCTACCCTCGTGCCCACGCTGGCTGGTGTCTTGTTGGAACTGTTCGGCATGACCCAAGGCTCAGCTGATCTGGACCGGCACTTCCGTGCGGTGCAGTCGTTGGTCAGCCAGCATCTTATCTCCGGCGACTCGGCCTATGTGCGGATGAGCCGTCTGGCTCTGCAGGAACTCTACTTTGGGCGCACGCTCCCCAGTGCTGAGATCAGCAAGGGGCTGGAAGCCCAAACCCCTGACAAGGTCCAACAGGCCGCACAGCAGTGCCTGCAGGCAGGGCTGCCGTGTATTGCCCTGGTGGGCCCGGTAAACGACCCCATGCTGACAGAAGTGGGAGGGATGCTCACCGATTTTGGGGGCACTCCTGAACTTATCAACAAACTCGAAAGCACAGTAAGTTACAGTCCTTAGGAGAAACAACGATGCCTATCGATAAAAACGTGAAAGACCAGTGGGAAAAACTGCAATCTGACTACAACTATCCGGTAGACGCCATGGGTCGGCCCATCGACCAGAACGACCAGGAAACCCTGAACGTCTGGCGTGAAGAGGGCATTGACCGCTTCATGCAGAAGTAAGTGCCTGAGCATTCCTCCCCTTCTGCAAGCTGTTCAGGAGTGCTCACTCAAAGCAAGCGAGGTAACGATGCCATCCGTACTGATAGTCGATGACAGCCCTACCATCCGGTATATCACCAGCCATGCCCTGCAGGACAGCGGCTATGAGGTGCTTACAGCCAACGATGGTGCTTCCGCCGTGGAACTGGCTGCTGAGCACCTGCCGGACGCCATCCTGCTGGATGTAATCCTGCCCAAACTGAACGGCTTCCATGTGTGCAGGCAGATCCGAGCTAACGCACAGACCCGGCACATTCCCATTGTGATGATCACGAGCAAGGACAAAGAGCCCGATCGCGACTGGGGCATGGAGCAGGGGGCGGATGTGTACATCACCAAGCCTGTTGACCAACAGGAACTGCTAGCCACGCTGGAGTCCCTGTTGGAGGCAAAGCAGCATGGCTGAGGGCACGTTCGACCTGGGGAACTTCCTGGCGGAAGTGCAGGCTCGGCTGATTACATCAGATGCGACGCCGCAGCAGGCCTCGGCTCCACCCATTGAACAGGAGCGTGTGATGATCTTCCGGCTGGCAGGCGTGCACTACGCCGTCAGCCTGGAAAACACCGCTGAGGTGCTCCGCCGGCCCGTGATCACACCGGTGCCCGGTGTCCTGCCATGGATCGCAGGGGTGATCAACCTGCACGGGGATATCGTCTCCGTGGTAGACCTAAACCTGTTCTTTGGTGGCGCGCCGGGGTACTTCTCCGGCGGAGCCGATGTGACCCTGCTGGTGATGCAGGCCGCCGATCAGCGCATTGCGATGGTGGTTGACGGCATTGAGATCATCTACAGCTACCCCACTGAGGAGATCCTCTCGCCGTTGTTCAAGGTGCAGCCGACCATGGTGGCGTATCTGCGCGGCGTTGTCCAATGGGGTGATCGGGTTATCCGGCTGCTGGACTGTGAACGCCTGCTCACCGGGCCGCAGATGCAGCAGTTCTCGTAGGTGTGTGGCTTGCCCACACCGCAACGTTCAATTTGTTTAAGGACACATTCTATCATTTGAGAGGTGGACAATGTTTCGTCAGATCGTGAACTGGTTCAACAACCTGCCCGTGCGCTACAAGCTGATCGGCGGTTTCGGCCTGGTGGCGCTGGTCCCGCTGCTCAGCTTGGGTCTGTATACTATCCTTACCACCACGCAAACCCTCGAAGAAAACGAGATCGAGACGCTGACTCAGGTCGACGCGCTGCGCGCCGCTGAGGTGGAGGGGTTCCTTCTGGAGCGCGAAGAGGAGCTGGTCGCCGTGTCGGACTTTTCCTCTATCGACCTGCTGGCTGCCAGCCTTACCCAACAGCAGGGTGAGGAGGCCTATAACCTGGCAGTTGACGCCGTGGCCCACGACTTTCTGGCATTGGCTAACAACCTGCCTTTCTTCGATCAGATCCGGTATTTGAGCACGGACGGCGTTGAGTTGGTCCGGGTAGACCGTGACCCCGGCCAGCCCGCGGTAACCGCCCCAACGGCGCAGCTCCAGGACCAAGCGGATAACGCTTATTTCCAGGAGGCCGCGAGCCTGCCGGAGGGCAGCGTGTATATTTCACCGGTCAACCTGAACCGCGAGCAGGGCCAGATCGAAGAGCCATTTACGCCGGTGCTGCGTATGTCCACCCCAGTGTATGATGATCTCAACGGCCAGTTTGCCGGTGTGCTCGTCTTCAACGTCCGGGCAGACGCATTCTTCACCTTCCTTGAAGCATTCGAAAACGAACAGGTCTATCTGGTGGATTCGGCAGGGACCTTCCTGCTGCACCCGGAAGAAGGCGCGCGTTGGGCGGCCGATCTGGGACACGGCACCGTTCTGGAGACGCAGTTTCCCGAGCGCGCTGCGGAATTCCTTTCAACCGAAAGCGGCAGCCTGCTTACCGACTCAGACCTGATTGTGTATGAGACGATTACCGTGGGTGCAGCGGACAACCTTGAGCTCAGGCTTATCACCACGGAGCCACTGGATGTGGTGCTGGCCCCGGTTCGCCAGTTCCGCAACGCATCGCTGGCTGTGGCAGCTGTGGCGCTGGCCGCAGCCGTAGGCGCGGGCCTGCTCATCTCCGGACTGATTACGCGGCAGGTCGACGCACTCGACGACCTGTTCCGCAAGGTTGGTATGGGTGACTTTGCTGCGCGTGCCGAGGTCTACAGTCGCGACGAGTTGGGTGTGGCGGCTGACGGCATCAACCGAATGCTTGAGCGTCTGGTTGACCTGCTCAACCAGACCAATGCCGAACGCGCGCGGCTGGAGGCATCCGTAACGCGTTTGGTCAACGAGGTGGCGGGCCTGGCCTCCGGTGATCTGTCCATCACTGTGAATGCTGAAGACGAAACCACCGGTGCCATCGCGCAGGCCCTGAACTTCGCTATCAACGAGCTGAACCAGATTGTGTACGGCGTGGAACGTGCCGCCACCGACATGACCACCGCCTCCCAGTCGATGGGCAGTGCGATCTCGACCATGGTGCAGCAGGCGACCTCTTCAGCAGACCTGGCCGACCTGGCCGCTGAGTCCGCCTCGGTCGGTGATCAGGCGGTCTCCCTGACGGTTGCCGCGATGGCCGGCATCCGCGTGTACAGGCAGGAATCCGCGCGGCGCATTAAGCGG
>JAADYX010000248.1 GCA_010092885.1 Chloroflexota bacterium | reverse complement strand
GATGTGCTGCTGCACCTGGCCTGGAGCGAGGGGTTCGGCAACGCCCCGCTGGAAGCCCAGGCGATGGGCGTGCCCGTCGTGGCCAGTGATGCGGGCGGCCTGCCGGAGAACATCGCCGATGGGGTGACGGGCTTCATCGTGCCGCGCCGCGATCCGGCTGCCGCTGCTGAAAAGCTCGCCCTACTGGCCCGCTCCCCGGATCTGCGCGCGCGCATGGGTCAGGCTGGCCGGGCGCGGGTGCGCGCCGCCTTCACCCTGGACCGGCAGATCGCGGCGTGGGTGCGGCTGTATGGGGCGGTGGTGGCGCAGCCCTAGGCTTGATCAGCGCAGGCGCGCGACCAGCACCGGCGGGATGCTCGGCGTGTTGACCCAAAAGCGCAGGCGCTCCGGTGTGGCCACATCCGGCGGGAAGGTCGGTTCCAGCAGGGCATCGAGCACGAAGCCCGCCGCAAAGGCGGTGCCCAGCAGCTCCTCCAGCGTGCGGTGATAATAGTAGTGCGGGCCCGGCTCGTCGGGTGCGCCCACCGCTTGGCTCGGCGGGATGCCGAAATACGCGCTGATCTTCAGCGCGTGTTGGATGTGCAGGTCGCCGTCAATATCGGCCATCTCCGCCAGGATGCGCGGGTTGGTGGAGTTGAACGCCGGGTGTGCCGTGGCGAAGACAAAGCGTCCGCCGGGGCCGAGCATGCGCGCCGCCGCCCGCAGCAGGGGCGCGATCACGGTCATATCCATCAGGGCCATCGTGCAGGTGATGGCATCAAAGGTGCCGAGTGCGGCCAGCGCGTGCTCATCGGTGGCATCGACCACGGCATAGCTGATGCCCCTGCCGCCGCGCGCCTTCGCCCGCCGGATGAGCTCCTCGCTGAAGTCCACCGCGATCACCCGCGCCCCGAGTTGGGCCATACGGCGGGCCAGCGCACCGCTGCCGCACGCCACATCGAGCACCCGTTCGCCGCGCTGCAGCGCGAGCAGGCTTTCCACCGCCGGGCTGATCAGGGTGCGGTGGAAGCTGTTGCCCGCATCGCCGTGCATCTCGTCCCAAAAGGCGGCTTTCCGGTTCCACTGGGTGCGCCCCTCGTCGTTGAGCGCCTGCTGCTCGTCGTCCACCCGATCCTCCCTGGTTATTGTGGCTTGCTGCCATTGTAGCCCTTTGGCTGATCCGGAGCCACCTGCTTGACAGCACCCCTGCCACTTTGTATCATTAAAATCGAATTTACACGTTGCAATGGCCCTTTACCAGGTGGATAGGATGCGAACGCGGCGGCGAGTCGCTTTTCTTGTGGTGGCAGCGTTAAAATATTTTCGCAATGATTGCACCAGGTTTTAACGAAAGGCGCACCCCATGACGGACCCCATACGCACTATCGATGACTTGGAGACCCTGCGGCTGGTGTTTGATCCCTTCCGGATGCAGGTGTTGGGCATGCTCGCCCATGAACCGCTGACGGTCAAACAGATGGCCGAACGGCTGGAGACGACCCCGCACCGGCTCTACTACCACATCCGGATGATGGAAAAAGCCGGCCTGATCGACGTGGTGGAAACCCACCTCGTCAACGGCATTGTGGAGAAAATCTACCGGGCCTCGGCCATGGAATACGTCGTCAAGCGAGGGTTGCTCAACTTCGACACGGACGAGGGCATGCAAGGCTTCGATGTGCTGCTGGAGGAAACGCTGGACAAAACCCGCGAGGATATCAAGCGCAGTGGGCGGGCGGGCCTCATTGACGCGGAACAGACCGCGCCCCACCCGGATGCGCTGCTGCTGCGCCGGGGGCTCGTCAACCTGACGCCTGAGCAGGCCGAACGAGTCTACACGGCGTTCCTACGGCTGCTGCGTGAAACGCTCAACGAGACACGGCAGGACGCCGGCGCACGTCCCTACGCGGTGCAGTTCGCATTCTACCCGACCCGGTTGTGGGGAGAGGAGGCCGGCAACGATGGCTGAGCATAAGACTGGTCCGGGCTCCCCGGCGCACTGCTGATGCTGGTACATATTGCTGCAACATAAGGAGACACGACCATGGCTGAAGCAAGTTTGGAACAAGTCCCTGAGCGGCCGCCCTCAGAAGAGCGTGCCTGGCCGCCCACCCTGTGGAACTGGAAGAACGCGATCATCATACTGGTGTTGTGGTTTGGCGGCTTCATCGCGGTCAACGTGGTGCAGGTGCTCATAGTCTACGGGCAGGCGGGCCTGTTGGACGAAATCGCAGCAGGCAACGTCGAAGCGTTGGAGACGGCGGAGTTCGTCGTCTCGTTTGAGGTGCAGGCCGTGACGTTCGTCGGGCTGGCGGTGGTGTCCTTGGGCGCTGTTGCGCTGGTGAACGCGCTCGGCCCGAAGAACGGTCTGCGCGAGTTCGGCTTCCGCCCTATGGAACGGCGCTGGTGGTTGTGGGCAGCCGGGCTGGGTGTGGGGCTGGCTGCTGCGCGCATTGGCCTTGCGTATGGCCTGTTTGCGCTGATCCCCTCACTGGAGGAAGGCGCAGAGGCGCTGGCCGCCATGTTGGTCCTGCCTGACCCCGGCGTGATCGAGGTGCTGCTGAGCATCTTTTTCATCTCGCTGCTTGTGCCCCTGTATGAAGAGGTCTTCTTCCGCGGCTTTCTGCACAACTGGCTGCGCAACCGCCTGCCGATGTGGGCCGCCATCATGATCAGTTCGCTGGCCTTCGGGCTGATCCATTTCATCCCCGTGCAGATCATCACCGCCTTTCTGCTGGGTGCTGCCATGGCC
The DNA here is from genome assembly GCA_010092885.1 of Chloroflexota bacterium. Taxonomy (GTDB): domain Bacteria; phylum Chloroflexota; class Anaerolineae; order Aggregatilineales; family UBA3940; genus TC-195. The sequence goes on along the minus strand of JAADYX010000248.1, from coordinate 5,818 downwards.
TGGATCTATGAGAAGAGCGGTTCGCTGTGGTCGGCGGTTCTGCTGCACGTGGTCAACAATGGCCTGGTCGCCCTGCTCACGTACATCCCCATGTTGGTCGTTTAAGGCCCACCAAACAGATGGAAGCGATGGGCCGGAGCCGTGTGCTCCGGCGCCATCTTTGCCGGTGGCCACTACTCGGTGGGGAAGTCCTGCAGCGCGAACTCGGCGAAGGCGGTCAGGCCGTCCATATCGTCGAGGTGCAGCCACTGGACCATCACACGCTGGCAGCCCTCATCAGCCAGATCATGCAGCCCTTCGAGCACTTCCTCCTGCCCGCCGACCAGCACACCGGCCTCGCGCAGGCGTTCGATACCGCCGCGCTTCTCGATGCGCTGTTCCAGCACGGCGTTGTCGGGGTGGTAGGTCAGGCCGGTCATGATGGAGCGATGCACATCGGCGGGGCGGCGGCCCTCCTCGTTCAGGTAATCATCCAGGATGGCGTTGAGCTCGCCGTAGCGTTCGGCCTTCATATACAGGCCGTTCCACATATCGGCGTAGCGGGCCACGTAGCGCAGCGTCTTGTTTTCGCCGTTGCCGCCGATCAGGATGGGCGGGCCGCCGTCGCGTTCGGGGCGCGGCAGCAGGATCGCCTGCTCAAGCGTGTAGAACTCGCCGGAGAAGTCGACCGGCTCGTCGCTTTGCAGCAGCGCCTTGATCACCTGTACGCTCTCCTCAAAGCGCCTGAAGCGCGGCCCCATCTCCAGCAGATCCAGCCCGAACATGGTGTGTTCGCGCTCCTGCCAGCCGCCGCCCAACCCCAGATGCAGCCGCCCGCCTGACAGGTCGTCGATGGCAGCCGCGTAGCGCGCGACCATGCTCGGGTGCCGGTAGGAGGGCGGAGTCACCAGCGGGCCGAACTCGATGGCATCGGTGTTGTCAGCCAGCCACGTCAGGGAGGTCCACAGCTCAAGCGAGTCTTTTTCCGGGGGGCGGGCGTTGGTGTAATGGTCGGAGCGGTACAGGCCAGCGAAGCCGAGGTCTTCCACTGTGCGCGCGATGCGCTTCCAGCGCTCCCAGGTCAGGCCGTCCTGGCCTTCGATCATAACGGCAAGGTCCATCAGGGGTCTCCTCATGTGGGGTGAGTCTAACCGGAGTATGGCGTCCGGCGGGGGGACGTGCCAGAATACGAAATACACGCTTGCTGAGAAGGAGCCCATCATGGCGTGGCGGCCCATGGAGGATCTGCCGGACAACTGGGAGACAGTGGCACGCAGCGATCTCCATGCGCTCGCGGCCGTCTGGCAGGAAGATAGAGCAGCTGCAGGAGACCGCGAGCTGCCAGCATTTCCTGGCCAAACTGCGACGCCAGATCGCGATAGAGACGGGTGTGATCGAGCGTCTCTATACCATTGATCGGGGGGTGACCCGCCCGCTGAGGAGGTGGTCGCGCTGATCCGTGACGATGAGCAGGCCGTTGGCCGTGTCTTTGATTTTGTCGGTCAGCGCCGCGACCTCTCGACGGCGTTCATCAGGCAGCTGCACCAGCCGCTCATCGATCTGTTTGACCGGAGTCAGAAGCGGCGGGGCCTGGGCGTCTCACAGGAGGCCATCCAGGCTGACCGGTCAGCCACGGCGCTGATCGAAGACGCGGTTAACCGTATCAAGCAGGGGTAGGTGGCCTCCGCTGCCGCCGCTGGCGGATACACCGTTTGAATTCACCTATCTTGAGGATATCGACCAGACGCGCGGCCTGGACTACTGGCGGCGCACCGTGTAGCAGGGCACAGCCGGACTGTGCCTTTCGACAGATGTGTCAACGCGGGGCTGCCGCTATCATGAGCGTACAACGTTCACTTTTATAACAGTGTTTACAGCGGAGGCACTCTATGAGCGGCAAGCAGTTCCGAATCACCATCCGGTGGGTCCATATCGTTGGCGCGGCCATCATCGGCACCTACATCTACTCGCCCTGGTCGGATATCCTGGCCTTTGACCTGGCCGTCAAGGCGATCATCATCCCCGGGCTGGGCCTGTCCGGGATCGCGCTGTGGCAGCAGCCCGCCGTGCTCAAGTGGCTGCGCGGCAGCACCAGCTGAGCCCACGGATGGGGCGGGCCTGTGCACAGGCCCGCCCCCTTTTTGCGTACGACCTGGGAAGTCCTCAACACGGTGACCTTTGAGGCACACGAGGGCGGCATCAGGCTCACCCTGCGCGCCGAGGTCGTCAGCGCGGTGGGTGCCCCCCCCAGGCGCAGTCGAGGGCATGGTGATGAGCTGGCAGCAGAGCTTCGAGAAGCTGCCCGATTCTACCCTGCCAACTCATCGACGTACGAGGCCATGATGCCGAACGTCGTCTCCACCGGATCGGGGGTGCGCATATCGACGCCCGCCATCTGCAATGCGTCCACCGGATACATCGAGCCGCCCGCCTTGAGGAACGCCAGGTAGTCGGCGGCGGCGTCGGGGCCGCCTGCCAGCACACGCCGCGAGAGCGCATGCGCGGCGGAGATCCCCGTGGCGTACTGAAAGGTGTAGAACGGCACATACAGGTGTTGGAATGTCGCCCAGGTGATGCCGGTGCGCTCCCGGTCGAAGGCCAGCTCATCGCCGAAGCCCTCCGCGAACAGGTCGGCCATCAGCGCGATGAGCTCGTCAGCGTTCGGCGAGTCGCCAGCCATCACGCGGCCATGCACCTCATACTCAAAGCGGGCGAGGGTCGGCATAATGAAGAAGTACCGGTGGAAGTTGTACATTGCCTCCTCAATGACGGCCAGCCGCAGGTCGGGCCTGTTTTCCAGCAGCCAGGCGCGGGTCATGGCCTGGTTGAAATTGGAGGCCACCTCCGCGGCGAACATCGAGTAGCGGGCATAGATCGCCGGCTGGTTTTCCCACGCCAAGTAGCTGTGCAGCGAGTGCCCCAGTTCATGGGCCAGGGTGCTCATGGCCTGCATGGTGTCGCCGTAGCTCATCATAATGAAGGGATAGGTGACCGGTGCCCCGCTGGAAAACGCGCCCAGCCGCTTGCCGCGGTTCGGGTAGACATCCACCCAGCGGTCTTCCAGCGTACCGCGCCGCAGTGTGCTGACGTAGTGATCCCCCAACGGCGCCATGCCGCTGGCGATCCACTCGACCGCTTCCTCATAGGGCACCTGCGGCGGATCGCCGGTCAGCGGGGCCCATTGGTCATACCAGTGCAGCTCATCCACACCCAACGCCTCCCGCCGGATCCGCCAGTAGCGGTGCCACACGGGCAGGTTCGCCTTGAAGGTCTCGATCAGGCTGTGGAAGACCTCCTCCGGCACGTTCTGCCCGAACAGGGCAGCGGCCAACGTGGACTCGTGCCCGCGCGCCCGCATCCGGAAGGCGGCCTGCTTCACCGCGGCGATGTAATTGGCGGCGAACGTGTGGCGGAACCGCAGGAAGCCGTCGGTGTAGTGCATGTAGCCAGTGCGCCGCATCTCTCGATCCGGCGACTGGAGAACCTGCCGGATGGTGCTCTGCGTCACCTCGACCGTCTCGCCGTCAGCGCCGACCGCATCCTCAAAGGTCAGGTCGGTGTTGGCCAGCATCTCATAGACGGCGTAGGTCGCGCGGAAGGGATCTTGCAGCATGCCCAGCAGCTGCTCCACGGCCCCGGTGCGCACGTGCTCCTGCTTGCGGAACAGGTCATCGATGTAGTGGCGCATGTGGTGCAGGCGCGGTTCACTGTCGAGCCAATCATCGAGCGTCTCCTGCCCGATGGCGAGCAGTTCCGGCTGCATAAAACCGAGGATGCCGTAAGCCTGTGCGGCCAACCCGGTGATGCGCCCGGCCATCGCGTTGGCTTCCTGATCATGCGTATCCACGTTGGAGGCCAGTGAGGTATACGCGCGCAGGCGGCCCATCCGCTGCATGATGTCGTCCATCAGCTCCAGGAAATCCGCCAGCACCTGCGGCCCTTCGGCAAGGCGGCCTTGGTACGGCGTGAGCTGCCCCAGATCCTCACGCACGGACGCGAACGCGGCGTTCCAGTCGGCGCGGGTGGGGAAGACGCTCTCGGCGTTCCACTTGTACTGTTCATCGATCTCAGCGCGGTCTTTGACTGTGGTCATGGGTGGGTTCTCCTCTTTGTGGGGATCGTAGCTGTGACCATACCGCCATTAGCGGTGTGGTACAACTGCCAAAAAAAGGAAGGAAGCAGGGATCCGGCCCCCACCAGAACCCCTGCTTCACAACGGTACACTACCACCAAGGAGAGAATGTAGACCCCCGAAGGGGCTTTTATTGTTTGGCTGAGAAGGGTACCAATCTTCTCACGGTCTAGACAATACCACTCCCCCGTATCTTACTCAAATAAAAAGATACGATGTTATGTTTCTCTTATACCGGCCTGGCCGTTCGACCAGAGGGCCCCAAAAAGCAGGGCTCCGGGCTTCCCCCCGACTCCTGATTCAGCGCGGAAAACCACACATGTTAGATTTTTCTTACACCCAGTTGATCGGGCGGGCAAGTCCCCGGCCTTGACAGGCCCGCGTGAAGCGGGTATGATTAGAACAAATGTTCGGCAGCGCGCGGAACCCATCTGCCAGCCGGACCCGTGTCGGGGAGGCGCCTCCTCCCGCCGGGCCGATGTTCACTCAAGACCGCACGCTTATGAGCCGGAGGGCCAGCCGAGAGCACAGGAGGGCACGATGCCACACGTCGTGTCCTTTTTTGCTTTGCGGTGGGGGTAACCGCACGCCCACACACAGAAAGGAGACCGACGACCATGCAGACGAACTACACCATTATCCCGCGCCTGCGCCCGGATCAACGGGAGGTGGCGCAGCACCCGGCCCGCTTCAAGGTGGTGGCCTGCGGGCGGCGCTGGGGCAAGACCACGCTCGGGCTGGCGATGGCCTTCTACCTGGCGCAGACCCAGCGGCGCGTGTGGTGGGTCGCCCCGACATACGGCCTGGCCTTCCACCCGTGGCGGCGGCTGCGCGCGGCCTTCGCCGGGACGACGGACCTGGTCGCGCAGAAGCTGGAAGCCGAGCGCTACATCGCATTGGAAGACGGCGGCGAGATCAGCGTGAAGACCGCCCACGACCCCGATCTGCTGCGCGGAGTCGGGCTGGATTTTGTGGTGTTGGACGAGGCTGCTTACCTCGACCGGCGCACATGGGAGGCCGTGCTGCTGCCCGCCCTGGCCGACCGGCAGGGCCGCGCGCTGATCGTCTCCACGCCGAAGGGCCGCAACTGGTTCTGGGAGGCGTTCCGCCGCGGGCAGGATCCGGCCATGGGGCAGTGGGCCAGCTGGCGCGCCCCGACCAGCGCCAACGACCGCATCCCGCCCACCGAGATCAGCAGTGCGCGTGAGCTGCTGCCGCGCCGCCTGTTCGAGCAGGAGTACGAGGCGGCCTTCATCGCGGATGGCGGCACGGTCTTCCGCGGGGTGGAAGCCGCCGCCGATCCGGATGCCGCCCAGCCGGGTCCGCGGGCGGGGCACACCTACGTGATGGGCGTGGACTTCGGGCGGCATGAGGACTTCACCGCGCTGGCCGTCTTGGATGTCACTGAGCGCGCGCTGGTCGCGCTGGACCGCTTCACGGAGGTGAGCTGGTCGCTGCAGCGGGCCCGGATCGCGGCATTGGCGGCCCGTTGGGGCGTGCGCGCCATCCTGGCGGAGGCCAACGCCATGGGTGAACCGAACATCGAGGCGCTGCAGCGCGACGGCCTGCCCGTCAGCGGGTTCACGACGACGGGCCGCAGCAAGCCCCCGCTGATCGAGTCGCTGGCACTGGCCATCGAGGATGGCGAACTCACCCTGCTGCCGGATCCGGTGCTGCTGGGCGAACTGCAGGCCTACACGTATGAGG
>JAADYX010000247.1 GCA_010092885.1 Chloroflexota bacterium | reverse complement strand
GCTGGCCGAACCGCTCATCAGGGACCTGGGCACCAACCGCATCCCGGCCTACGGACGCATCCCGGCGGGGATCTTCGGGTGGATCTGGCGCGGCGATGTGCGCGACCTGCCGGAGGATCTGGTGGGGGAGTTGGGTTGGGCTGTGGGCGATATGACCACCCGGCAGATCACCGTTCAGTGTACAGCGGATCGGGTGCTGTGCGCGGTCGGCAGCCCGGATCCGGTGGTGGCCGCCGACACGCTGCGCTCGGACTTTCGGGATATGTCACGCGAGCAGGCGCAGGCCGTGATGGGCTTGCAGTTCGGGGCACCGGCTTACCTGCCGGAGGGTCTGACCAACACCGGCTGGAACCAGAGCAGCCGCGCGGTGGTGAGCACAACCTACCGCCCGGCAGACGACGATGCGCAGCGCCCGAGCATGCTTGTGTTCGCGGCCGGGCCAAGCGGCCGCGCCAGTCTGGATGGCGTCTACAGTGAGGTGGGGGTCCCGCCGGAGGCCGTGCGCACCGTGGCGGTGAACGGCGTTCCGGCGGCGCTGGTGACCGGTTACTATATGTTCCCCGGCCAGGGCGGCCCCGATCCGTTGGGCAAGGCGATCACCTGGCAGGCGGATGGCATTCTCTATCAGATCGCGGTGGTCAACCTGCCGTTGGACGAATCCGAGCTGCTGCGCATCGCTGAATCCGTGCGGTGAGCAAGCGCAGTGCGGGCGTTTGGCAGCGTGCCGATTCCGTCAGGCAGCAGCAGGGCGGGCTGGCTGACTACGACGCCGCGCTCGCGCTGGACCCGGAATCGGTGGACGCGCTGTACAACCGGGGGGTCACGCTGTTCGGTCAGGGTGACCTGGCCGCCGCACGGGCCGACTTAGAACAGGTGATCGCGCTGGCCCCGCAGTACGCGGAAGCCTACGAAGGCCTGGGCACTGTGAGTGACCTCGAAGGCAACCCCTCCCTGGCACTGACGTACTACGGCCAGGCCATCGCGCTCGACCCGCAAAACCCCCGCTTTTACTACAATCGCGCCGTGACCTACAACAGCCTGCAGAACTACCCCGCCGCCCTGGCCGATGCGGACCGGGCGTTGGCGCTGGACCCGGCCTACGGCAGCGCGCTGTTCATGCGGGCGTTCGCCCTCGATGAGCTGAACCGCACCGAGGAAGCCCTGCGGAGCTATGCGGATTTCCTGGCGGTGACTCTGGATCTGCCGGAGGATTACGAAACCAGCGACCTGCTGGACTCGCCGGGCCTTAGAAACCCCCGCATCGACCATGCGCGCGTGCGGATGCTCACCATCGCATTTGAGATGCAGGGCTTGGACGTCACTGTGGAGGTGGGTGAGGACGGCGACCTGATCGTCACACTTAATGAGGTGCCGTAGTGCCTACGAGCCATGCGCCGCCCCTCACCTCGGGGGATGCGGTCTATCCGCCGATCAGGTCAATACTGTGAGCCGACCTCCCAGACCGGCTCGCCGTTGAGGATGCGCTGCAGGTGGTGGGGGAAGTCCTCCACGGACAGCGGCTTGCCCAAAAAGCCATCAAACCCGGCATCGCGGACTTCGTTCTGCTCGCTGATGTGCACGGTATACGCGATGAAGCGCGCGGTCCGCAGCCGGGGATCCTCACGCAGGGTGTGGATGAGGTCCAGCCCATCGTAGTTAGGGAACTCCAGATCGAGGAAGACCACATCGACCGGCCCCATACCGGCCAGGTCGGTTTCCAGGTCACGCGGGGAAAGCACCGAGTAAGTGCTCACACCTTCCCGCTTGAGCATCTGCTCGAGCACATCGAGATTGGTCGGGTTGTCGTCAACGATCAGGGCGACGGTCATCGTTCGTAATCCTCCAGGGTACCGTAGGGCGTGTACCAGACCGGCTCACCCGCCATGCAGGCAGCAATCTGGTCAGGGAACAGAATAGGATCAATCGGCTTGCCGATGAACCCGGCGAAGCCTTTGGCCTTCGTCTTGGGGATCTCAATGCCCGGGTCGGCGGCGCTGACCGCGACCACGGGCACATGGGCCAGCGCCGGGATCGCCTTGAGTTTGTCAAAGGTGTCGTAGCCGCTCATCTGGTAGCGCAGCATCAAGTCCAGCAGGATGATATCGATGGGCAGGTGGCGTTCCACCAGATGCACCGTGTTGGTGTTCCAAAAATCCTGGATCACCTTGGCCCCGGTGCCGCGCAGGATGGCGTTGTAGACCGCCATATTCGTCAGGTCGTCTTCCACAATCAGAATCCGTTTACCGTCTAAGGGTGACATGGGTTGCATCCTAACTGGTAATGTGCCATACCGTTTCGCCTTCAACAATACGCGCGATCAACTCCGGCAGGATCTCGACATCAATCGGTTTGCCGATCACACCGTCAAAGCCGGCGGTCTTCAACATCTGCACTTCTTCATTCATAACGCTGGCCGTCAGCGCGATCACGATGGAGTCCCTGAACGCCTCGGAGGCACGCAGCATCGCCAGCATTTCGAAGCCGGTGTGGGGCTTCATGTGGATATCCAACAGGAAGATATCCGGGCGGTTGGCCATGGTCCGGACGCGCCCCATGAAGTCCGTGCTGTTCTCAAAGACGGTCAGCGTCTCAATGCCCATAATGCGCCGGAACACCAGGCTGAGCGCGTCACGGCTCATGGCGTCGTCTTCAACGTAGAGGTACACGTGATCCTTGAGCATCTCAGATCGCCACCTCACCCAGTTCAAGCCGGGGTGTGAGCGGCAGCCTGACGTGGAAGGCCGCGCCTGCACCGGGGGTGCTTTCCACCCACAGCCGCCCGCCGTGCGCCTCCGCCAGCTTCTTGGAGATCGGCAGCCCAAGCCCGGTTCCGCCCGCATGCTTGATGCCCTCTTCGGTCTGCACGAACGGCTCGAAGATGTACTCGGTCTGCTCCGGCGTGATGCCCGGCCCGGTGTCGATCACGGCCAAGGTGACGGAGTCGCCGGTGTGGGTGGCCCGCAGCGTGATGCTGCCCTCCTCCGTGAACTTGATGGCGTTGGACACCAGGTTGAGCAGGATCTGGCGCACGCGGCGCTTGTCACAGGTGAGGGTGGGCAGGCCGGCATCGATCTCGCGGATGAGCGTGACCGGCTTGCCATCCAACATCTTTTCCGCCGTATCGGCCATGCTGGCGATCTCCGTGTTGAGGTCGAAGTCCTCCTCGATGAACAGCTTCATCATGCCGGATTGGATCTTGGTCACATCGAGCACATCGTTGATCAGGGCGAGCAGGTGGGTGGCGCTGTCAATCGATTTGCCCAGGTACTCGACCTGCTCGTCATTCACCTCACCGAAGGTGCCGAGTTTCAGCAGCTTGTTGAAGGAAAGTACCGCGTTCAGCGGGGTGCGCAGTTCGTGGCTCATGCTGGCCAAAAACTGGGATTTGAGCCGGTCAGCGGCCAACGCCTGGTCACGGGCGGCCTCTGCCGCCTCTTTGGCGGCGCGCAGTTCCTCGGTGCGTTCCGCGACACGGGCCTCAAGCTGCGTATTGAGCGCCTGGAGTTCGGCCTGCGTGCGCTGGAGTTCCGTATTCTGCACGCGGACCCGGTCCAATGTCTTGCTCAGGTTCGTGACGAGCATCCACAAGACGGTCGCCGCCACGCCCACATAGATATACAGTTCCGCTAGATCGTCGAGTCCATTCAACTCAGTAACTGGGCTGGCGATCAGGCCCTGCTTTTCGATGATGTAAAGGCCGGTGAACGCAGCCGCCACGGCCAGCGCGTACAGCACCGCACCCCGCCGCCCCAACAGCAGAGCCGCCAGCGGGAGCACAACCATGAGACCATAGGCGGAAATATCCCGGATGCCCATGATGCCGGAGAGTACCAACAGCACGATGAGCGCAAACGCAATGAGGGGCACCAGCTGGCTGACGAGGCTTACTCTGCCTGCCTTCAATAGCGCAACAAACGTGATCATCAACGCCAGCATAACGCCCAGCGCCACAACCTCAGCCAGCGTGCCCGTCGTTGAAAAAACCACGATGATCAGGCCAGCCAGGGAACCGATGAACAGGGCGTACAGGATGATCGTCAGGGAGACGGCGGTGCGGTTCTTGAGGTCATCGTCGAATTGGGGGGGCGCGATCAGTCTTCTCAGTTGAGCGGTCATGGTGTTTGCCTGTCGCTGCAAGTGTCCAAGTATGGTCTCACTTTACCACACAATTGTTTCAATCCATATGTACATGCATGGCATTTAACACGATTGTAAGCCAACGTAGGGGACGGCTTTGAGCCTATCATACACCAAAACACAGCAGCCGTTTTCTGCGAATTGCGGGTGTGGCCGTGGGGCAACAAGCCACCCACGGGCCACGTTTGCAACTCCGATGGCAACGTCTGGGAATGGTGCCTGAACGCCTGGGCCGACCCCTATCAGTTCCCGGAGCTCACCGGCGAGGATGAGTCATCGGCGCGCGGGTGGTGGCCCCGCTGTGATCAGGCCTGGCCCACATAGTGATACACCGCACGGTTGGTGTACTCCTCGCCCTCGGCGGTCCAGCCGGTCTGCGTGACGATCATCGCCTGGCCGTTTTCGGTGAGGGTGCGGCGCGCCTGGTTGATCAGCTGGCCACTGCGACGGGCGCTGGTATCGAGTGTGTGTTCGTCCACGCGCGTGGTGATGATCTCCAATCCGGTCTCCTCATCGACATGCACGCTGCCATCCGGGATGGTTTCATACACGGCGTTGCGGTTCATGCCCTCGGCGGTCGTCCATGAGATAATGACGCGGTAGCCCGCCACCCCCTTCTGGATGGTGTAGAGCGCCTGGCGGGGCGGCTCGCCCATCTGGTAGTCGCACTGTTCGGGGTCCAATTCCCATATGCCTACAAACGGATCATCTGACACAGCTCCCTCTCCTGGTTACAATCGGATTATGCGTATGAAGCTCTTTTCCCGGCAGGGCCTCGGCGATATCCCGGCGCGGCTGGCTGCCGACCAGATCACAGATGTGCCCCTTGTGGTGGTGTGTACACCGGGCACATTCGATTGGTGGCACGAACCGGGCGACCCGCTGCGCACCGCGGTGGAGGCCGCCGGGCCAGTCTCCCTACTGGCAGCGACCACCCGCTACAATAGTGCCACATGTCCCGATTCCCTGCTGGCGGTGCCGATGGTGCGCCTGGCCATCAGCGACGAGACCTACCTCCTGCTGGAAGACGGCCTGATCGCCCTGCGCACCGGTGACACCGCCACCGCGATGGGCGCCCTGACCGCCGCCGTCACCCGCGAACCGCTGGCCACCGGCTATGCGCTGCGCGGCGAAGCGTACCTCCAACGCGGCGACCCGTACCGGGCTCAGGCCGACTTCAACAAGGCCCTACGCATCGATCCGGGCCTGCTGCGTGCCCGCCTGAACCGCGCCGCGGTCCGCGCACAGACGGGCAATCCGGCGGGGGCACGGGCCGACTACGACGCCGCATTGGCCGCTGCACCGGGCTTCGGGCCGGCGCTGCGCGGGAAGGCCGCCCTGTGACGCACATCGCGCGCATCACCATTGCCGTGGACCACATCGAGCCGATGGTCGCGTTCTACAACGCGGTGTTCGGCTGCGGCCTGGAACCCTTCGAGATGGCGGGCTTCACCCTCTACGAGGGCACCCTCGCCGGGATCCCGCTGGTGTTCACGCCCAACGCCTCGCTGGGCATTGAGGCCAAACAGAACCGCCAACAGTTCGATATCGCCGTGCCGGACGCCGATGCCGCCATCGAGGCGGCGCTTGCGCACGGCGGCACGCTGCTGCGCCAAAGCGGCGTCATCGGTGCGGGCGGCTCACGTATGGTTTCCCTCGCTGACCCCGACGGCAACACGGTCGTCATCGTGGAAACCTACAACACACAGTGACGGAGCCCGAAGCGGTCCCCGTCACACCTCATTACTCATTGTATATTAGTTCTGTGGGTGGGGCAAGTACCCTGGTACCATAGGTGCGGGGTGTGTGCCCGGGGTGTCCCAGCGTCCACGTGATCCACACACAGATTCGGTACCCCCACCCCCTTGATCCGATCTTTGCCGATCTGGTATCCTGTAGAAGATGGATTCCCCCTCTTGAAGCCAACCACGCCCGCGGCGTGTGCGGTGTAAAGTACCTTAGCCTCTCACAACAAGGAGACACAACCCATGCAGTTCGACCCCACCAAGACGGCACTTGTGCTCATCGAGTACCAGAACGATTTCACGAGCGAGGGCGGCGCCCTCCACGATGCGGTGAAGGACGTGATGGCCTCCACCAACATGTTGGACAACACCAAGAAGGTCGTCGAAAAGGCGCGCGAGAAGGGCATTACCGTCATCTACGCGCCGATCAGTTTTGTGGAAGGGTACAACGAGATCAGCAGCCACCCGTACGGCATCCTCAAGGGCGTGGTGGACAGCAACGCCTTTGTCAAGGGGACGTGGGGCGCGGCGATCATCGATGACCTGACCCCGCAGGAAGGCGACATCGTGGTGGAAGGCAAGCGCGGGCTGGATACCTTCGCCAGCACCAACCTCGATTTCATCCTGCGCAGCCGCGGCATCGAGACGATCGCGCTGGGCGGCTTCCTGACCAACTGCTGTGTGGAATCGACCATGCGCACCGGGTATGAGAAGGGCTACAACGTCATCACCCTGACGGACTGTACCGCGGCCACCAGCCAGGAAGAGCAGGACATGGCCACCGCCAAGGACTACCCGATGTTCTCCCGCCCGATGACGCACGCAGACTTCATGACTATGTTGGAAGGCGCGGAAGTCGCCGCCGGTGAGGGCCGCGGCTACGACGGCTGACGGTTCAGACTGAGGTGGATGCCCCCGGCACGCCGTGCCGGGGGTTTTGGCTTTCGCAACTCCGTTCCCCACTACCAGGTGATGTTAAAGACCATGTTCTCGTCGTGGTTGATCTTCGTCTCATCAGCGTAGGCGGGCACCTTCCGGCGCGAAACGCCGGACGAGTGCATAGAAGCACCCGTGCGCTGCCCGCGTTGAGATCGTCGAGGAGAATGCGGTCTTCTTCCCCGAGGTTGTGGTGGTTCATCAGGAACGATTCGACGAGACAAGTTTCACTTGCGTGACAGACTCAGTTTGCACCCGCCGCCACTTTCCGCTAGAATTTGCGTTCTATTGTTAAGCGCTTGTTAAGTGATCGAGCGGGCCCGTGCGGCCGGGCACCGCCGGTCACCCGACCCGTTCCGCGGGGCCGCACCGCGGAACACCAGAAGAAGGAGAAGCTCAACAATGGACCATGATACCAACCGGTTCGACGACGAGATGTGGGATGAGGAGCCCGCATTCGACGAGGACGAACCCACCACGTTCGCCGATATGCTCAGGGCGATGGAAGCCGAAGCCGGTGAAGTGGACAGCACCCCGGAGGAGATCGAAGCCTTTGAGGAAGAGACACCCGTGGAAGCTGCTGCCCCACCGCCACCCCCGCGCCGCCCGGCCACGCCGCCGCGCATCAGCCGGGATGTCGTGCAGGACCGGCTGGCCGAACCCGAGCCGTTGGCCCTAGTGGCCACCGCGCGTGAGCTGGCCAAAGTGCACGACATCAAGCGCAAGAAGGTCAAGAAGGCTGTCAAGAAGGGCAGGGTACCGGGCCGTAAATCCGGCGATGCGCTTCTGATCCGCCGCGATGACGCCGCCGCCCTGTGGGCGGAAGGCACCAAGCGCAAGGTGAAATCCGGGCCGGGGCACGCCGTGCTCGACCGCGTGATGACCGCCGCGGAGGCCGCGGAGGCCTTCG
>JAADYX010000246.1 GCA_010092885.1 Chloroflexota bacterium | reverse complement strand
GGGAGGTCGGCCATTGCCATATAGAGGGTGCCGAACAGGCTGTAGCCGCCGCGGTCGAAAACGACACCGCTCTGTCCATTGAGAGGCATGGTGTGCCACGCGCCCAACGTTGGAGTGCATCTTAAATCGGTTTGGGTGTGAACTCCGGGGTGACCAGCGTGAAATAATCAGGCCAGCTGTAGGTTGGGGCCGGATAGCGGAACGCCCAAATGCATAGGTTTTCGACCCACGGCCAGTTCTCTTCGGCATACTCAAGGCCGTTGATGGTATAGGTGATGCGCTGCCCAGGCCGGACGGCTTTAGTCCAGCGGGGATGATCATTCCAGCCGGACTCGGTGATGATCACTGGTTTGTCCGCGTCACCATAGCGCACCATGATCTCACGCAGCAGTTCCACCCGTCGGAAGTTGAGCACATCCGGTGCGGGTGGCTCCTCCGGTGGGAAGCGAAATCCGTAGGTGTGCACAGCCAGCACATCATAGTAGTCGGCGAATCCAGCCTCGTAAAGATCAGTCAGGTAGAGCACGTCATTGAGCCCAGCAGGGCTGCCAGGCGGCTCCAGAGTTGGGGCGAGTGCCCCGGCGAGAACGACAACCTCAGGGTTGCCGCGACGCGCAGCCGGCACAGCGTGGGCCAGTACATCGATGTACTGCTGTGGATCAACCGGCTGGTAGCCCCATTCAAAGGCGAGGTTGGGTTCGTTCCAGATGATGATGTGATCAATGCGCCCACGATAGCGCGCAGTGAAAGCCTCTACAAAGGTGGCGAACTCGTCATAATGGTCGGAGACAAGATAGTTGAGGCTGGCACCGTTTTCCAGGTCATCAGGCTGGGCCCACTGTGGAACCAAACCGAGCCGCGCGATGACGGTCAATCCCTGTGCTTCGGCGTGTTCAACGACCATATCAGTGTGGGCCCAACTATAAACCCCTTCCGCGGGTTCGCGATAGGCCCATGGGATAAACTCAACGATGGTGTCTGCGCCGAGTTCACGGACCATCCGTAGGCTGCGCTGGATCTTCCACTCCTCGACCTCATCAGTCAGGCGGGTATGCACACACAGGATGGGATGGCCAGTTTGCACAGGCTGTGGCTCGCCGACCACCACATAGGGACGCCTGTGGCTGGTCGCGTAGATGACCGCAGCAGCGAGTGCTGCCCGCAGCACCCACGACCAGATAGGCCGCTGGGGCTTAATCGCGCTGCTGTCCCCATTCAGTGACGGTACGGATAATGCCCAACAGCGAAACACCCATCCGCACGGCGTCGCCCGTGTTGGGAGGGGTTGGCCTGTCGGGCCCATGGGTTTCTTCAGCCGAACGTACATACAGGAAAGCCGAGGCCACGCCTAACAGCGCCCCGACGACTCCGCCGATGACAAGCGCCTGAGTCTTCCAGGTATTTTCTTCTTCGATGCTTACCGGTTCAGCTGGTCTTAAGCTCTGTTCCTCGGCCATTGACCTTAATCTCCTCTAGTGTGGTGTTGTCAGTATCTGGGTCCAGATGATTGCGCAGCGCATCAACACCTGCGGCGCGGCTGCGCACTGCGATCACCTGTTGGGCAACCTTATCTGTTGCTTCGTCTGTCTTCTCATAGACCTGCTTCATGAACAGCTGGGCCTTAAACGCGTAAGGGGGGATCACCAGGATAAGTCGGATGAAGGCATATGCCAGCCCGATGAAGGCAGCCGCAGTGGTTACAGCCAGGACAGCGAACACGAAAAAGAGAAACACAAACGCATAATCCGCTGCCGCGGAGAGGCCTTGCACCCCGCCCAAGGCAATGATCACTATGGTGACAGCAATCATCAATACCGATGTGAAGACGACCGGAAAGACGATCTGCCACCAGGATTCACGCCTGAAACGCTGCTCGGTCGCCAAGTTTGTGTGTAGTTCCTCCATGTGTCGCTCCCGCAAGGCTGTGGTGTGTGCCTTTATTGTAGCACAGTCTGCTGCGCGATCATGCGTAGAAGCTGCGCCTCTATTAGACCGCTAACAATATCCTCTGGTATTTCGATACCTAGTTCGCGTAGATAATTCTGTGCGAACCGGATCGCATATTCTTTCTTTTGTTGGCCCACATCTTCTATGATGCCGGTAAGACCCCCCTGCTGCGCAGCCAGGATCGCGGCCTCAATCGCATTGTTGATGAGTGCGTGACGCGCCTCAAGCGTATCCTCAGGTGGGGTTGGATTGGCGAACTGATGCCGGACCTCATTCTCCACCAGGTCAGCAATGGCGGCGACGTCTATGCCAGTGACGCCATAATCGGCGAGCTTCCGCTGTACATAGTCAACTGCCATCTGTTTTTTCTCTGCGCCGACCAATCCTTCAACCACGCCGGCCTGTTCAGCGAACCGGACGGCAGCCGTTACCACCTGGTCTATGCGCTGCCAGCGTTCCTCGCCGATGCGCTCTTGCAGCTGACGGGACATCACACGCAGATGCTGGAAGGCCGCCGCGATTACAATCGGAAGGGCGATAACCAACAACAGGTTCGCGAAGATCTGAAGAGACTGGCTGAGTTCGCTGGCAGGCATAGGGGCACCTCTCAGGTCAGGAGTCGAGTTCGGCGATGAAATCCAGCAGACGGTTGGTGAGGTCCGGGCCCTCTATGCTGTCGAACAGATCGGTGCCGCGCAGCGAGCTTGCCTCATAGATCCAGAGGTCTTTGTTGTCGCTGCCTGCCGCAGCATGCATCTCTTCCAGATTGTGCAGCAGATCGTTGCTGTCTCTTATACACATCT
>JAADYX010000245.1 GCA_010092885.1 Chloroflexota bacterium | reverse complement strand
GCTGATGCGCTTGGAGAGCACATAGGGCCCTTTGATCTCGTTGTGCAGGCGCAGGCCGCTGGCGGCGAGGTAGTCCTCGGTGCGCATTGCATCGATGTAGAGGTCGATCACCTTGTCGTCCTTGACCCAGCGCAGGGTCGGGGCATCCATCCCGAAGCGGTGGTAGGGATGGACCTCCTCCGTGCTGCCCAGGTCCTGGGTGACCAGCGTCCACTCGCGGCCCGTGTCTTCCAGGAACGGGTAGTGGGGCCCGCCCGGCGGCCTATCCCGGCTGGAAAGGGTGACATAGCGGTACGTATCGGGGTCTGGCGGCGGCTGGTGAACCGGCCGGAGGGCGATCCTCAGCCAGGGGGCGACCGGTGGGGCAAAGATGCCGCGGCTGCCCAAGGATCAGGGAAGCCTGTCCGACATCAGGTTTCGCTTCTTCTGCCAGCGGCTGGGGTAAATTCGAGTGTCGCTGAGCGGGTTGGCTTCGGCCGGCAGTGGCCCATAGCTCAACACCATGGTTGGTGCGAGGCGCGCGACCATCTCGTTGTAGCCGGCCTGGAAGCGCTCGCGCTGGATGGGAACGGTGAGGTCTACGCCCAGGGTGGAGACCGCCAGAACGCTGTGGCGCGGCAGGCCGGCGAAGCAGAAATCGAAGCTCTCCGAGCTGCTCCAGGAGACGGTCGGGATGACCAGGAAGCCCAGCTCCTGCCAGTAGCGGCCGCACCAGCGGCGGCGGTAGACGTTCCACTGCTGCATGGCCAGCGGCCAATCGACGTAGAGCGAGAAGTCCGGGGTCAGCAGGATGCGGAAGCGGCGCAGGTAGCTCAGGCTGCGCTCGGGCCGGTTCCAGACGGTCTCAAAGCGGTAGTCGTCCAGGAAGAAGTGCACTGCGCTGCGCGCATAGTCGAAGGATGGGCTGCGGATGCGGCTGCGGTAAGCGACCAGCTGCTCTGGGACCGCCGCAAGCGGCGTGTGCAGCAGGTCGGGGATGCCGAGCGCGTGGCGACTGGGGAAGAGCCGGGTGCTGTGCAGCGGGTCGAAGTTGCCGGGCTTGATCTGCCAATCATGCGCTTGGGTCACGTCAGCCCCCTCCCAGCAGCAATGCAGCGAGTAGGAAGAGCAGCCCCAACCCGGCGATGGACAGTCCTGCCGCCACCCCGCGCCAACGCTCGACCGCCTCGTGCAGCCGCCGGGTGCTTCGCAGAGCGTGCTGCAAGCGCTTGATCTCCGCCACCTGATCGGGTGTCAGCGCCACAGGGGGCAGAGCGCTTAGTCGATACCCCCCGCGCAGCCGCTGGCGGATGGCCTCGGCGCCCAGCCGCTCGGCCTTCAGGCTGGCGATGCTGGCCATCACCTGCTGGTCGTGCGGGGTGAAAGCGCGGGGCTGACCATCGCGGCTGCGCGCCAGTGGGCTGAGCCTGCCGCTGTCGGCGAAGCCCCCCTCAGCATCGGGCCGGGTCCACTTGCGCAGTGAGGAGGCGTGCCACTCGCCCCAGTGGCGCAGCCAGGCGCGCAGCTCGGCCGGGGTCAGGCAGGCCTCCTCGTGCTTGATCGGCTGGGTCGCGGGTGGCGCGGGCCAGCCCTCCGGCGCGCCGGCTCGCGACGCACGCGCGGTGTGCGCTGTGTGCTCCATAGTCTCATTGAAGCATGCCCAGGGTGGACAGGACAAGGGATGCGACAAATATCTGACCGGGTGGGTCAGGTTTCTGACGCGCCTCTTGATTCACTCATCGCCTCTTGACATGATGGGAACAAGATGTGTTTACAGCTCAGGAGGGCTTCATGTTCCGTCGTTACCGCTTCCGTCATGGTAAGATCAGCATCGAACCGGCCGATCTGGCGGAGGAAAAGCGCCAGCGCCCCCATGCCCTGAAGTCGGGGGTGCTGTTGATTATCAAAGGCGTGCCCGTCAATCAGCCGCTTGAAAAGACCAATCACTCCAAGGAACAAGCTATCGATGGACGCCGCCACCTTGACTGAGCTCAGTCGCCCGGAACGCCCCTTTCGAGTGGCGATCTATGCACGTTACTCGTCCGAACTGCAGAACGAGATCAGCATTGATGACCAGGTGCAGCGCTGCCGGCAGGAGATCGCCCGGCGTGGCTGGCGGGTGGCTGGCATCTTCCAGGATGAGGCGCGGTCGGGCTGGAGCCTGGACCGCGCCGGCTTCCAGCACATGCGCCAGGCGGCGGAACACCAGAAGTTTGACGCGTTGATGCTGTGGAAGTTCGACCGGCTGGCGCGCGACCACAATCACACGGTGATGATCAAGGCCCTGCTGCGCCACCAATATGGTCTCAAGCTCTACTGCGTGGAGGGGGTGAGTGCTGACGATGATGACTCCCCCTACACGACCATGGTGGAGCAGATGATCGCGGTTTTTGCCTCCTTCTACTCCCAGAACCTGAGCAGCGACACGAAGCGGGCCAAGCGGGAGCGGGCTGCTCGGGGCGAGTACAACGGTAGCCATACCCCGCTGGGCTACAGACTGGTTACGAAGAAGCAGGCGAGCGCCACATGCCCGGCTGGATTGCACGTGGATCCGGAAACAGCGCCGCTGGTGCAGGAAGCCTTTCGCCGCTATGCAAGCGGTGATTACAGCGACCGTGAGATCGCGGAGTGGTTGAACACCAGTCCCATCATGCAGCAGCGGCGGGCTAAGCGGCGGCCTGTTGGCAAGGAGATGGTGCGCGATCTGCTGCAGAACAAGCTCTACACGGGCCGCGTAGCCTACGCTGAGACCGTCTATGATGGCAGTTCGCTGGGCCAGAAGCGCAAGGGCCGGCGCCATCGCGTGACCTGGTTCGAGGGGCGGCATGAGGCGCTGATCTCAGATGATCTCTACGAGGCGGCCCTGGCCGTCCGCCGCCGCATGGCACGGAGCCGCAAGACGCGGCGCCAGCAGCGCAGCTACATCCTGCCGGATCGAGTCTACTGCGCCCACTGCGTCGCCCGGCGGGACAACCTGGCCGACCCCAACTATGGTAAGATGCGTCTCTCCTGGCACAATGGGATTGAAGTGGCACACTATCGCTGCATCTCACGCGATCGCGGCTATGGCAGCTGCCTGCAGCCCTATGTGCAGGAGCAGCACCT
>JAADYX010000244.1 GCA_010092885.1 Chloroflexota bacterium | reverse complement strand
TCGCCGTACCAGTCCGGCGGCGGGCAGTCCACCGCATAGGAGGACTCGTTGCTGGTATGCAGGATATCAACCCCCGCAAAGAAGGGCGCGATCTGCGCGGCGGGGAAGCCCACCCCGTTGAGTTCCACCTGCATGGCCGTCGCCCGTGCGATGGCTGTCGTGCCGGTCAGCACCACACTGCTGATGCGTGCCGGGTCCCGGTTGGTGGGGGCCCAGGCCAGCCCCTCGACGCCCGGCCCGCTGGCCCCAACGGTCACCCGCAGCGGGTAGCCGCTCAGATCCGCATCCGGTTCCAACAGGCTGACTCCATCCACAGTCAGTGCCTTCTGCGCCGGTTCGAGCTGGTCAAAGGGCACCACACCCAACGCCGGGCGGAAGTCCCACAGCGTACCGGTCAGCGCGGCGGGCTCCACCAGTTGGACCGGGGCACTGCCGGTCGGGCCCAACAGGGCGATCAGCATATCGGCGGTGGCCGGGGTCATAACCAGAGTGGGCGCTTCATCCAGACCGCTGCCCGTCTGCCAGTATGTGGTGAAGGCCTGCCAGGTGAGCTCATCGCGCACCGTGGCAAACGGCCCCACCAGCGCAAAGATGCGCTCCGCGGCGACCGGTGAGTCCGTCGGGTTGAGCGTGATGCGCACCGTGCTTTCCGCCTCGGCATCAACCTCTGGCACATCGCTGAACGCAGCGCGTGCCGCCTCAGCCAGATCGACGGGAACCCCCGGCTGGATCCACAGCCCGCCCGCCGGGGTGGGCGCAGCCGCGTCTTGAGTCGTAGGCGACGGAGTTGGCGAGGGTGCCGCGGCGGGCACGTTGGTCGGGGCGGCGGTCTGCGTGGCACACCCCACCACAAGAACCGACATAACCAGGAGAACAATGAACCGTTTCATCACCATGCTGCTGTGTAATATCCGATGTACTCGCCCAGATGGGCGGCCCAATAGTCGGTCGAGTGTGTGCCGGCGTTCACGTGAAACCTGTGCGTGATGCCCTGGTCCAACAGCGCTTCGTGGAGCAGCGCCGCGCCGGGCTGGCTGTAGGGATCATCGCAGCCGTGGTCCAATGCGATGCGCATGCCTGCTGTGCCGGACAGATTCTCCGCCAGCGCGATGGGGCTGCGCGCGGCGAAAGCCAGGGGATCATTGAGGCCGAAGATCCAGGGTGGGCCGAAGTGCGGTTCCACGATCAGATCCGGGCTGTGCATCGCCACCGTGCCGAACATCCGCGGACGGCTGAAGGCCAGCACACCGGCCCCAGCGCCGCCCATCGCGATGCCGGCCAGCACACGCCCTTCCGGCTCTGTGCGCACCGGGAAGGTGGCTTCCACCCAGCCGATGACATCCTCCAGCAGATAGTCGCCGTAGTCGCCGCAGCCTTCCAGTGCACCGGCGAACTGGTCCGGCGAGCCGGAGACAAGCTGGTCGAAGTCACCCTGAGGGTTGGCCGCGTTGATGAAGTAGCTCTTGTCGCCCTGTGGCATTACGGCCACAAACGGCGGGATCACGCCGATGTCGATCAGGGTGTCGGCCAGCTGGGGCAGATGCAGGGTCTCATCCCAGTAGCGTTCGTCCGCACCCCACGGATGCAGCAGATAGATCACCGGGTACAGGCCGTCCGGCGAAAACCCCGGCGGCAGGTAGACGCGAACCCGCATCGGTTTGAGCAGGGCCCGGCTGCGCAGTGTGCGGTCGATGATCATCGCTTAGTGGAAGCGGAACACAATCGCTGAGACGTTATCACGTGTGCCCTCAGCCAGCGCGATGTTCACCAGTGTTTCGGCGGCCTGCTGGGCGGTGTTGTCCGCGACGACCGCCGCGATCCGCTCCGGAGTGACCACGCCGGAAAGGCCATCGGAGCACAACACGAGCACATCGCCCGGCTCCAGCGTATCGTCGGCCCACACATCCACGTTGACAGCGCTGTCCGGCCCAAGGGCCCGGTCCAGCACGTGGTTCATATGCAGGCGGTCGGCCTGCTCCTGCGTGATCTTGCCGTCACGCACCTGGCTGCGTACCCAGGTATGGTCCTCGGTGATCTGGCGCGGTTCGCCGCCCCGGATGAGGTAGGCGCGGCTGTCACCTACGTGGGCCACCCAGAAGCTGTCCTTGAGGATAAGCGCCGCGACGACCGTTGAGCCCATACCATCCAGGTCGGGCGAGGATTGGCTGTGTTCGTAGACGCTGACGTTCGCCAGCTTGATCGCCTCAACCAGCCGTTCGGCGGCGGTGTCGCGTTCGGGTGCCCCCTTCTCGATCAGCTGCGCGTGGAGGACGTTCACGGCCTCCCGGCTGGCGAGGTCACCCGCGTTGGCACCGCCCATGCCATCGGCTACGACCAGCAGCACGGTATCGCGCTGCTCGGTTGGCACAACGGCGAGCATTGTATCTTCGTTACGTGTCTTTGGCCCAGGGTCGGTTTTCAGGCCGATGCTGTACTTCATGCTGCACCTTGATCAGCGTTTGGGAGCCATTACAGTCCATTTTAGGATCGGTAGTGCAGTTAGGGCAAGTCAAGGATTTAGCGACGGGTTGATGCTGCGCAGAACGGTGCCTTCCGCTTGGATCACGTAGCGCGCACCCGGCCTGCCAGTTTCCTCCAGCACCGTGCGGAATTCGGCGCTCTGGCCCGGTTCCAGCACGGTCTCGCGGCCCAGTTCGACCACCGCATACCCGACCACCGCGCCCGCCTCATCGTAGACTCCGACCAGGATGCGAATATCCGTCACCGGTGACAGCCCCGCATTGGTGACCGTGCCCTCAACCAGCAGGGCGATCCCCGCTGCCGTATCCACCCGGGAGTCCAGGGCGAGGCCGGTCGTGCGTGATGGATCCGGGCGGGCGGGTGCCGCCGTAACCGACTGCGAGCACAGCTGCACATCCTCCGGCAGGCCCTCCACCACGACGGCAAACGGCATCGTGCTGCCCTGCCGGATCACGCTGATGGCCGTCGGCTGCGTGATCTCGTTGAGCACCACCTCATCCTGATTGCACAGCGCCACCGTGACAGCCACATCCTGAATAGCGGAGGGGGCGTTGTTGCGGACCTCCCCCATGTAGTAGGTCACACCGTCCGTATCGCGCCACAGCAGTGAATTGACCACGGCCAATTCCGCCGGGTTGATCGCCGCGACGCGCGTCCCCCAGGCGATCTGCGTGTCTACCGCGAGGCTGCCCGCGATCGTATCCAGCGTGTTAGTCAGCGCAAACACGTCGTCATCGGCCAGCAACAGGCGCATCGCCGCGAAGTACGGCCCAGCCTGCCGGATGATCAGCCGTTCCTGACCAGTGGCACCGACTCCATCATCGTAGGCGAAAACCGCCTCGAAATCGCCGTTGTCGAGCGTGCGCCGCGAGACTTCGGTGTAGCCCGGTTGTTCACCGTAGTTCAGCCGGATGTAGCTTTCGATCAGCGCGGCGACACCATCGGGCTGCTGCGGCCCCTCGTTGACGACTTCCACGGTCACGCGGCTGCCGTACCCGACGGGCGGCAGCACCCGCACCCGGATGCGCTGGTCGGTTGAGTCGTCGAGCGCTTCCCAGCCTTCCGGCAGGGTCAGGCTCACGACGCCGGTCCGCTGGCGATAAACAACGAAGCTGCGCGGCACTTCAGTCGGCACCAGGGTGGGCG
>JAADYX010000030.1 GCA_010092885.1 Chloroflexota bacterium | reverse complement strand
GCCGCGCGGTGGAAACGCTGCGCCACATCGATGACCCGCGGGCGCAAGAGCGCCTCAGCGCGCTGCTCGATGACCCGGCGGCGGGGGCCTATCTGGTCTACCGCGCCATCCGGGCGCTGCGCTGGCTCAACCCGCTGCACCTGTTGGAAGCCGGGCAGCGTCAGGTCCGCCGGGCGGATGGGCTCGCCTCACGCGGGTTGGAGGCGCTGCGCCACTTCCACGACGATCCACAGGTCGCGGCGCTGCTCACCACCCTGATGACCACCCATCCGCTGGTGGAAGTCCGCGCGGAGGCGGTGAACATCTACCGGCTGCGCCCACGCCCGGAGCAGTTCGAGGCGTTCATGGCCGCCCTCACCGATGATGGCGTCAGCGTGCGGGCGAACGCGGCGTGGGCCCTCGGCGAACTGGGCGATGCCCGCGCACTGCCCGCCCTGCTCAGCGGGTTGGAGGCCGAAGAAAACGCGGGCTGGTACGCACAGAGCAGCTTCATCCGGGCGCTGGCCAAACTCAGGGCACCGCAGGCCGCGGATGCCATCCTGCGCAGCCTGGCCGATCCGGACGCGATCAACATCAACCTGCTGAACCACGCCATCATCGGCGCGGGCGAACTGGGCGACCCGCGCGCGGTGGAACCGCTCGCCCAGCTGATGGCCACCACCACCGATCCCGATCTGCTGGTCTTCATCGTGGAGGCCCTGGGCCGCCTGGCCGATCCGCGCGCGGTGCCCGCCCTGGCGCAGCTGCTGGACCGGCTCACGCCCCCGCTGGAATGGACCCGCCCGTTCGAGGATGCGCTGATGCTGCTGGGCCGCCTGGGCGACGACTCCGTGCGGCCCGTGCTGGCTCGCCATCTTGAAGAGCAGTCCTTCGCAGCGCTCGACCGGGAGGACCGGCTGGCCCTGCAGGCCGCCGCAGCAGTGGGATTGGCCGGTTTGGGTGAGGTGCACCATCTGCGCACCCTGGTCGATGTGGCTGAGGCGCTGGGCTGGCGGTTCGCGAATCTCGACGAAGAGGGCCCCTACTGGAACATTACGCACGGCCTGAACGCGCTCGATGCCGAGCCCCTGCTGGCGGCGTTCGGGGCACTGCTGCCTGAACTCAGCCCGGCGCTGCGTGTGCGCACGCTGCACATCGTCAGCGCGCTGGCCGCTGAGGGGGCGTTCGCCTTTGTGGTACACGCCGCCCGCGCCGATCCCGCCCTGCTGCCGGGTGCCCTGCCCGTGCTGGAAGAGGCCTTCGGCACGGCGGCAGCCAGCGCAGTGGCCGACCATCTGGGCGGTTCGCTGTGAGCCGCACCCTCGCGCGGATCACGCTCGTCGTCCGTGAGTAGGATGAGGCCATCGCCATCTTCTCGCAGGCGCTCCCCTTCTCCCTCATCGAGGACACGCCCCTCTCGGAGACTAAGCGCTGGGTGGTGGTCGGGCCTGGGGCAGGGGCGGCGCTGCTGCTGGCCAAAGCCACCACGGACGATCAGCGCGCCGCCATCGGCAGGCAGGGCGGCGGACGTGTGTTTCTCTTTCTGCATACGGATGACTTCTGGGCGGACTACCGCCACATGCAGGCGCACGGCGTGCGCTTCGCGGAGGAGCCCCGGCAGGAGGCATACGGGCTGGTTGTCGTCTTCTATGATCTGTATGGCAACCGGTGGGATCTGGTCCAACCCGCCTGACCGCTGCCAGTATATATGAAGAGGGCCCCCTGTGTGCACAGAGGGCCCTTTGTGATTCAGGGGGTCAGTCGAGGAAGCTGCACGCGGTGATGAAATCGTTGATCACGGCTTGGCGGTCCGGGGCAGCCAGCGATTCAAGCGGGAAGCCGAAGAAGAACGCCAGCGAGTCGCCCGTGTAACGCACGGAGGCCGCGGTGCCCTGGTCGCCATCGAACACGGCCCGTGTGCCGCTCTTGAGCGACAGCGAATCGCTGATGTTGTCGTACGGCGAGTTCAGGGAGTAGGTCCCGGCGAACAGGCCCGCGGGCAGCAGGCCGCCCGTCACGGTGGATTGGCCCGTATCCTTGGTGATGCTGCTCAGCCCGAGTGTGGTCGCCGCGAAGCTGGGCAGTGCGCCGCCGCCGTAGTACCCGGCACTGCTCAGAGCGAGGCAGCCGCCATTGCTGATGTAGGTGGTCAGCGCGGGCTCACCGAAAGCACCCGGCCCCGCGAAGAAGCCCGCAGCATCCCCGCTGAACCACAGCACCACCGGATAGGGGGCCAGTTCGCCGGCATCGGGTTCGTTGTCGGAGGCGTTGGTGCTCCACACGTCGTAGTTCATCCCGGCGAGCATGTCGGTGTAGTCCGAGCGCACATCCGGGTTGTTGTCGTCGTCGTCCACCACCAGGATGCGCAGCGAACTGCCCGTCGAGAAGCTGGCGAAGCTGGTCACCTGCTGGCCGCACGGGTTATTGGCGCGCACAGCCCAGTAGTATGTGGCGTTCTCATCCAGATCCACCGGGCTTTGGAAGGTCGTGCCCGTCAGGTTCTGGCCCACAGCCACCAGGCTGCCGGTCGGATTGCCCGGGTCGGTGAAGATGCCGACATCGTAGCTGGTGGCATCCGCGACGGCCTGCCATTCCAGCGTCAGGTCAATCGGGTAGATGTTGGAGGCACCATCCGCCGGGACGAGCAGCGCCGGGGCGGTCGGACCGCTGTCGTAGACGGTTAGATCCATCTCGATGAGATCGACGCTGGCCGGGCTGGTTGAGCTCACCTCCACAGTGACCGGGGTGGTGCCGGGCGCAGCCACGCCGGATGCATCGATGGTCAGGGTGGTGGCTCCGGGCGGGGTCAGGTTGGGCGGCGCAAAGCTGCCGGTGGTCCCCGCGGGGCTGCCCAACAGGCTGAAGCTCACCTGGCCGGTGAAGCCGCCCAACGGTGTCACGGTGATATCCGTGCTGGTGCTGCCCTCGACGCAGGTATGCAGATCCGTGGAGGCGGGCTGTGCCGCGAACGGCCCTTCCGTCTCGACAAAGATCGCGCTGACCGGGCCCCAATTGCCGCCGGCGTCCTGCCCGCGCACAAAGATCGTGTGCTGGCCCTGCGGCAGGCCGGTGAGGTCCACAGCGGCCTCCACGCCGACTGCCGGGTCGTTGAACCCACCGAAGATGGGCGTCATCGGGTTGGCGACCGCGCCCGGCTCCCACGGCGGCGTGTTGATGTAGTACTCAGCAGCCGCGATATCCTGGCCGCCGTTGTCGTTGTCGTCGAGCAGGGCGGTCAGGTTCACGATGGCCGGGCCGCCGGTGGTATTCAGATCGAGCGCATCGGGGCCCTGGACTTCCATGTAGGGTGCCCGTGCGATGCGGGTGGTGTAAATGTAGGCCGGGCCGTTGTCGGGCCATTGGATGGCGTCCACCTCGCTGTAGGGCGGCATGAACTGCGTGCCGACCTCAAACGTGAAGGACGGGATGCCCAGTTCACCATAGGACCAGTCATCCGTGGTGCCGCTGGTGCCGTACAGACACAGCGACGGCTGGCAGGATAGATACCCGTTGTAGGTCGCCAGCTTGTCCCCGATGGCCTGCAGGCCGGTCTTGTTGGGGGCCGGTCCGGTTGTGTAGCCCCACGGCCACAGCACCAGCTCGCTGAAACTGTGCGTGCTGATCAGGATGCCGGTGGTATCCTGCGGGGCGGGGTCGGTGTCACCAGGGCCGCGCTGATCGGGGATCAGGCTGGCCACCAGCGTCTCGAACTGGTCGACTTCCGGCTCGGAGCCGGCCGCCGTGCCGCGGTAGGTCAGGTTGCACGGTGAGCCGCTGCTGCCGCCCGTGTTCCACTTGAAGGTGTGGTTGCGGTTGAGGTCCACGCCGGGCTGGCTGAAGCTGCTCGGCGGCCAGGAGCTGCACCCGGCATCGTTGGCGTTCTTCCTATAACTGAACGGGCTGCCGCCATACGGCGATTTGGTGCCCAACTCAACCAGCCACAGGCCGTCCGGGTTGGCCGTCGGGATGACCCAGACCTCGTGATAGTCGGCGATCCAGGTGAGGTCGGCATCCACGCCGTAGCCGTTGACGAACTCGCGGATCACGCGGATGCCGAGCTCCGGCGTGGTGATCTCACGCGCGTGGATGTTGAACATCAACACCGCGACGGGCTTGTCGCCAGGGGTGACGGTGCCATCGCCGTTGATTGTTGAGGTGCCGGGCACGTTCTCATTGCTGATGCGCATGGCGTACAGGTCGAAGCCTTCCAGCTCATCACCGCCGAGGGTGGTGCAGCCGCCCTCGCCCTTGCAGAAGCTGTCGCCGTAGTCGACCATCTCTACCAGATCGGGGTAGTTGGCGTCGTAGCCGGCCATCTCGGCATGGAGGTCTTCCACGGAAAGATAGCCGCCGTTGTACACCTCCAGGTTGTAGCCTTCCAGCTGGGCGGTGGCTAGGTCATCGACCTCCAGCCGCCAGCCTTTGCGCTCCAGTTCACGGAAGGTGCGCCAGTCCATGCTGACCAGCACATACTGCTCGTCCAGATTGTTGTATTCCCACAGATCGTAGTCTGTGAGGTCCTGAATGTCGGCGATCGTTTCATAATAAACGCGGGCGACAAACCCTCCGGTAGGGAGTTCGCCCTGCGGATCGGCATCCGGACCGGCGGCCAGACGGCTCACCGGGATGACGACCGCTACGGCCAGCGTGATCACGACGATCTGCACCAGCCACAGACGATGCTGCTTGTTCATAATCTGAGTCTCTCCTTGATAGAGGTGGGGGCCATTGACTCAGTATATGACAAAAGGCATTGGATTGATAGGCACCTATAGTACCAAAGTGGCAATGCACTCCACATGGTAGGTCTGCGGGAACATATCCAGCGGCTGCACCTCCACCAGATGATAGCCGTCATCGACCAGCGCACGGCAGTCACGCGCGAGGGTGACCGGGTCACAGCTCACATAGATGATCTTCGGTGGGCGCAGGCGCAGCACCCCGCCCAGAGCATCTTTGCTGAGGCCCGCGCGCGGCGGGTCGAGCACGAGGGCATCGAAGGGCCCGTCCAGATCGTCGAGCACCTGCTCGACCGGCCCTTCCACCAGGTCAACGTTGTCCAGGTCGGCCAGGTTTTCGTCAGCATCAGTGACGGCGGGCGGGTAGCTTTCCACGCTCACGACCAGATCACAGTGCGGCGCGATGAACCCGGTCAGCAGGCCGACCCCGCTGAACAGTTCCAGGATGGTTTCCCCGCCGCGCAGGTCCAGCCGGTGCAGCACCTCCTCCACCAGAATGTGCGCCACCTCCAGATTCACTTGGAAGAAGCCGCCGGCTGTCACCCGGAAGCGGCGGTCGAACACCTCATAGACGACGTGCGAGCGCCCGATCAGGTTGACCGGTTCGTTGTCGCTGAGCAGGAAGTTGACCGACACCGGCAGGTCAACCTCGATGGCGGGCGGCAGATCGTCGCCCGTCTCGATGATGAGCATCACGTCGGCCGGGTCGCTGCCGACCTGCACCTTCAGCCGGGAGATGGTGTCGTCG
>JAADYX010000243.1 GCA_010092885.1 Chloroflexota bacterium | reverse complement strand
CCAGCTCTTGGATATGGCCGCTGCCGAGAACCTCCTCGGGGGGATCTATCTGCGGCGCAGTGACTGGGAACAGGCCGCCGAGCACACCACCAATGCTCTGCTGCTGCGCGAACAGGCCGGGTACAGCTGGGGCGTGGCCTCCACACTGAATAACCTCGGCATCCTTTCCGTGATGGCCGGGCAGTGGAGCAAGGCCCTCTCCTTCTTCGAGCGCAGCATCGCGCTGCGCCAGGAGATCGGTGACATCCCTGGCATGGTGGCCAGCTACAACAACATTGCGACGCTGGCCTGGGACCGCGGAGACTTCGACCGCGCCGAGCACAGCTTCGGCGAGAGCCTGAAGGCCGCGACCAATCACGGCATTGTACCCATGGTCGCCATCTCAGCTATTGGGCTGGCCTTTGTCAAACTGTACAGAGGCGAGTACGATGAAGCGCAGATCCTCGTTGATCGTCATCTGCCCGCTGCTGAGAAGGCAGGGGCGGCTGATGCCATGGTGGATGCCCATCTCATCCAGGCGCAGTTGGCTGCCCAGTGGGGCACCCCTTATCAAGACAAACTCGACCGCGCGCTTGAACTGGCAGCTGAGATCGGCGACGATGTCCTCCACGCATCCGCCCTGCGTATCCAGGGCATGCTCGCCCTTGAGCACGGGCAGATCGAGGTGGCACGTCAGGCATTGGATCAGGCCCGCGACCTGGTACAGCAGGCACCCCTGGAAGAAGCGCGCATCGCCCTGCAGATGGCGCGTCTGGCCGCTGCCACAGGCGACCAGATCAAAGCACAGCGTGAACTGACTGCTGCCAGGCAGATCCTGGAGGAGCTTGGCGCGAGCTACGATCTCCAACAGGCAGACCGTTTGGCAGCGCGCATTCCCCCTGATGAAGACACCAATCGCTAGCAGGCTTACAAAACTCTAACAATATGCTTTGAATTCGGTCTTAAGACAGTGAGGTTTCTTAGCCTCTGCACGTGGCTGTGGTAAACTGTACCCAGGAATCATATATCCGCTGCCTGATTGAGAGTGCCATGCGCCTGAAACATCGGCTAACAGTCACTGTTCTTCTTATCCTTTTCATTGTGGTTGGCGGTGTCACCAGCCCGGCACCTTCGACGAGTCATGTCATCGTGCAAGGCGACGATGCCACAGCCGTGCGCCACGCTGTCGAAAGCGTAGGCGCGTCGCCCACCCATGATCTCGCCATTATCGATGCCGTTGCGGTTGAGCTCACCCCCGGGCAGCTGAGGGCTCTCCTCAACACCCATCCGACCCTACGAGTGTACGACAATGCCGCCGTGCACATTGCGGATGACGACGACGATGACGACGACCATGGCTCACGCCATTATCCTGAAGGAACGCCTTCAAACAGCAGTGGCACCTTCGCGCCTGACCTGATCGACACGAAGAAGCTGCACCAGCATGGTATCACGGGCGAGGGTGTTACGATCGCGTTCATCGATACGGGTATTGAGCCCGCCATCAATGAGATCACCTTTGACCATGATTGGGACCAGCGCATCGCCGCTTACTATGACGCCATAGCCGACGACGTGCGCAACCCCTGGCTCGCAGACGATGACAACGGGCATGGCACGCATGTCGTCAGTGTGGCCGTCAGCCGGGCGCGCTCAGATCATCTGTTTGAAGGCGTTGCCCCGGGTGCTGAGGTGGTCATCGTGCGGGGCTTCGGCGATGACGGCTCAGGGTCCTATGCTGATATTATTCGTGGCATCAACTGGGTGGTCACCCACCGGAACTCGCACAGCATCGATGTGCTGAACCTCTCCTTTAGTACACCGCCGCAGTCCTACTACTGGGACGATCCGCTCAACCAGGCCGTGATGGAAGCGTGGCGTGCGGGCATCACGGTGGTGGTCTCAGCGGGCAACACAGGCCCCGATCCGATGACCGTCGGTGTGCCGGGCAACGTACCGTATGTCATCACGGTGGGCGCGACCACGGACAATTACACGGTCTACAAGGCCTCTGATGATGTGGTGGCGAGCTTTTCAGCCACAG
This sequence comes from Chloroflexota bacterium, assembly GCA_010092885.1. GTDB lineage: Bacteria > Chloroflexota > Anaerolineae > Aggregatilineales > UBA3940 > TC-195. The sequence goes on along the minus strand of JAADYX010000243.1, from coordinate 864 downwards.
GCCCCACGGTTGAAGGTTTTGTCAAGCCGGATATTGTGGCACCCGGCGGGCACCTGCGCGGCTTGATCCCCTCGGCCTCAGCTATTGTGCAGGAACATCCACAGTACGCAGGCTCAGGCGACTATTACACCATGTCCGGCACATCGCAGTCGGCGGCGGTGGTCAGCGGGGTGGTCGCCCTCATGCTGGATGCCGACCCCACGCTCACCCCGGATGCCATCAAATGCCGCCTGATGGCCAGCGCTCACACCGCAGTCGACAAGAACGGCAGCAATGCTGCCTTGGCCTTCAGCATCTTCCAGCAGGGTGCGGGCACAGTCAACGCCTACGATGCCGTCTATCTGAATGCAGCCGTTCGGGATTGCGCTAACAACGGCCTGAACATCGACAAGGACCTGGCCGGTATCGAACACTATGGGGGGCGCGCCAAACTGGTCAACGGCGAGTACACCATCCCCGACCTGGAAGGCTACGATTGGTCCGGCAGCTATCTGTGGAACGATTTGAAGACCTGGAGCGGACGGTACATCTGGACAGAAGGTCTGGACTGGTCCGATGGCGACATGTGGACGGACCGTTATGTCTGGACCGAAGGCTATGTCTGGACGGAGGCCTACATCTGGACCGAAGCCCAGATCGCGATCAACGGGTGGGTGCCACAGGAGTAAGTCCTCTGTGCAGCCAGCAGAAGCCCTCAGGATTGAGGGCTTTTGAGTCCCAAGGGCTTGATTTCCTCGTCCGGTTTGGGTACCGTTATCTCTGTGGCATACTCCCCACGCCTAAAGGCGGAGGCTTCTGCCGTTAACGCCGAATGCCGTGCTTTACGCACTGGTCTTCTTTCGACTGAGACAGTATGCGTTGATG
>JAADYX010000242.1 GCA_010092885.1 Chloroflexota bacterium | reverse complement strand
GGCCGCTACCCTGCTGGAACACTGGCAGGCGGCGGGCGAACCGCTCAAGGAGTCGCAGTACGCGGTCGATGCCGGTGAGCAGGCCCTCCTCGTTGGGGAGAACGAGCGCGCCGTCAGCCTGTTGGAGCAGGCGCTCGACCTGCTGTGGAAGCGCACCGACCTGGATATGGACGCCGCCTCCGCCCTGGAGATCCGCCTGCTGCGGCTGTTGGGCGACGCCCACCGCGCGCTGTCGCACTTTGAGCGGGCCCGCACGTATTACGAGGCCTGCGTGGACCGCGCCACCCGCGTGCGCAACCGGCAGGCCGTCGCGGATGCGCTCAACGGGTTGGGCGGCCTGGCCTACTACGAAGCCGACTACGACCGCGCCGCCGCCCACTGGCAGGAAAGCCTCGCGCTGCGCCGCATGCTCAACGATGAGGAGGGCATCGCGTCAGCATTGGGCAACCTCGGCCTGATCGCCGATGCGCGCGGCGACCTGGAAACCGCCCTGGCCTACATGGCGGAGAGTGTAACCAGACGCCGTGCTATCGGTGAGCCGCGCGGGTTGGCCCGCTCCCTCAACAACCAGGGCATTACGCTCTACAACCACGGGGCGTTCGCGGAGGCACACGCGGCCTTTGCTGAGGCGCTGGAAATCGCGCAGTCCATCGGGGACCGGCCCACCATCGCGCATGTGCTCAACAACCTCGGTCTGCTGCAGGTCGATATCGGCGAGTTTGAGCACGCACGCAGCAGCCACCGCGAGGCGCTTGAGATCCGGCGTGAGCTGGGTGACAAAATGCTGACCGCCGCCAGCCTCCAGAATCTGGGTATTGTGCTGCTCAAGCAGGGTGCGGTCGAGACCGCCCAGTCGCACTTTGAGGATGCCATCGCGATCAGCGAGCAGGTCGGCGACCGGGAAGGCGTGGCGCTCACGACCATCAACCTCGGCCAGGTCGCCCTGGCTGACAGCGACTACCGCCGCGCACGCGCCGCCTTTGACAACGCCCTGGTCGATCTACAGGCCATAGCCAACACGCCCGGCATCGCCGAAGCGCTGATCGGGCTGGGCCGCTGCGCGTTTGACCAGCGGCGCGTCGAGACGGCCCACCGGCACTTCACCGATGCGCTGACCCTCGCCCGCGAGATGGACGCCCGCCCGCTGGTCGCGCAGGCCCTGAGCGCGCTGGTACCGGTGCACCTCGCCCTGGGCGAACGCGATCAGGCCGAGGCCGTCCTGCAGGAAGGGTTCGCGCTGGCGTGGGAGCTGGGTGCGCTGCCGCTGGCCCTCGATCTGCTGTTGGGTGCCGCTCAGCTTTCGCTGGAGCGCGGCGACGGGGAGCGAGCCGGTGCGTACGCCGCCCTGGTGGAACGCCACCCCGCCACCGAACGCGACACCCGCATGCGCCTGACGCGCGTCCGTCTCCAGCTGATCGGCACGCTGGACAGCCGCGCCATGGCCCGGGCCACCCAGCGCGGCATGCTGCTAGACCTCGACGAGGCCGCCGCTGACCTGATCGGCAGTGTGGTCTGAGCGCCGCCACATCTGCGTGGCCACGATGATGACGGCCCCCACAGCGATCAGCACGAAGGTCTCGACCATCAGCACCTCAAAGTTCGGGACCAGGATGCCGCTCGTCAGGTTGATGCTGAAATGAATGGCGATGGCGGCCAACACGCTGCGCTGTGTGTTGTTGTAGATCCACGTGAACAGCACGGTGTAGAGCAGCACCGTGCCGAAATAGCCAGCCAGGAACACCGCCGAGACAGCGCCATCCAGAAACGCGCCGTTCACCGCGATGAGGGGCATATGCCACAGCCACCACAGCACGGCCAGAATCAGGCTGGCGACCAGCGGCGAGTGCCGTTCTTGCAGCCAGTCGAGCGCGTAGCCGCGCCAGCCCGGCTCTTCGGAGATCGGCCCGATCAGCGCGATGAAGAGGATAGTGCTGACCACAAGCGCCGGGCTGCGACCAAAGAATTCGCCCGCCCCGCTGAGATCCGCCGCACCCGGCAAGACGATCCCGACGATGCCGTAGGACAGCAGCAGCGTCACCGGAAAGATCAGCAGGACCGGCAGCCACCACACCGGCCTGATCCGACCGGGGTTGAGCACCCGCTCCCAGAAGGTCCGGTGGTCCTCCGGCGTGAGGGCCAGCCCGGCGATCGCGGGCCCGAATCCGCCGACCGCGTACAGCAGGCCGACCGTCAGGTTGGTGTTGATATCCAGACCGGCGGCGGCGATGAGCGCCCACAGCGACCACGAGATCGCGTATGTCAACAGGACGAAGCGCCACGGAAGTAGGTTCTTGAGCATTGTGTCCTCCTTGCTATAGGATAGATCATATACAGGATATATCATATAGCATAAAAAGGGAAGGGATTGAGAGGAAATGTTTGAGCTGTACCGCCGCTTCCGGCGGGCTTACCGGCGCGGATCCCCGCCGTGGGACAACGCCGAGGTGCCGCCGGAGATCCTGGAATTGGTCGCCGAAGTGCCGCCGGGCCTCGCCATTGACCTGGGGTGCGGCACCGGCACGACCAGTATTGCGCTGGCCCAACACGGGTGGGCTGTGCTGGGCCTTGACTTCATCGGGAAGGCCATACGGCAGGCCCGCCGCCGGGCCCGGCAGGCACAGCCCCCCGGTGATATCGAGTTCCACGTGCGCGACGTGCGCAACCCACCCTCCGGCCCGTTTGATCTGGCGGTGGATATCGGCTGCGGGCATGCCTTTTCCCGCGAGGGTTTCGCCGCGTACGTGGGCCGCATCGCCGATCTGCTCAGGCCCGGCGGGATCTTCATGCTCTACGCCCACCATCCGGAGGCGCAGGGCCCGCCGCGCGGCAAACCGGATGCCTTCATCCGGGAGGCGGCTGAGCCCCACTTTGATCTGGTGTGGCACCAGCAGGGCGGCGATCCGGTGACGGGCGGTGCCTCATCGTGGTATCGCTTCAGCCGGAAAGCGCCGCCTCGATAACCCGCACCGCCGCCCCGACTCCATCCTCAGCCCGGATCCGCGCGCCGAGATCCGCCGCGCGCCGCTGCATCGCCTCATCGGTGAGGGCCTGCCGGATCGCATGGGCCAGCCGGTCAGGGGTCAGGTCGCGGCGCATCACCGGTTCCGGCCCAACCCCGGCCTGATGCACCTGCCGCGCCCAGAAGGGTTGGTCGCCGAAGTGGGGGATCAGCACGGAGGGCACACCCGCCCGCAGCCCGGAGGCCGTCGTGCCCGCCCCGCCATGGTGCACCACCGCCGCCATCCGCGGGAAGAGCCACGCATGCGGAATGCTTTCCACGAAGAAGAGGTCCTCAGGGTGGGAGTCGGGGCGGCGCAGGCCGTCCCACCCGGTGAGCAGCACCCCGCGCTGACCGGCGCGCCGCAGCCCCTCGACCATCAGGGCGGTGGCCGCTGCCGGATCGCGGCTGCGCCTGCTGCCAAACCCGATGTATTCCGGGGGCGGCCCCGCTGCCAGAAACTCAACCAGATCAGCGGGCGGCTGCCAACCGGCCTGCGCCCCAAGCGACCAGTAGCCGGTCACGTGCACGGTGCTGTTCCAGCCGGCAGGGCGGGGGATCAGGCTGGGACTGTAGCCGTACATCACCGGGGTGCGCTGCTGGAAGAACCGCCGGAACGGCCCAACCGGCCCGTAGCCGCGCATCCCGAACCGGGCCCGCGCCCACCGGTTGATGTGCGGGCGTGCCAGCTGCCAGGCGCTCAGGGCGGCGATGCGGGTCGTCAGCGGGTTGAGCACGGCGGGCACGCGGCGCACCGGCCACACCGGATTGGGGAATGCGCGCGTCGGGGTGAACAGCGGATAGGGAATCGCCGGGAGGACCGCAATGCCCAACGCATCACCGATGGGGTAACTGTGGATCGCCAGCGTGGAAGCGACCAGCACGTCCGCGCCTTGGGCTGCGGCCAGGCAGTCATCGCCCATCTGCGTCAGATAGGGGCGGGTCATCGCCCAGATGTTGGTCAGCGCGCGCAGGGTGCGCCGCCCGGACTCCATCGCACGGATGGTCGACGGCGCGACCAGCATGGCTTCCACGTCGCCCGCCACCGGATGGTAGGCCAGCCCGCTTTCAGCCACCAGATCGCGGAAGTAGGCCACGGTGGCCAGCGTCACCGTGTGGCCCGCCGCCCGCAGCCCCTGCCCGATCGCGATGTAGGGCTGCACATCCCCCCGGGAACCGATGGCGTAGATCACTATTTTCATAAGAAATCCTGTGTTTTCCGTCCCTCGCTTGCCTGTACGGGCCCTGTTGAGCTAGATTCTGGAGCCGTAGAAACCGGTATATACGGAGAACAGCCCTAACGATGGCCATTACTGACACCTGGTATGATACAAACAAAACCGTGATCGTCACGACCTTTGGCGAGCACTTCACCTGGGAAGAACACGAGGCACACCTACAGCACATGTGGTCCATGCTGGACGAAGTGGACCATAAGGTGATGGGCGTGCTCAACTACGAACGCCTTGCCGAAGCCCCGCTGCACAGCCTGGCCCATCTGCCAAACTGCGCGGGCATGCTGAAGCATCCCAACCTGGAAGGATACGTGGTCTGCGGCCTGAGCACCCGGATGGGCCACGCGCTGGTCGATATCTTCAGGCGGATCTACGGGCGCACCTACATCGAATCCACCCTGCACGATGCGCTCAACAGCCTGAACTGACCCGCCTGCACGCGATCCGGATCGGTGCTATCATAGCCGCATGCAGTCCATAACCATTGATACCGCCGCTCAACTCCAGCAGCTCAGCCGCTGGGCTGGCCATACCGCCCCCATCTGGGAGATCGCGTTCAACCCGGATGGCACACTGGCTGCCTCGTGCAGCAACGACCGCACAATCCACGTGTGGGATGTGCTCGAAGCACGCGGTGTGGCCGCCCTCGCTGTGGATGGGGGCCGCGTGTGGAGCGTGGCCTTCAGCCCGGATGGCGCGCTGATCGCCAGCGGCCATGAGGATGGTGTGGTGCGGCTGTGGGAGGTCAGCACCTTCAAGCTGCTGGGCACCCTACGCGCCGCCGACAGTTCCGTGCGGCGTGTGCGTTTTTCACCCGATGGCGACCGGCTGCTGACGTGCAGCCACAGCCTCGACCTGTGGGAGGTCAGCTCCGGCAGCCTGGTCTGGCAGATCGCGCTGCCCGGCGACCCGATCCGCGATGGGGACCTCAGCCCGGGCGGGGATATCGCCGCCTGCGTGACGGCCAGCGGCCTGCTGTTCCTGCTGGACGCGGCAACCGCCGATCTGCTGGTGAGCACGCAGGCCCACGAGGAAACCGCCACCGGCGTGGCCTTCAGCGGATCGGGGGAGCGGCTGGTCACCACTGGCGGCGACAATCTGGTGCGCCAATGGCACAACCAAACCCTCGCCCCGGCGGGCACCCCCATCGAGGTGGCGTGGTTGGGCCGCGCGCGGTACACGCCCAACGACGACGCGCTGGTCACATTAAGCTACGAGACCGGCCAGAACGTCACCATCTGGGATGCCGACTCCGGGCATATGCTTAAAACGGTCACCCCGACGGGCAGCGCGGTGGCGTTCAACCCGGAAGGCGACCGCATGGCCGTCGCCATCGGGTTCAGCATTGCGGTGTTCGGCGTCGTGTGGACCCTCACCCTGCCCAGCGGCGGCCTCGACGGCCCCCTGGCCCCCATCACGGAAAAGACCGCGTGGCGCATCAAGGAGGTAGGCACCCTCAGCGGGCACGGCGGCACCGTCCGCGGGCTGGTCTTCCATGACCGGCTGTTGGCCTCCTGCGGCCTCGACCGTTCGATCCGGCTGTGGGATACGACAACCGGCGATCCGGTCGCGGTGCTGACCGGCCACCGCGCCGATGTGCGCTCGATAGACTTCAGCCCGGATGGCGCCCTGCTGGCTTCAGCCTCCGGGGATGTCAGCCACATCGATGACTGTGTGCGC
>JAADYX010000241.1 GCA_010092885.1 Chloroflexota bacterium | reverse complement strand
GTACCCGGTCGGCTTCCTGCTGATCGTGTTGGGGCGCTACCAGCTGTTCACCGAGAACACGCTGACCCCCGTCACGCTGGTGATGACACGCATCGCGAGTGTGCCCGCCCTGCTGGTCAACTGGGGGGTCGTGCTCTCGGCCAATCTGCTGGGGGCGCTGCTGGTGGCCACATTGCTGGCCGCAACCGAGATCCTCAGCCCGGAGGCCGCCGCCGCGGCGCGCAGTTTTGGGCAGCACGCCCTGGAACTGAGTTTCAGCGCGCTGTTCTTCAAAGGCCTGATCGCCGGGTGGCTGGTGGCGAGCATGGTGTGGTTGGTGCACGCCGCGCGTGACTCGGTGTCGCGGTTTTTGATCGTCTACTTCCTGATGTTTCTCATTCCGGCGCTGGGTTTGTACCACTGCATTATCGGCGCGTGCGAGGTCATCTATCTGCTGTACTTTGGCGGCACAAGCATCGGGCAGGCCTTCTTCGGGTTCTTCCTGCCGGTCCTGCTGGGCAATACCGTCGGCGGTGTGCTGCTGGTCGCCATTCTCAACTACGAGCAAACCCGCGAGTCGCGCTTCCCCGGCCACTCGGGTGAGCCACCCCTCACCTGGCAGGAATGGCTCTTCGGGTACCACACGGGCAGCCAGAACCACTAAGGTTCGGCTGCACACATGCCCGAAGCCGCCTGCGGCTATTGCGCACACTAAGAACAAAGGGGGCCAGCACAGCCAGCCCCCATTGGTCGTTCTGGATGGTTAGCGGGCCGTTCGCAGCTCGCGATCGCGCATGGCCGTCACATCTTCCAGCGCCAGCTCAATTTCTTCGTGCTGCCGGGTCAGCATCCGACGCACCTCGCGCGGCATCGGCTGGGCGAGGTCATCCTCAAAGGCATCCACGGCATAGTGTTCGCCGCGAAGGATCTCGTCAAAGACGGCCACACGGTCGCCTCCAGCCACGGCGGCCCGCGCCTGCATCCAGATCTGGTGCAGTTCAGCGGCCAGGTCGATGCCGGGGCGCACGATGAGGTCGCCATCCATCGCCACCAGCATATTGGCCAGCGCGGTCGAGTGTTCACGCCGCCGGGCGGCAAAGGCCCGCAGGCGCAGGATATCCCACCCGGCATCATCGTTGATGGCTGCGACAGCGTCACTGTAGCCCTCAGCCCCTACCTTGCAAATCGTGTGCAGCCGCTGCAGCGTTCCGATCATCTGGTCTTCCATCTGAAGTGTCTCCTTCATCCAAGCTAGTTGTACTTGAGCGAGTGTAGCCCAGGCGACCTTACGCTGTTGTGAACAGGACCTAAATTCGCCTACAGACGCTTCTTGTTGGCCTTCTTGTTGGCCTTCTTGTTGGCCTTCTTGCAACTTATTTCGCTTGCCTTTAGGACTACTTTACCCGCCCACCGGTACGATCGGAGCGTAACGTAAATGGACAAATAAGGAGATCGACTGTGCTCAGTGCAGCACTGGTTTTCTTCCTGCTGGCCGTCCTGGCTGGCCTGATCGGTTTCGAGGTAATCGCGTCTGCGTTTGCCGGAGTCGCACAAATCGCCTTCTTCCTGTTTTTGGTGCTGGCGGTTATCAGCCTGATCGCGAACTTTGCTCGCGGCGCGGAAAACGCTATCTAGACTGCGTTTATCCATAAGAAGCAGACAGGTCACGGCCTGTCTGCCCCTTGGCCCAGCACACCTATAGCAACTGGAGTATGCCAATGCCCATTCAAGGTGACCCCCTCTACTGGCTGATCGTCGGCCCTGCCATCCTCATCATGCTTATCGCTCAATGGCGCATGCAGGCCACGTTCAGAAAGTGGGGCGATGTACCCAACAGCGTCGATCTGGAAGGCAATCAAATTGCCGCCCGACTGCTGAATGCTTTCAATATGCCCGAGGTGACCGTTCAGGGAATCCGGGGTGAACTGACCGACAATTACAACCCGATGAGCAACGTGCTCAGCCTCTCACAAAGTACCGTGCGCGAGGAGTCGGTGGCCGCGATGGCGGTTGTCGCTCATGAGGTGGGCCATGCCCAACAGGACGCGCAAAACAGCCTGCTGATGCGCATTCGCAGCGGCATTGTGCCGTTGGTGCACTTCGGCTCACAGCTGGGCCCGCTTGTCTTTATTGCCGGGCTTGCCGCCGGAATCGGCTGGCTCACGTGGATCGGCATCGCGCTGTTCGGGACGGCCTTTCTGTTTGCGCTCGTCACCCTGCCCGTGGAGATCAACGCCTCCAACCGGGCCATGGAGATGCTGGAGCAAACCAATATGCTGGCCTCCCAGCGGGAGCGCCGCGGCGCACGGGCTGTGCTCACCGCCGCCGCGTGGACCTACGTCGCCGGGATGCTCAACGCGCTGTTCCAGGTGTTTTACTTCATCTCACTGGCACTGCGCGGCCAGCGGCGCGGGGACGGTCCGAACTGACCATGAGCGAGCAAACACGACAGAACTCATCCGTAGGCGTGATGCAGATCCCGGGCATCCGGCAGGCCATCGGCGGTGGCCTGCTCGCCGGGCTGCTTGCGCTGGTGGGGCAGCTGTTGGTGGGCGGCATCCTGCGCGATGTCACCCCGCGCGCCCCGTTGGAAGCCGCCCTGCCCTCGATGCGCTTTATTGGCAGTTCGGTGATCACGGCTTCATCGACCATCCTGGCACTCATCCTGACGGTCGTCGGGCTGACGCGCCGCATCGACAATGAATTCTCCGCCGAGCATTACGAGCGCATCCGTCTGCTGGCCATTATCAACGTGGCCCTGCTGATGGGCAGTATGCTGCTGCTCATCGTGCTGAGCGTGCCCGTCGGCGAATCGGTGTCGATCACACCGCAGTGGTATACCGCGGCGTATGTTGTCTACATCGTGCTGACGTCATCGGTCAGCGGCGGCTTTGTGACCGCGGCGTTCATGCTGTACTATGCCATTGACAGTCTGCTTGAGGTGGTGCACCCACAATGATCCGTTCACTGGTGGGCGCACCTGAAGACGCTTCGCCTGAGATACGGCGCAACCTCCCCCATGACGAACTGGCCCGTGCCCTGGATGCGGGCCATACTGTATGGATCGATATTGTTGACGCAGAGCCCGCCGACCTGGAGTGGGTGGAAGAGAACCTCGACCTACACCCCGCCGTCATCAGCGATCTCCACCGCGATGACCGCCGCCCCACGCTGATGGTCTACCCGGCGTACCTGTTTCTCTCGCTGTTCCAACCCGTCAGGGAGCAGGATCGCGTCATCGGCTCGGAGGTGCACTGTATCTCAGGCGAAGGGTATCTGATCACGGTGCGCAAGGGGATCAGCACGGCTGTCGAAAAGGCCTATGACGTCGCCGCGCGCAATACGCAGTACTGGAATCGCAGCGAGCACTACTTCCTGTTTCTGGTGATGCAGTACGTTATCGATGCCTACTATCCGCTGCTGGACCGTATCAACGTGCGCCTGACGGATATCGAGGAGCGGGTCCTCACCGCTGAGGACGATCCGCGCGTGATGCAAACCTCCGTCTACCGCATCAAGCAGCAGCTGGTCAACCTGCGGCAGATGGTCTCCCCGCAGCGCGAGGTGCTCTCCAGCCTGATCGGGGAGGGCAGCCTGGCCGTCTCAGAGCAGACGCGCGAGCCCTTCCACCATCTGTATGAGCGGCTGCTGCGCATCTACGATGTGATCGACGGGCAGCGCGACCTGTGGAGCAACGTGCTGGAGCTGATCCGCAGCCGCGAGGCGCAGAACCTGAGCCGGGTGGTCAGCCGCCTGACCATCCTCTCGATGATCTTCCTGCCGCTGACGTTCATCCTTGGCGTTTTCGAGCTCAACTTCATCACCACCAACCCCGTGCTGGCGATTCCCGTGCCCGGCCACCTGATGCTGCTGGTGTTGATGGTCGGTATGGGGCTGATCGTCGGCCTGATGTTCTTCCTGTATAAGCGCTTCGGCTGGGTCTGACGGCCCAAGGAGGCCCTCTGATGACGGATAAATCACTCGCGGCGAAAGCCGCCCAGGGCGCAGCGGCAGGCCTCATCGCGACTGTGCCCATGACGGT
>JAADYX010000240.1 GCA_010092885.1 Chloroflexota bacterium | reverse complement strand
CTGTGAGGTGACACCGCACCACCTCTTCCTAACGGAAGACGACGCACAGCGCCTTGGTCCGTTGGGTTACATGAAGCCGGAGCTCAAACCCGCCAGCGATGTGGAAGCCCTGTGGGCCAACCTCGACGTGATCGACTGCATCGCCGATGACCACGCTCCCCACACGCTGGCAGAAAAACAGGGCGACGACCCGCCGCCGGGCGTGCCCGGCCTGGAAACCACCCTCCCGCTGATGCTGCATGCCGTGGCGGAAGGCCGCCTGAGCATGGACAAACTCGTGGAGATGGTGGACAGCAACCCACGCCGCATCTTCGCATTGGACCGCCCGCCGGAGACTTACGCCGTCATCGACCTGGACCATCACTACGCCATCAGCCCAGACGGTTTACAGACCAAAGTCGGATGGACTCCCTTTGAGGGGCATGATGCCGTCGGTGCCGTTCGCCGCGTGGTCGTCCGCGGGCAGACCGTCTATAAGGATGGACAGTTCGTAGGTGGGGAGCGCTCCCCCAGACTTATACTCGCCTAGGAGGAACCATGGCCACACCACTCAAAGCCGAGGAGATCTTCGCCCACCTGGCCGCGCCTGAATGGCAGATCACCAACGATTTCCGCGGCAAAGATATTATCTCCGTCGAACAGCTCAGCCGTGAGGCGATCTGGAAGGTGCTTTCCACCGCCAACGATCTGGAAACGATGCCCTTTGAAAAGCGCCACCGTGCGCTTGAGTCCAAGGCGGTAGCCGTGTTGTTCTACCAGCCGAGCACCCGGACCTACACGTCCTTTACACGGGCGGCGCAGGCCCTCGGGGCAGATGTGCTCGGCATCCACGGCATGATGCAGTACTCATCAGCCTACAAGGGCGAGACCCTCGCTGATACGGTGCGCACCATGGAAGCCCTCGGCTTTGATACCATCGTGCTGCGCCATTTCGACGACGATTCGGCCCTCATCGCCGCACGCAGCATCGAGATCCCGATCATCAACGCCGGGTCGGGCAAGCTGGAACACCCCACACAGGCCCTGCTCGATGTGCGCACCATCATCAAGGAGACGCACAATCACAACCCGCAGGAGCTGCACATCGTCTTTGTCGGCGATCTCAAATACGGGCGCACCGTGCACAGCCTCAGCAAGCTGATGGCCATCCTCGGTGCACCGGAGATGAGCTTCGTCAGCCCGGATGTGCTGCGCATGCCCCGCAACCTGATCGCCGGCCTGAACGAACGCGGCGTGGAAACCCATGAAACTAGCAGCCTCAATGAGGTGCTGGAAAAGGCCGACGTGCTCTACATCACCCGTGTTCAGCGTGAATGGTTCTCCACTGAGGAGGCCTACGAGGAGGCCCGCAGCGGTCAGCAGATCACCCCCGCCGTGATGGAGCGCATCAAGCCGGAGGCCGTGCTGATGCACCCTCTGCCACGCGTCGATGAGATCACCGCGGAGGTCGACTCGGATCCGCGCGCGGCGTACTTCCGGCAGGTGGGCCACGGCCTGTGGGTGCGCATGGCGCTGCTTAAGCTGGTTCTCGGCGGGTGAGCGACCCGGTCCGTACGGCGTTTATCCTCCCGGCGAAGGGGGATACGCCGCGCATGCCCGCCTACCAGCAGATCGGTGGGTTCTTCTCACAACGGGATATCGTCTCGGTTGGGGCAGCGATCGACTGGACGGGCGGCAAACTGCCCGACTATCTGGACATGGCTCGCGCGGGCATCACGCCGCAGCTTGACCGCCTGCGTCCGGATGAGGTGATCCTCTTCGGCGCGGATGTCGGCGCGCTGTTGGCCATGGTGCTCGCCGCGGAAGTCGATGCATCCGCGCTTGTGCTGTGCGGCCCGCCTGCCCTGTTCACCGAAGAGCGCGAGGCGGCACCCCCGTGGGAAAAGCTCTTCGGCGGTGGGGACACGCTGCCCGCGCCTGCTACCCTCCCGGCGCAGACCGTGCTCCTCTACCCACCCGGGGCCCTGCCTCCGCGTGTGCGGCAGTCGAGGGCGCAGCGCTATCCACACGCACAAGTCATCGAGGTGACGGGCCGCAAGCTCGCTGATCCGGCTTACTTGGCCGCGGCGGCGAGCGTCATCCTGCGGTTGTAATCGGGTGTCAGCCTGACAGCCTTGCGTGTGATCATCTTCTCTGGCACTATCATTGTAGCGATCTTTTAAGTTATACAGCGAGCAAACGTATGCCTTCTGGTGCAGACTGGTACGATGATGAACGCACGATGGTGCGTGCCTGGGTCAGTGATCCATGGGATTGGGGAGACTATCAGGCCTGTATTGATGCCGTGGTTGCCCGTTTCGATGAAACCGACGCGCAAATCGCCGTATTGATCGATTTTTCTGACTCCACTGGCATGCCGCGCTCGGGCTCCGGTGTGACGCGTCTGCGGGCCGTGACGGCCATTACAGACCATCCGCAGTTTGAACACGGTGTGGTGTGCGGCCTGACCACACGCATGGGGCAGACTCTGACCGCGATCTTCTCCCGCGTCTACGGTTCGCTTGATGTAGCCGCCTGTGTGGAAGACGGGGCGACACTCGTCGCTAACAAACGGGGAGCCTCCAGACACTGAGCTTTTTATCATCCCTGTCTGCATATGCTACAATGACCTGTAAAGCGTGGAACGCAGTAGGGATAATCAACATGATTGGTACGACTCTTGGTGGATACAAACTGATAGAACTCATCGGCAAGGGGGGCATGGCGCACGTGTACAAAGCCAGTGACCCCACCGTCAAGCGGCACGTGGCCATTAAAGTGCTGCTGCCTGACTACGCCGACGATGAGGAGTTCCGGGCCCGCTTTGACCGCGAGGCGGAGACCATTGCCCGCTTGGAGCACCTGCACATCCTGCCGCTGCATGCCTACGGCGAACAGGACGGCACGCTCTACTTGGTGATGCGCTACATGCCGCACGGCACACTCAACGACCTGATCAAGGCCGGGCCGATGAACCTGCAGGATGCAGCCCGCATCCTCGCACAGCTGGCCAGCGCTCTCGATTACGCGCACCAGTTCGGCGTCCTGCACCGGGATATGAAGCCCGCCAACGTCCTGCTTGACGGCGACCGCAACATCTATCTGACCGACTTCGGGCTCGCTAAATCCGTCAGCCCTGATGAAACCTCGATGACCGGCCAGTTCATCGTGGGCACCCCGCATTACATGAGCCCCGAGCAGTGCCGCGCGCAGGATCTGACCCCCGCCGCTGACCAGTACGGTCTCGCAGCGATGCTGTACTACATGGTCACCGGGCAGGTGCCCTTTAATGGCAAGAATGCGCTCGCCATCATGCGCCAGCAGATCCTTGACGAACCCAAGCCGCCGGTTGACCTGCGCCCGGATATGCCCAAAGCCGCCAGCGATGCCATCGTGAAATCGCTGCACAAGGAGCCCTCAGGCCGGTACCCATCCTGCACCGCCTTGGCCGTCGCGTTCAGCCAGGCCGTCGATCCGCAGGTGCGCTCCAAGATCGACAACAGCAGCGTGCCGCGCCAGCTGCGCAACCGCATCACCGACGCACTCTCCAGCTTTGATGACGACAGTGACAACGACAACGACGACCCGACCAAAGCCCGACGCACACAAGTGTCTGAGAGGTAAGATGCACCATGGTTGACGAAGAACTGCAGCCGCGGTATGAAAACTCCTACGCGCTGATCATCGGAGTCAACTCCTATACAGACCCCAGCTTTGCACCGCTGGGCGAGGCCGAAGAGGATGCCGAAATCCTGGCGGATGTGCTCAGCAGTGAGCCGCACAACTTCCGGGTGCGCACTATCCTCGGCGAACAGGCCACCAAGCGCAACATCCTCCAGTCGATGTACGATCTGCGCGCCACGGAGCCCGATGACCGCATCCTGGTGTATTTTGCCTGCCATGGTTACACCCTCACCGACCGCTTCGGCAAGGAGTCGGGATACCTCGCTGCGTTCGATACGGTTCCCCAGCAGGATTTCACCGCACTGCACATGGAAGAGGTGCTCGTGCTGCGCCGCCACGCGGGGGCCAAGCACATCGCATTCATCTTTGATGCCTGCTTCAGTGGGCAGGCGCTCGGCCTGACGCGCGCCCAAAGCGTCGCTGCGGAAAAGTTCCTGACGCGGCGCGCGTACCAGGTGCTCAGCGCAGGCGCAGGCGACCAGACCGTCTCTGACTACAACTCGATGACCCGCCTGCTGATCAATGCGCTCACCGGCCCGATGATCAGTGCTGACGGCGTCTACACCCTCGGGGACCTGGGCCAGCACGTACAGACCACCATGGCCGGTGACAGCAACCAGTGGCAGATCCCGCAGTTCGGGCATGTGCGTGGCAGCCAGGGCGGTGATTTTGTCTTCCACTACGAGCAGGGCGTTACCCTACCCCACGAGATCCAGACGGCGCTCTACTCGGAAAACTCGCATCTGCGCTGGGGCGGTGTCGCCGCGATCATTGAGCTGCTTGAGAACCCCCACACGGACCCCGACATGCTGACCGCCGCACGCCTCCAGCTGGAGACCATTGCGCAAAACGATACGGATGAGCGGGTGCGCCGGATGGCCCTCCATTTCTTCCAGATGGACGACCTTAAGGCGATGGAGTCCACCGGGAAGTTGAGCCGCCGGGAGGTCCTGGCCGCAGCCGAAAGCGCGCGCGAAGAGATGACCGAGATGCAGGAAGAGATGCAGCGCGATACCGGCACTGACCTGCAGGCCGTGAAGGACGAGCTGCTCGATAGTGTGACCACCCAAGACCGCATCAGCTCCTCGGATGTGATAGAAGCCCTGTATGCGGAAGACCCAAACGCGCGCATCTCACGCAGCCCCGACCACCCCGACGCCAAACCGCCCGCCCGCGATCTGCGCCAGTGGTCGTCCGTGCGCTCGCAGATCGATGATATGCTCGGCGAGCTTGAAGATGCCTACGATGAGGAAGCACGGGAAGCCAAGTACGAGGACCACAACGCACCCACCCTGATGCGCGGCATTAACCTTGAGGATCTGGAGCGTTCCCTGCGCGACGACCGGGACGATGAGGAGTAGCGCAGCCAGCCAGGGTAGTTTTCAGCCGGTCGATCTGCTCATCTTCAGTGCGGCACTGGGGCTTTACTGGGCCACGCTAAGCCCCGGCGCACTGCCCGCCGATGCGGGCGAATTCCAACTGGTGGCCGCGGAGTTGGGCATCGCCCATCCGCCCGGATACCCGCTCTACACCATGTTGGGGCGGGTTTTTGTGCTGCTGATGCCCTGGAACCCCGCCCGCGCCGTGAACCTGTTTTCCGCGGTAAGCACCGCCCTGATGGTGACACTCAGCGGGCGGGCTGCGCGCCGCCTGGGCGGCGGGTTGCCGGGCACCGTGATCGCCGCGCTGCTTGCTGGCCTGGCCGCCAGCGTGTGGGTCACGGCGGGGCAGGCCAGCATCCGCCCGCTGACGGGCCTGTTCGTGGCGCTGTGCATTGAACGGCTGGCCGCCTACCGGCACACCCGCAGTGAAGGCGCACTGTTCGGGTTTGGGCTGGCAGGGGGTCTCGGCCTGACGCACCATCCGTCAGTGGCGTTCAGCGGATTGTTCTTTGCCGTCTACCTGCTGCTGATCGACCCGGCCCTGCTGCGCGAACCGCGCCGCTGGCCACCGCTCGTCGGTGGGTTGGCGCTGGGCTTCCTGCCGTGGCTGTATCTGCCCCTGCGCGGCGCGGATGCCGTGCTCGCCCCGGCGGGGATCAGCACGTGGACCGGCTTTTGGGATCATGTGTTGGCGCGCGGCTTCGCGGGTGACGCTTTCGCCTTCACCAGTCCGACCGCCCTATGGGACCGCCTGCTGATCTGGGTCAACATCCTGCGCAACCAGTGGCACGCCCTGATGCTGCCCCTCTTCGGTGTGGCGGGCGTGCTCACCGCACGCCGCGATCCGCCCACCACGCTGATGCTGGCCGGCGGAGCCGTGCTGCACAGCGTCCTGACCATGACCTACCGCGCCCCGCAAACCGTCGAATACCTGATCCCGGCCTATGTGCTGCTCGCGATTCTGGCCGGTGTCAGCTGCGGCGAGCACCGACTGCGGCCTGTGTGGGCGGTGGCATTGGCGGTGGCGGCCCTCGCCGCAGGGATCCGGCACGCGCCCGGTATCAGACAGGTGGCAGCGGATTCCTCAACAAGTGACTATGTCACGGCTGTCCTCGATCAGGCTCCGCCGCGGGGCGTGGTCCTTGCACCCTGGCATTGGGCCACCCCGCTGTGGGCACTCCAGCACAGTGCGGACCTGCGCACCGATGTGGAAGTGATTTACGTTTTCCCGGAGGGCAGCGAACCGCTCGCCGAAACCTGGGCCCGGCGCATTGCCGCCTCAGAGCAACCCGTCGTGACGACGGGCTACTACCCGGGCGCGTTTGATCCGTTTGCGCTGAGCCCGCTGCCCGTTGAACCCTTCCCGGCGTGGGGTATGGATCCGTCCGGCGGCATGGATGCCCTCAACGAACCGCTCGGGAAAGCGGTAACGCTGCTCGGCATCGATGCGCCGGAATCCATTGAGGCGGGCGGCTGGGTCGATGTGCGTGCGGCGTGGCGCGTGCACGAACCGGCAGCGGGCTTTGTGCATCTCACTCTGCCGGATGGCACCGTCCTGACCGCTGACGACCGCCCTCTGCTGCCCGGCGACTACGTCATCACGCGGCACGTGCTTGGCGTCCCGTTGACTACGCCGCCGGAGGCATCCTTCCTGGCGGGGGCCTACACGCCTGAAGCCGCCCTGCTCAATGAGGAGGGCCAGCCGCGCACGTTCGTTGGGCGGGCGGCTGTCTCACCCACGACCTACCAGCCCGGTGAGGGCATCCTGCTTGCCGATGGCATCGTGCTGGCGGATGTCGATCTGCCGGAGACGCTCACGCCGGGCGCAGAAGTCATCGTAGACCTGACCTTCACCGCCCACCGCGCCCTGTTCACTGACCGCGTGATCAAGGTCGATATCATCGGCGCGGACTGGCTGGCCAGCTCCGATCACATCCCGGCGGGCGGGGCTATCCCCACCCTGAAGTGGCTGCCCGGCTGGGTGATCCACGACCGGCACCGCATCACCATTCCACCGGATGTGCAAACCGCCGGGGCCCGCGCAGAACTGGTGATCTATGATCATTTCAACAATCAGGTGTATCCGGTGCTGGAGCCATCCCTCGCCGAGCAGGGACGGGCCGTGCCCTTAGGCGAGTGGCCCTGATCAGGCGGGGGAAACGCGCAGCGTGGTGCGCAGGGCGGTGATGTAGTCCGTTGGGTTGAGCGTGAGATCCGGCTCGGGGCGGCGCAGCAGCGCGTCGAGAAACGTGCGCCGGATCGCGATGGACCGCATCTGGCTGCCGTAGTCTATGGAGTCCACCGTCGCCTCCAACCGCAGCGAGTCGGTACGCAGCCGCACGATCTGCCCTTCGCTCAGGCGCATAACCTCACCGCTGCCGCCGAGCACCGTCAGGATGTCCTCGTTGTTGAGCGCGTAGTCGGTCAGCAGAAAGGTCACCACCGGATCGGCGTCGCCCTCGCTGAGCCACACATCAAAGGCGACGGGATGGCCGTCAACTTCGACACCCATCCCGACCCCACAGCGGCCCGTCAGGCCGTTCAGCTCAAAGGTAAACGCCTCGTCGTAGTCCTCAGCTCCCTCGCGGAATGCGGTGGTAAACTTCAACGGCGGTGCACCTCATCAAAGCCCTCCGGCTTGATGCTGGTCCCCTCACCGCGCAGCAGGCCGTGGATGCCTTCCTGCCCGGGGTGTTGGCGCCGTTCGACTTCGTCTTCCTTCGCTTTGATGGCATTCGGATCGTAGTCATCGGGCTCCACATACGTGGTGATATAGCCCTCGTAGTTGCGCAGCACGACTTTGCCCGGTGCCTGGCTGATCACGTAGTTAGGCCCCACCGGGATCTTGCCGCCGCCGCCCGGCGCATCGACCACATAGGTCGGCACCGCGTAGCCGCTGGTATGGCCGCGCAGCCCCTCGATGATCTCGATGCCTTTGGAAACCGTCGTCCGGAAGTGCCCCGCACCGGTGACCAGATCACACTGGTACAGATAGTAGGGCCGCACCCGGTTGCGCACCAGCTTGTGTACAAGCTCCCGCTGGATATCCACACTGTCATTGATGCCCGCCAGCAGCACAGATTGGTTGCCCAGCGGCACACCGGCATCGGCCAGTTTGGCCAGCGCACGGCTCAACTCCGGCGTGATCTCTCGCGGATGGTTGATGTGCACGTTCATCCACAGCGGGTGGAACTGCCGGATCAGATCAACAAACTCATCGGTGATGCGCTGCGGCAAGAAGACCGGCACGCGCGAGCCAATTCGGATGATCTCAATGTGTTCAACCTCGCGCAGGCGTGTGAGCACATATTCCAGCTGGCGCGGCGCGATGTTCAGCGGGTCGCCGCCGGAAAGCAGCACATCGCGAACCTGCGGTGTGCGCTGCAGATACGCGATCTGCGCGTCGAAGTCCACCCGGCTGAAGGTCACGCGCGGGTCGCCGACGATGCGGCTGCGCGTACAGTAGCGGCAGTAGCTGGCGCACTGCGTGGTCAGCAGCATCAGCACCCGGTCCGGATAGCGATGCACCAACCCCGGCACCGGGCTGTGTGCGTCTTCGGCCAGGCTGTCATCCATCATGCCATCGAACGCCCGCAGTTCCCGCCCAAGGGGCAGCACCTGCCGCCGGATGGGGCACGTCGGGTCGTCCGGGTCGATCAGGCTGGCAAAGTAGGGGGTCACATCCACGCGGAACTTGTCATCCGCCGTCAACCCCTCGATCTCCTCATCGGTCAGATTGATAAAGCGCGCGAACTCGTCAGCGGTGTTCAGCCGGTTGGCGAGCTGCCAACGCCAGTTGTTCCAGTGATCGTCGGGCACGTCCGCCCAAACCGCGGGGCGGGGGACAGCCTCAATGTTGTTGAGCTGTCCGTTTATCGGTACTTCAGGGGTGTGAAAAGTCATGGTTTCCCACCTGCTCGTGTCACGTTAAAGTTGACAATCCCCCAAACCTCAAATCCCCGTATGTATTATGCATATTGCCAGGGTCGTATGCAACGCCATTACAAGAGAGATTTGGACTATCATTCCGCTAAGAATTATGCTATAACACACGAGGAACCCGTATCAAGTCAGGTGTATCTGTGGCAGACAACAATCCGATCAACAATCTCTTCAAACTGCGTGAGGGGGAAGCGGGTTTGGTCCTGGGGTTGGGCTTCCTGCTGTTTGTCAATTCGCTGGCCACGCAGATCTCCGGCATTGTCGGCATCTCTGGTGTGTTGGAATCGAACGGCCCGAACGGCTACCTGTTGGCATTGGGCATCGTCTACACGCTGATCTTCTTTGTGGCAGCGGGGCAGTCATTGGTCGTTGACCGGGTCAACCGGGCCGTGCTGATGGGCTGGGTGATCTTCGCCTTTGCTCTGGTGTTTCTCATGCTGCGCATCGGGTTCTTCATCCCCAATTCGGATACGGTGCTTTACACGCTGGTGTACATCGTGTCGGAGTTGCAGTGGGTCATCTTCCCGCTGATCTTCTGGATACTGATCAACGATGTCTACAGCCCGGCACAGGCACGCCGCCTCATCCCACTGACCGCCACGCTGGGCATCACCGGCAAGCTGGTTGGGATCGGCATCACCTGGGTATCCCCGCGCGTGGTGGAGGCCATCCAACTGGCGACCGAGGATATCATCCTCATCAACGTGCTCATCTATCTCATTGCCTTTGTGGTGGCGCAGATCCGGCTGAGCAACGTTGATATCCGCGAGACGAACATCAAAACCGAAGGCCTGAAGGAAACCCTGACCGAGGGCTGGGGCTTTATTAAAGAGGTGCCTGCCTTTCGCTTCCTTACAATTTCGATCATTCTGCTGACCGTCTGCGACACCGTGATCGAGTTCCACTTCTATACCATCACCAGCCAATTCTACCCGACGGCTGCCGAGTATACCGCGTTCTTCTCCATATACCGGCTGGTGGTGACGGTGATCGCGCTGATTACACAGGGCGTGCTGACAGCCCGCATCATCGAGACGTTGGAACTCAAGCGCACGTTCTACTTCCTGCCGGTTGTGACCGTGATTGCCACCGTATGGATGCTCGCCACACCGGTTAACATGGCCGGTCTGGTGGCGGCGGTCGGCGGCATCGGGCTGCTCAAGCTCATCCGGGACAACACCGATGAATCGGCGCGCAAGTCCTTCCAGACGCTGGTGCCGGAAGAACGCCGAGGCCGGGTGTCGACCTTCATCGATACCTACCTGCTTTCCGCAGGCACCGTGCTCGGCGCGATCATTACCGCGCTCATCGTGCTGGTCGGCAGCCTGGTGGCCTTCGCGCAAACGTACTACGTTTATCTCGGACTCGCGCTGGTAATGGGCGGCATCGCCATCTGGGCGATTGTCCGTATGAACGAAACATACGACGCCAGTATGCTCAACTGGCGGCTGAAACGGCGCCAGCGCCGGTCGCGGGCGATTGATGCCCTGCTCGACCAGGCGTTCGGGCCCGATAGTTAGAGGAACACTATGACAAGCACAGCCATCGAGAAAACCAAAAACCGCCAGCCCTTTGTGAGCCTGCAGATCAAAATGCTCATCGGGCTGACGCTCATCCTCAGCATTCTGTTTGGTCTGGCCTTCTGGTGGATCTCCAACCTGGCGCAGAGCATCGCGCTCAACCGGGTCGAGTCCGACCTGGTCAGCACACTGCAGGGTGCCGTGGACGGTGTAAATACCGAGGAGCTCGAAACCCTGCGCGATGAGGCCTTCGCGCTGGCTGAGCAGTACATGGAAGCCGACGGCCTTGATCGCGAAGCGGCCTTCGCCCGCGCCGCTGAGGAGCTGGCCGACGACCCGCGCGTTGAAAGCCAGCTCGACTGGCTGGAGGAGGTCCGCAACATCGAGCAGCGCGCCTGGGGCTATATCTACTTCCCAGGCTACGACGATGAGCCGAACTCCTACATCCCCGTGGCCGATCTGTGGATCCGCGAGGACCCGGCGCGTGCGTTCAGCTTTTTGGACTACAGCATCAGCTCGCGCGGATTCCTGATCAACGGGTTTGACGAGCTGTTCCGCCACCCGGATAACTTCCCCGATGGTTACGTGGACGATTGGGGCGAGTGGGTGACCGCGTATGCGCCCATCGTCAACGCGGAAGGCGAGACCATTGCGGCGATGGGTGTCGACTTCCAAGCGGACTACGTGCGCGAGGTGCGCACCACCGTGCAGCAGCGCGTGACGGTGGTCATTGTGATCGGGTATGTATCCCTGATTGTCGCGGCCCTTGGTTTCTCCATGCTGTTTACGCGGCCCATCAAAGAGCTGGCCTCTGCCGCTGAGCGCATCGGTGAGGGTGACTATGACCAGGACATCGCCAACGCCTCCATTGGGCCCGCTTCCGACGAGCTGACGACCCTCTCGCACGTGTTCGAGATCATGGTCGACAAGGTCCGCGAACGCGAGCAGAAGCTCCGGCGCGAGGTCGAAGAGCTGCGCATCATCGTGGACAAATCCAAGGTGGACGAGCAGGTCGAATCCATTGTGGAGAACGAGTTCTTCCAGGAACTGCAAACGCGGGCCCGCGACCTGCGCCGCAGCCGCAAGGTGAGATCGGAAGAGCTCGACGACCAGGACACCACGGAGTAGCCTATGCTGCCTCACCTGACAGGTGAGCACCCGACGGTCGTCATCGCTAACGTCTCAGAGCCTGCGCTCGACTTTTTGAATACTGCCCAGCCTGCTGACCTGCCTGCCCTGATCCGGGGGCGGCAGGTCAAGTCAGAGCGGGCAGTGTTGTGGGCCGGGGATCCCAAGCTGGTGATCCTCAGCCTGCCGACCACCCTCACCCCGCAGCAGGTAGGCTTCACCCAAACCCAGATCGCCGTGCCTGCCAACCCCACGGCCTCCCTATGCGCCGATATCCAACGCGACCCACAGTTGATCGCGCACATCAAGGATTTCGCTGGCCCATCGCAGACCGTACAGCTGATTCCCTACGCCACGACTCCCGCTTTCTACCGGTTGGTTGGGGCGCTGCGTGCCGAGCACGGTCTGCGCGTACACACCCCGGAAAGCCCCGCAGAAGCCGACCTGTGGGTACATCGCCACATCGACTCAAAGGCGGGTTTTCGGTCATTGGTCGGGGCGTGGTGTCCACCGGGCGCCCTGCCGGATGGGGTCATCTGCCAGAGCCTGCCGGAGATCATGGATGCGGTCGGCTGGTTGCATCGGGGCGGGCGGGATGTGTTCATCAAGCCGGACCGGGGCCAATCGGGGATTGGTATGGTGCTGGACGCCCAAAGCGCCGACCCGACTGTGCTGCGCACCCGGCTGGCGGATAACCCTTACCTCCAGCAGATGCCTGTCGTGGTCGAAGCCGCCGTGCCCTCCACAGGCGAGTCGCCCTCGCTGGAGTACTTCATCCCGCAGACCGGCGACCCCATACTGACCTATGCCTGCGACCAGGTGGTCTCACCAGAGGGCATGTTCTACGGTGTGTTGGTCTCACGCGAGGTGGATGAGTCGCCGTGGTATCCGGCATTTGCCGCATTGGGGAACACCATCGCACGCGGTTTGCAGGCGATGGGCTACGTGGGCCACTTTGATATCGACGCCATTGTGGACGAGTCGCGGCGGCCCGTCCTGCTGGAAGTCAACGCCCGGCGCACTGGCGGCACGCACGTCCATGAATTCGCATCCTATTGGGTCGGCCCTGACTATCCGCAGCAGGTCACCCTGCTGAGCCATGACAGCCTGCCCACCGGGCCTATCCGCGCGCCGGATGCCCTCTTCGATCTGTTGGACGGGCTGCTGTTCGACGGCCAAAGCTACGGGATCGTGCCCACCATCACCGCGACAGTGCCGCAGGGCAAGTTCGGCTGCATTGCGGTCGCCCCCACTGCTGACGATGCGTTGGACCTCCAGCAGGAGGTGCTCAGCCGCTGTGCCGTACGTGCATGACCTCCCCGTCCTGCACAAGGTAATCACGCCCTTCAAGGCGCAGCTTGCCCGCTGACTTGGCTTCCGCCATGCTGCCCAACTCAACGAGCGTATCCCACTCGATGATCTCGGCGCGGATGAACCCCTTCTCCAGATCGGAGTGGATCGTGCCCGCCGCTTTCTGCGCCGTCGACCCCACCGGATGCGGCCACGCCCGGCACTCGTCCTCGCCGACGGTGAAGAAGGTCTGCACGGAGAGCATCCGGTACGATTCGCGGATGACGCGGTCGCGCACCGGCTGCTCGATGTCGTACTCCTGCATGAACATCGCCGCATCGTCCTCGTCCAACTGCGCGATCTCGGCTTCCAACTCGCCCCGGATGGCAATCGCCCGGTCGCCCTCACCCAGATCAAGCACCTCCGCCGCCTCAACGGCTGCCTCGCCGGTGTTCAACACGATCAGGCGCGGTTTCATCGTCAGGAAGGCGTAGCCGCGCAGTCGCCGCTGCTCGTCCTCGCTGAGTTCCATATCACGCAGGGGCTTTTCTTCCTCAAGCACGGCCTGCAGCCGCTCGAACAGCGCGAGTTCCTTGGCGTTGGCCTCGCGGTTTTTGCCCTTGCTCATCTCCTCATTCAGCCGTGTGATCCGGTTCTCGACGGTCAGCAGGTCCGTGAAGAGGAACTCCGAATCGAGGATGGTCAGATCCCGCTGCGGGTCGATGGTCTCTTCCGGATGGGGCACCGCATCGTTTTGGAAGTGACGCAGCACGATCAAAAAGCCGTCCATCTGGCTGAGCTCCGTGCGGAATGGGCCGCTGAGCCCGCCCTCACTGATGCCCTTCGTCAGACCGCCGATATCCGCGTAGGTGATGCGCGCCGGTACTTTCTTTTTGGGCTCGTACATCGCGGTCAGGGCGTCCAGCCGCGGATCGGGCACCTCCACCACTGCCATCTGCACATCCAACTTGCCGGGCATGCCCATGGTCGTCGGGCGGTTCTGCCCGGTTAATGCGTTAAAGATGGTCGTCTTGCCGCTCATCGGCAGACCCACCAGGCCGAGTTTCATCTGGTTGTTTCCTCTGGTTCTATTGTGCAATGCCCAGCACGCGGGATGCCTCCGCGCACAGCGATGAACCGCCCGCCTCCAACCATTCGATCAGCGTGGGGCTTTGGGTCAGGCCAAGCTGGGCTTCCTCGTAGATGCCGCTCGCCCAGAACTGGTAGTTCTGGGTCTCCTGCGGCCACTGCGTCGGGGAAAGTCCGATCATGCGCGGGCCGCCGTTATACGCCGCGAAGGACAGTGACGTATCGCCGTTGGTGGCAGCCAACAGCTCCCCATAAAACAGCAGGCCCCGCTTGGCATTCGTCTCCGGGTGGAATGGATCCTCGCCCTCCTCAAAATGCAGCGGCAGCACCTGGAACAATCCTTGGGCCTGCGCCGGGGAAAGCGCCTGTGGGTTGCCACAGGACTCGATCTGCATGATGGTGCCGATCAGATTGGGCTCAACCCGGTACGCCAGCGACCAGTTCGCGATGCCGCTGCGCCAGTACTGCACCTGCCGCGTGAATACCGGCGAGATCTCCAGATCCCAATCCGGCGCGGGCAGGTCAGCGACTTCCGGCACGCCGCCTGCGCCCTCCACCACGTAGACCGGTTCAACGATGTACACCGGATCGGCGCTATCCCGGTTGAACACACCGCCGAAGACCGCCGCTATGGCGCGGAAGGGCAGCGTCGGTTCGACCAGCAGCACCACCAACAGCAGAATCCACAATGGGATGAACCGCACGGCCAGCCACCACACGGTCGGCTGGGGACGGTCCATCTCGGCCTTCTTCGCGCGCACTTCGTCGCGATCGGTGATCAGCCGCGCCTTCGGGAGCCAGAAGGGGCGCGACCACGGTTTTTTCTCTTGCAGGTCTTCATCATCCATATCGGGGGGATTATACCATGCTCGCCTGCCTGATGGCGGGTAAAATCGGTGGAGGAGAAGGAGGCCACCATGGCAATTGAAACATCTGCACTCACCAAGTGCTACGAAAAGAACGACATCCTCGCGGTCGACCGGCTGGAACTGTCGGTGGAAGCGGGCACGATCTACGCGCTGCTCGGCCCGAACGGTGCGGGCAAAACCACGACGCTCTCCATGCTGACGACTCTGGTGCCGCCCACCAGCGGATCGGCACGTGTGGCCGGGGCGGATATCGTCAGGGAGCCGCACGTGGTGCGTTCACGCATCGGGGTGACCTTTCAGGAGATCGTGCTGGACAAAGACCTCAAGGGCCGCGAGGTGCTCGACTATCACGGCCAGCTCTACGGCATGCCGCGCCGCAAACGCCACGACCGGATCGACACCCTGCTCGATCTGGTGGAGCTCAACGACGCCGCCGACCGGCTGGTCAAGACGTACTCGGGCGGCATGAAGCGCCGCCTGGAACTCGCACGCGGCCTGATGACCGATCCGCAGGTGCTCTTCCTGGACGAGCCCACGCAGGGCCTTGACCCGCAGAACCGGGCCAGTGTGTGGTCCTACCTGCGCCAGCTGCAAGCCGACCGGGGCATGACCATCATGCTGACCACCCACTATATGGAAGAAGCCGAAGCGCTGGCTGACCGGGTCGGCATTATCGATCAGGGCAGGCTGGTGGTGGAAGGCGCCCCCACCGAACTCACCGCCGCCCTCGGCGCGGATGTGATCCACATCACCGGTCAGGGCGATGCTGAAAAGCTGGCGGGCAGCCTGCGTGCTCTGCCGTTCGTGCAGTCCGTGGAAACAGTCAGCGGCATGATCCAAGTGGGCGTGGAAGCGGGCAGCCGGTCCCTGCCGCAGGTGGTGGAAGCCGCCGCCGGGCAGAACTTCGCCATCGAAGATATCTCCGTGGCGCAGCCCAGCCTCGGCGATGTGTTCCTCAAGCATACGGGCTATGCCTTGCGGGACGTGTGACAACGGACCCCATGCCTGACTCTCACCGCTCCGCGACCCGTTGGCTGGTCATCGTGCTGGCCGGAGCCTCCGCAGCCCTGTGGATGGCCGCCCAACGCACCCGTGACCGGCGCCTGTTGATCAACCAGCTCACCAGCCGGGTACCTGGATCGGCTGCCGAAGCGGTGCGCGTGCTGCGCTTCTATGGGTGGCTGCGCCCCGCTGATTTACAAACAGCGGCGGCAGACGGCGCAAACCTCTGGTTGGCCGATCTCAGCCGCCTGGATCTGGGCGGGATCGACCTCAGCCGCACCAACCTTACCCAAGCCGATCTCAGTTGGTCGCACCTGACCGGGGCTATCCTAGAGCAAAGCAATCTGGCAGATGCCAATCTCACCCGTGCTCGGTTGGAGGCGGCTGCGCTCGCACAGGCTAACCTGGCTGGCACAAATCTGCGCTTTGCGCGGCTGGAAAGGGCCACCCTTATTGGGGCAGATTTGAGCGGCGCAGATCTGCGGGCGGCCCGCCTGGATGGTGCCCTGCTCTCGCGTGCTGTGCTGCACGGCGCGGATCTGACACGGGCGAGCCTCCTTGGGGCGCGGCTGGTACGCGCCGATCTGACTGGCGCGCGCGGCCTGACCCCAGGGCAGCTCAGGCGGGCTGAAAGCCTTGGTGCAGCCATCCTGCCGGATGGCACCGGTCTGCCCCCATCCGATGACGGTGCGGACTGGCGCACGCCCTTCGAGGCATGGGCACAATCGGCCCGGCTGGACGAACACGGCCAGGTGATCTGAGGGTCACTCGTCCCACAGGAACGGACCGGCGGGCCGTTCGCGGGCGAGCACTACACGGTCGGCGACCTCGCGCAGATACGCGCCAACGTTGTTGTTCAGGCCGGAGGGCTGCCAGCTGATCGCGCTGACCGGCTGGCCAGTGTAGCTCACGCTGATCACCAGCGCGGCCAGGTAGGATCCGGCCAAACTGGGATGGCTGCCGTCCCCGGCGTACAGCTGCCGGTGCACGCTGCGGTTCTCATCGTAGATCAGGTGGAAGGCGGTGCCCACCGGCGCGATGCTGACCGGCTCGCCAATCGCCCCGGAAAAGGCGTCCGCCAGGTCGAGGTAGCCCGCGCTGGTGCGCTCCTGCATCATCGGGTAGGTGCGGTATATATCGGGGTTGGTCGCATCGCCGCCCTGGTAGCCCCACGTCATGAACAGCATGATGTGCGCGCCGGTACCCTCGATCGACTCAGCGAGCCGGGCACCGTTTTGCAGGGAACTACGCTTCTGTGTGCTGTCCTCGTAGTAGCCGGGAGTCTGGCTCTGCTCCTGCATCACCACCAGATCCCAGGGATGGCCCAGCAGATCGTCCAGCCGGGTGCCGGAGCGGGCGGCATCGGCCTGGTGAGTGGTGAAGGTATACCCGCCCGGCGTGACAGCAGCCGTCGTAACAGGGCCCCAGTCCGGCGCGCTGCGTTCGATCACCTCGCTGACGATCTCACGCAGGTTGTTGTAGCCGGTATAGCTGTTGCCGATGAACAGGCTGCGCGACTCCGGAATTGGGCTGGCCGCGGCGGGCGTGACGGCCAGCGGGGACGATCCGCGCGCGGTGTTCATCACGAGGAGCAGCAGCACCACGAGCAGAAGCGCCAGGAGCATGCCCAGCACCATGATCAGGCGGTTTTGCAGCTGATTAGTCATCGATCAGGTTCTCCGAGTCCACGACGTACCACACCCCCCCGATCTGCTCCAGCTGGTAGCGCACCTCAAACGGACCGGTGAAGGCAAACTCAGGGCGCTCCCCATCATCGCAGAAGACCGTGCCATCACGGTCCACCTCGGCGATGACCTCGGCGTCGCTGTCGGTGAAGAAGGTGACCGCCTGTACCTCCAGGCCGCGATGCTCGTAGCGCCATACACAGTCCCCGGCTTCGCGCAGTGTAGCCACCGCGGAAAGCCGTGCTTCCAACGCATTGCCACGGGCCGCCGTGCCGATCCGGCTGGTATCCAACGTACTGAGCACATAGCGGAACTCCTCATCGTAGCGGCGCACGGCCTCTGCCACTTCCTCTTCCGGAGTGAGGGCCCCCGGCACGGTGGGGGTCGGTTCAACCGGTGTGGGCGTCGGTGAAGGGGTTGCGGTCGCGGTGACCTCGCCTGCCCCCTGCTGAGCGGCTGATGTCGGCGTGACGGTTGCGGTGGGCTCCACAACCGCTGCCGGGAAGGGGATCAGGCCGAGCAGGGCCGCGACAAACAATCCGCTCAGAATCAACACCAGGATGCCGACCAGCCCGCCGATCAGCAGCAGCGGTGCTCTCCGGCGCACTCTGCCCGTCTGGCGAATGGGTTCGGGCGGTGGTGGGGGTGATGACGTGGGCTGGGGGCCGCGCGTCTGCG
>JAADYX010000239.1 GCA_010092885.1 Chloroflexota bacterium | reverse complement strand
ATGCATCCAGATCATAAACGGGGGCCGTTACCTCACCGGCCCAAATGCCCGATCCATATTCCAGAAGCCGGACCAGCGTATCGCTGTCGCGGTCCCAGTAGTACAGGGTCGCCCAGTCTGCTGCGGCCTCCGCAACCAGATTGTGTGCCGCCTGCCGCAGATAGTCGCTGCCATCGGATGGCTGGTGCGTCAGTAGATACGTCGCCAGGTCCAGCACCTGCCGGATGCTCCGGTTGCGCTGGCTGTGAGAGTACGGCATGTGGGCGTGGATATTGGCCAGTTCCACAAGGCCGACCAGCCGCCCCTCGTGCTGAATGGGCAGCCCCAGCACCCGTTGCACTCCCAATGCCTCTAAGAGCATGCGCTGCTGGCCGTTCAGACCCTCATCGCGAATCGAGAAGTTGTAGACTTTGCCCCCGTGCACGGCCTTCTCCCGGATCGGGCTGGCGGTCAGGTCGATGACGCGCCCGGCGGCGACCGGCCAGTATGCGTCCCGGTGCTCGCCCAAGGTCAGCAGTCGGTTGTTCTCCCGGTCCCAGTCGGCGATGATGCACCAGTGCGCCTGTGTGGCACGCATCAGGTGGCGGGTCGTGGTTTGCAGCACACTGCCCAGGTCCAACGATGAGGCTATCGCGTTGGATGCCTCGATCAACATGCTGAGCTCGCGGCTGGTTGTCCTCGTCCGCTCGATCTGCGCTGCGCTGGCAACAGCCGCTGCTAGGTAAGTCGACAGCCCGGTGAGCATGGTTTGCTCGGAGGGCGTAAACGGATCGCCCTGACTGCTGATGGCCATCACGCCCAGCGCTTCACCTTGGGCAAACAGCGGAATAACCAGGGTAGGGCGTGCAACCGTCTCTTCTGCCGGTGACAGCACAAACGGGATGCCCTTCTGCAAGCCTGCAACCAGGTACGGTAGATGATGTGCATCCTCAGATACAAGTACTGATCCATCCTCTGTGCCGCGCGCCCGAATCCGCAGTGTGCCGTCCTGGTTGTTGATAAGTGCAATGATGGCACTGTCCACATCCGCGATGTAGCATGCCGCCTCAATTGTGCGACGCAGCATCTGCGGAAGGTCTACCGCAGCGTTCCGCGTAGCCTCCTGCAGGAGACCAAGTCCCTCAAAATGTGTCCCCACAACAATTCCCTATCCTGGTCTATGCCCCGGTGTGGTGGTCTGATGTGCCTCCACACGGCTCTCACCAAACCACAAAAGCCCCAAACCTACGCGGAAAGGCATGATCCGCGCAGTGCAAAGCATACTATACTATACAGTGTGACGAAAGGTCACCTCACAGCGTTGTCAACTAGATGCCAAAGTGCTAAACTGATCGCCATGGAGAGGACCTCCGGTACGTATCGCTTTAACACCCTTGACCCGCAGTGCGTTCCGCACGCAGTTTTTACCCGGCAGGGCGGAGTCAGTACGGGTGCATATTCCGCCCTGAACGTAGGCTTTCACGTTGGGGACAGAGAGGAAGCCGTTCGGGAGAACCACACCCGCATCCAACACCAGCTGGGTGTGGCGGCACTGCGCTGGGTCAAGCAGGTGCATGGGGCACAGGTGGCTCACATTGTGGATGGCCACCAACCAGCCGAACCCATCGCCGCTGACGGCATGATCACCACCGCTGCGGGCATTGGCCTGCTGATGCGTTTCGCTGACTGCGTCCCCATTATCCTCTACGATCCGGTGCGGCATGTGCTCGGCATGGCCCACGCCGGCTGGCGGGGTACGGTGGCCGGGGTTGCGCCTGCGGTGGTTCAGGCGATGGGGCACACATTCGGCTCTGACCCGGCAGACATCATCGCCGGGATCGGCCCCGCGATCTGCGGCGCGTGCTACGAGGTCGGCCCGGAGGTAACCACTGCACTGCGTGAAGCGCTGGGCCCGGCAGCCGAACCCGCGCTGCTGCCCCCGCCCGACCCTGATGGCCGTCCGCACGTCGATCTGCCTGCCGCCAACCGGATCGCGCTTGAAGGTGCGGGCGTGCAGCATATCGAAGTGGCTGGCATCTGTACTGCCACCTCAACCGGCGAGTTCTATTCCCACCGGGCTGAAGCGGGCCATACCGGCCGCTTTGCCGTTGTGGCGGCGCTGGCCTGATGATGGTCACCGCGGATGTTCTGGAAGACAATGTGGCCCGCATACACGAGCGGATCGCAGCGGCGGCCCAACGCGCTGGGCGCTCGCCAGACGACATTATGCTGGTTGCCGTGACCAAAACGCATCCACCCGAGACTGTGCGCGCCGCATTTGAGGCAGGGCTGCGACATTTCGGTGAGAATCGCGTAGAAGAGGGTACAGCGAAAATCCGGACCCTTGAAGAAGCCACCTGGCATATGATCGGCCACATCCAAAGCCGCAAGACGGCGGACGTAGTCGAAGCCGGGTTTGCCTGGGTGCATTCGGTAGGCAGGTACAAGATCGCGCGACGCTTGCATGACGCACTGTCTGCACCGCTTGACGTGCTTATCCAGGTCAACGTCAGCGGGGAGGAGAGCAAATTCGGCTATGCCAACCCGCACAACAGCGCGGAGGCCTACACGGCCCTCACCGCCGATATCGAGCGGATGGCCGCACTGGAGCATATCCGCATCCGCGGCCTGATGACCATGGCGCCCTATGACCCGAACCCGGAAGAAGCGCGACCGTTTTTCCGCGCATTGCGCCGTCTACGTGATACACTAAGTCAGGACCTGCCCGGCATCGCCTGGACCCATCTTTCGATGGGGATGAGCGGCGATTTTGAGGTGGCCATTGAAGAAGGTGCCACCATCGTCCGGCTGGGTACGGCTCTATTCGGTCCAAGAGTATAGGAACCCATTGCGATGAGCTTCGTGTTTTTCATTCTGTATCAACTGCTTGGCATCCTGCTGCTGTTGATGTTCGTTAGAGCAATCCTGTCGTGGATCCCCAACATCGATCCCGGCCATCCGATAGTACGTGCGCTCGACACCATCGTTGAGCCGATTGTGTCGCCCGTTCGGCAAATTGTGCCCCCGACGGGCGGCCTGGATCTGAGTTTTCTGGTAGCATTCTTAATCATAGTTGTGCTCCGGCAGGTTTTGCTTACACTAGCGAATACAGTGTAAATGCTCAAACACAATTCCGTGTGTCACGGAAAGGGTAAGGTCTTATGCGTCGATATGACGACTTCAACATCACGGATGCCTCGGGCGGGGCGGCACTGACCGTCAAGATCGTACCGCTGGCCAACCGGACCGAGATCGTGGGCATTCAGGAGGACGGCACGCTCAAAGTCCGCCTGATGTCTGCGCCGGTTGACGGGCAGGCCAACGAAGAACTGATCATGTTCCTTGCTGAGTTTTTCGGCTGCAAGCCCGAGGAGATCGAGATCGTGGCCGGGCAGGACAGCCGCAAGAAGCTGATCAGCCTGACCAACGTCGATCCTGCGGAAGTGGACCGGTTGATCCGGGAGACTGTGCCGGACGATCCCGACACAGACTGATGGATAGCCGCTAAATGAGCCGCTGCCCCGGGCATGCCGTTACAGCCACGGCGGTATGCCTCTGCCTCGCTTTGATGGCTGCGTGCACAGCAGCAGAGACCCCCACTCTGCTGCCTACGCCTGTCGCGCCGACACCCACATCCGCGCCGGAACCAACCCCCTTTGTGACCGAAGAGGGTGGTGCACAGGCCCTCCCTGCTGACAACGCAACCCCCGCTGGCCCGAATGCTGATGTGGACGCTATCGTCAGTCAGGCCGTGGTCTTGGTTGCCAACCGCCTGAACATCCCGGAGGCGCGCGTGATCCCACAAGGGGATCCGCTTGCCGTGAACTGGGCGGATACCTCCCTGGGCTGCCCACAGCCGGGCGGCACCTACAACGATCAGATCACGCCCGGCTACCGCATTGAGTTGGCGGCTGATGGCGGTGTGTACTACGTGCATGCTGATACGCAGGGCACCGTAGTGCTCTGCCTCGACGAAGACGATCTGCCCGAGGCGGGGGCTGCCAACGACCCAATTGTGGCCGGATTCATCACACAGGCCCGCAGCCAACTCGCTGCCGACCTCGACCGCGATCCCGATGATATTATCCTGCTCAGCAGTGAGTCGGTGGAATGGACCAGTTCGGCGCTGGGCTGCGAACCGCCCCCTGAAGCCGATGTGATTGACGTGGCGACAGCAGGCTACCGGATCGTCTTTGTGGTGGATGATGTACGTTACAATTTCCATACAGACAGCCAGCGCATGATCCGCTGCACCACGCCTCTGGAATGACGCGCTATCCGTACCAGGGCAGCCGGTGGCGGCTCTTTGCGGCGTGGGCCCGCGTGATTGTGGTCGCCATGCTGGGCACTTTCCTGCTGGCCCCCCTCCCCCTGACCGCCTTCCTTGCCCCATCCGTTCCCCTGCTGCTGGGCGTGGCTGCGCTCTTTGCGCTGACGCTGGTTGTCTGGCAGACATTTCTGGCCGTGTGCTCGAACCAGGCCACCACCGCAGACCTGAGCCTTGATGGGGCAAGCATCCGTCTGGGCGACCATCTGGCGATCAACCGCTACAAAGTGACCGAGGGCTTCGAAGTTGTCTACCGGCTGGGCCAGCCCGAACGCACACCCGGCCCGCTGCTGCGCCCACGGCGGCGGTTCCGCCGCGCGATCTTCGTGCCGGTCGAAGCGGTCCGCCACGGTCCGGTTTGGCCGCTGTGGGCCTGCGCACGCATGTACGCGGGCGGCGCGGCCCGGCTTGGCTTTCTCATCACACCGGATCACGCCGGGCACCACGATCTGCTCGCAGCGCTCGGACAGCCCGACCTGGAGCCAGAGGCGAGTTGACGCAGCGCGTATTCCACATACAATAGTGAAACACAGATCGACATGGGAGCAGGCTATGGGAGTCGAACAGACGCAGGGCGACCGCGTATCCGGTGACAAGAATGTCATCACCGTAGGCGATGTTAATGCGACGGTGGCAGCCATCGGTGTGGGTGCCAAAGTGATCTACAACAACGTCGAGCGTGCGCTTTCCAGTGTGGAAGTCTCCGAGCAGGCGCTGGACTTTGAACGACGCCGGCTGGCAGAAGCCGTCAAAGACTATGTGCTGCGGTTGGAACGGCAGGCACAGCCCGCCTCGCTGGACCTGGCCAGCCCGTATAAGTCGCTGCATGAATATGATATTGACGACGCCGCGGTGTTCTACGGGCGTTCCGCAGCCATCCGCGCTTTGATGGGCAACCTCGAGCGTGACCAGCTCACCGTGCTGCATGCTGACAGTGGCGCTGGCAAGACCAGTCTGGTCAAGGCGGGGATCGTGCCCCGTCTGCTCGCTGATGGCGCCTTTCCGCTGTATGTCCGTCCTTACAACGTGCCCGTGCACTTCGCCGTGAAGCGCGCGCTGCTCCCGCAGCTGGAACAGACGCCCAATCTCGCTATCGCCTCCCTGTATGACTTTTTACGCCAGGTCACCGATCTGCTGGGCGGAGAGCGTCTGGTCATCCTCCTTGACCAGTTCGAGGAGATCTTCACCGTGCAGAGCGCCCACGCCCGTGCTGATTTCGTGGCTGAGATCGCGCCCTGCCTCCAAGACGATCTCCTGCCCGTCCGCTGGATCTTCAGCATGCGCACTGAGTGGTTTGGCCAGTTGGGCACCTTCCGCCCGGATGTCCGCCAGCCCTTCGCCAACGAGTTTCTGCTGCAGCCGCTCAAGCCGGAAGAGGCCCGCGAGATCATCACGGAACCGGCAGCGACCCAAGGCGTGACCTACGAACCTGGCTTAGTTGACCGGCTCGTCGCTGACCTGGGCGGTGAAGCGATCCAGCCGCCGCAGCTCCAGCTGGCTGTCTCTTATACACATCT
>JAADYX010000238.1 GCA_010092885.1 Chloroflexota bacterium | reverse complement strand
TTTACCAAATTGCGCCGTAAAGCCCCTTGATTTATCTATGGGGATACAAGGCGCGTGGTGCGTGCGGCTGGATTTTGTTTCGGCAAGTGTCGAACAAAATGCGCTGCGCCACCACATTCTGTGGTATAATCTATATGTCGTACAGAAGCAGAATAGGCTCAGACGACATTTGCACTACCGGGCAGGACGTGTCCGTGTTGCATAACGTAGCCCATTGGGGCAAGCGTGCAACAGAAGCCCCCGAATTTGTTCGTGGGGAGCGTCACAGGGTCTGATCGAAAACGGGCGGCTCGGGCACACCCCAGGTGTGGTCGACCAGGCGGGCCGCCCGCTTGCTGCTCGAGGGTTACTGCGTTACCCACTCGCCGGAGGCAAAGACCAGCTCCACCAGCGTTGGATCGCCGTCACGTGTAACAACAGCGCGCGTCTCCCCTTCTGATACGACAATACGCTGCACCACATAGCCGGACTGCGTCAGCGATTCAGCCGCGGCCAGATACGCGCGCGCGGGGAACAGGACAAAATCGCTGCGTTCGATGGCGGCATCGATCTGCTTGTGTAGGAAGAGGGTCGTGTCGTAATCGCCATCGTGGAGCGCTTCAGCCGCCTGAACCAGCATCGCCTCGATGGCGACATCTTCCGGCACGGCGGTCTGCCGGATGAAAGGTGTGGTGATGCCCTGCTCAATCGCCTCAGAGATCGGCGGGAAGTACTGGTAGGGTGTCCGTACGCGCTGATAGCGGCGCAGCAGCTCAAAGTGGTTGATCGTGAGGATCATATCCAACGGTTGGTCACCCGTATCGAGTTCGGCCAGCCACGCCAGGAAGTCCGTTTCCACCTGCTCCAACCCGACCCCATAGGCCCGCCGGAAGGCGTTGTCCAGCCATTCGGAATTGCGCAGGTCTGTGTCGTCGATCTGATACATCTCAAGAAACGCATCCCAACCGTACGCCTCGGTCAGATAGGCGACGAGTCCCGCCGCCTGCACGTAGGCGATCTCATGCTGGTGCGCCCGGAAGTTATCGGTCAGATCAGCCAGTGGCACGTACAACCCCGTCTCGACCAGGGCGGCGGTACGCTCAGGGATCGGTTCCGGCTTGTAGTGCCCCTCCGTGATGTACACCGCGATGCCCTCAACGAGCATGGTGGGCGTCTCGTTGGAAAGGTCACGGGTGGCCCAGTGCACGGCCTCATGCTGCATGAGCATCTCGAACGTCTCGAGATCGTGCTTGCCTGTGTAGTCGCGGTCGATATAGCTGACGACCAGCCCATCCGCGATGGCGTAGCCACCATTGCCCCACATGTTGTCGATCAGCGCGATGGGGATCGGCAGGTTCTCCACCGTGTAGCCGAGCCGGTCCTCAACGTAAAGCGCGGCCTGATCGGCACGCTCGCTGAGGATCTCGATATCGCGGGCGGCTGCGGTACCGGCCAGATAGCGCAGCTCACAGCAGTCCGTCCGCCGGATGATCCACTCGGCGGCCTGTTCCTGCAGCGGACGCTCAGCCTCAGGGAGCACCACCACATCGAAGGTGGTTTCCTGCCGGTCACCGGCCGCGTTGATAGGTACTGAGAGCGTCACCAGATAGGTGCCCGGTTCACCGCTCGTATTCCAGAACGGTTCAGTCAGCAGGCGCGGCCCCAGCAGAACGTGGTTCCATACCCACGCCTGCACCGGTTCCAGCGGACCGCCATCTATCGCGACGAGCACGTCCTCTTCACGTGGGAATGCGTCGACACTGCCCAACGGGGCCTCAAAGCTGAGCACATCGCCCGCATAATGCACCGGGCCAGGGAAAACCTGCACCGGCCCAACGACGCGTGCCTCTTCCAACGCGGGCGGCATGGCCGGCGTCGTGGTTGCGCCGGGCGTGGGTTCGGGGGTTGCGGTTGGCGTCGGGGGCAGCAGTGTGACTGTAGGCGGTGCGGCTGTTGCCGTCGCATCCGGAGCCACCACCTGATCTGGGAGTACGGTGCCGCACGCTGCCAACACCACCACCGCCGCCAGGCTGATCAGACGTCTAATCATGGTTGGTTTCATCTTCCACTAAAGCTTCCAGCAGATGCTGTTCTTGTTCACGTGTGGTGACCTCACCATCCAGCCAGGCGCGGCGCAGCCGCCGCAGGATCCGTCCAAAGGACGGGCCCGGTTTAAGCCCCATGGCCTTCAGTGTGTGGCCATCCGTGTGAGGCTGAATATGGCGCAGCCGCCGCACATAGTCAAGCACCGGCTCCCGAAAGCGAGCGGCCACCCCGGCCAGCGCGGCATCCGGCAGGCCGTCAAGCGCCTCAGCGACAACATGCGGCGGACTGTCATCGGTGAGTGCGGCAAGTGTATCCAAGGCTGCGTGAGCTCCGAGGACGGCGTTGAGGGTCTGGCGTTTGGTTTGCAGCCGGTCACAGATCGCCTCGATCACGCCGGGGGGCAGAGCGGCGGTCATTGCTGTGAAGTACGCCAGATCCTCAGTGAAGTCGTCCGCCGTCAGCTCCGGCCAGGCCGGTTCTTCCAACAGAGACCGCGTCCGCTGTAGGCGATCCGCGATCTCCTCAGTGACCTCCAGCCCCGGATGGATCGCCTGCAGCACACCCAGCTCGGCAAGACGGCGCAGGCCGCGCTCCGGCTTGGGTTCGGCCATGATGAGCTCGATCTCGTGGCGCAGACGGTCTCCGCTCACCCGGTCGATCATCGGCAGCCACTGCCCGATCATGGCCTGCGTGCGCGGCTCCATCGTGAAGCCGAAGCGCTGCTCGAAACGCACCGCGCGCAGCATGCGTGTCGGGTCGTCGACGAAGCTCATGCTGTGCAGCACCCGAATACGGCCCTCACGCAGATCGGCGACTCCTCCGAAAAAGTCAAGGAGCTGGCCGAAGGCCTGCGGGTCAAGGCGTAAGGCCAGCGTATTGATCGTGAAATCACGCCGGTGCAGATCCAGCTTGATGCTGCTGCGCTCCACTTCCGGCAGTGCCGTTGGTTCCGGATAGAACTCGGTGCGTGCCGTGGCAAAGTCGACATGGTCCAGCGGCCCTTCCGGCAGATGCCAGCGAGCCGTGCCGAACTGCGCGTGCACGGTCAGCCGTCCGCCGTGCTGCGCAACCAACCGCCGGGCGACGGCCTCGGCATCGCCCTCGCCCACGAAGTCGATGTCAACCGTGGGCCGCTCCAACAGAAGGTCACGCACGAAGCCGCCCACGGCAAACAGGCTGGCTCCTTCAGCGGCGGCAGCCCGCCCGGCCTCATGCATCAGAGCGAGTATCGGGCCAGGCAGATGCTCTTCGAGGCGCTGCGCCAGCCCGGCCGGAACGGGCCGCTCCAGCGAATGTTGGTGCTTGATCAGGTCTGTGCGTGTGATGATGCCGACCAGCACACCGTCCTCATCCACCACCGGCACCTGCCCCCAGCCGTGTTCCACCATGATCTGCCGCACTGCCGAAAGCGGATCATCCGAGCGCACCCCGTGCGAACCGGCTTCCATCACCTCCGCGACGCTCAGTCCAACTAGACCATGGCCCATGGCCCGGTCGATGGCGCGGCGCGTTGCCAGCCCGACCACATGCCCCGACTCGTCGATCACCGGGAAGCCCTCATGCCCTGTGCGCGACATTTCGCGCGCTGCCTCATCTACGCGCTGGTCCGGGCGCAGAGTCCGCACGCCGAGGCTCATCAGGCTGCCGACCTGCAGCGTGGGGGCTGCTGAGTCCTGCACTACGGATACCAACTGCTCGTGTGCCTCATCCAGGCTGGCAGCCTTAATCCGTGCCGCCGCCGCGCGGGCATGCCCGCCCCCGCCGAACTGGCGTGCTACCGCGCCGACATCGACCGTATCGACGTTGGCCCGTGCCACAAGCTGAATGTGCTTTTCCAGCTCCACCAGCAGGAAGAGCGCAGTCGGATCGAGCAGATCACGCAGTTGGTGGGCCAGCACAGCGATCTCACCGCGGTAGTCTGGCACCGACGCGGACGCGATCACAACCGGGTTGCCGGCTACCTGGATCGTCTGCGCGTGGTCCAGAAGCGTTTCGTACAGGTCGAGCTGTTCGGCAGTCAGCGGATGGCTCATGAAGTCCCGGACGACATCCAGCAGACCGCCCTGCTGCAGCGCCCATCCGGCCGCATAGATGTCGCGGGGTGTGGTCATGTCGTACGTCAGTGACCCGGTATCAGCATAGATCCCCAGCAGGATCAATGTGGCCTCGATGGTTGTTAGCGCGATCTGGCGTTCACGCAGCCGCTCAACGATGAGCGCGGTCGCCGACCCTGCTGCCTCAATGGTGAGGGTCCAGTCCGCAGGGAGGTTAGGCTCGCGCTCATGGTGGTCGATCACCTCGATGCGCGTGGCGTCATCCATGCCGCGCACACTCTGGAAGCGCTGCGTATCCACCACCAAGGCATAGCTGACACGCTCGCGCGGCAGGTCGCGCGCATCAACAAACGGTAGATGGGCGCCGTACATCGTGATGAACGACCGGACACTACGGCGTAGATTGGGCGGGAGCACCGGCAGCGCCGAAGGATGCAGCTTGCTGCCTGCCAGCAGGGCGGCGGCCGCATCGAAGTCGGCGTAGTCGTGTGTGATGATGAGTTCCATAATTGTCATTGTGCCGGATAAGCGGCAGTCTGCGCAACCCTGCCTCTCGCAACTGTGCGGGTTTGCCGCTACAGTATATGAGTATCGAAACAACCGGGAGGAAGTAGATGTTCAGCGACATGCAGCGAGATGCCCTGCGTGCGATGGTCCACGCGCACCGTGAGAATCCCGAAGGCCGCTTCATCCTGATGTACACGGATCAGGGTGCATATGTAAGCCACACGGGTCTCCATCTCGATTCGGCCATTCCAGAGCAGGAGCTGCAGGCTCTTGCGCGGGCTGGCCTCGTGACCATAGAAAAATCAGACCTGACTTTGACCGACAAAGCGTACGAAGCTGTGGACAGCGACTTTACGATTGAACTGGAAATGCCCGCCGAAGTGGAACCGGCCGTGGACGGTGACCTGCACGACCACGTTGACCTGGCCAGCCTGCCACAGGTTGACCATGACGAACTGGCGGCAGCTATCGCCTCGTTGATTGACCAGCTTGACATGCCCGATCCACAGCCGGGCCCAATGTTCGGTACCCTGGCGCAGATCTTCGGTCTGCTGGCCGAGCACCCCGGCTACGCGCACACGCCCGCCGTTCAGGAGACCGTTCTGGACACACTCGGTGCGTTGGAGATGCTCCACGACTAACCTGCGGAGGGGCAGCGCCTACCCCACGCTTGCCCCACCACCCCTAGCCATCACCCGGCCAGCGTGCTATCATCGCGGCGATATGACCATGGAGGCAGCCGATGATAGCAGCCGTTTTTGGCAGTTCACGCCCACAGCCGGGTGATCCGCTGTATGCACGCGCCCAACGAACCGGATACCTGCTCGCTGAGCATGGCTACACGGTGATGACCGGTGGCTACAACGGCGTGATGGAAGCTGCCTCACGCGGGGCCAAAGAAGCGAATGGCACCACTATCGGCGTGACCGTTTCCCTGTTCGAGAAGATCGGGGCGCGCAGCGGACCCAATTCGTATGTCGATGAGGTGGTGACCTATGACACCCTCTCCGAGCGCGTGCTGCACCTGTGCACCCACGGCGACGTGATCGTCGCGTTGGATGGTGGCATCGGCACGCTCGCAGATATTGCGCTCACCTGGTCGCTGATGCATTCTGAGGAGGTTGCGCCGCGCGCGGTTGTGGTGCTGTGGGAGCGG
>JAADYX010000237.1 GCA_010092885.1 Chloroflexota bacterium | reverse complement strand
GCTATCCTCACTTCTTAACGACTGTGCGCACGGTGGCTAGCAGATCGTCAGCGCTGGCCGCCTCGCCCCGGCTGACGGCCCGCTGACGGGTGTCAGCCTCCAGATCAAGCGCGTCAAGCAGCCGGGCGGCGCGGGATTTGTGTTCGGCCCAGGCGGTCTCACTCGTCATGACATGGCCCACCAGGGCGGCGGCCTGCTCCCGCTCGCCGAATGCCCGCATCAGTTCAGCGGCGGCGAGCAGCATCTCCTGCTTGACCGGGTGATACGGGCTGCCTGCTGCCTGCTCGATGATCGGGGCGAGCAGCGCGCGTGCCTCGTCTGTCGCACCGAGCCGCGCATGGACGGCGACCAGCAGGTTCCGCGCGTTGATCTGCGGGCGCATCAGGCCGAAGCTCTCGAAGCGCGTGCGGGCCGCCTCGCCGTCGCTCAGCGCGGCCTCAAGATCGCCCTCACTGAACGCCAGCCGTCCCCGGTTCAGCAGCACATAGGCCAGGGGATATTCCATATCGGTTTGCATGACGAGGTCGTAAGCCTCATCGATGCGTTGGCGGGCCTGCGTGAGATCGCCTTCGGCGCGCGCGATCTCGCTGAGGTTGTTCAGAGCGCCGATCCGGCTGCCCCACAGCCGCTGCTCGATGTCAACATCCGCTTCGAGCGCACGTTCGTTCAATGCCCTGGCCTCTGCAAAGCGCCCAAGCGCCGTGTAGGCATTCGCCAGGTCGAATATGCTGTTGAGCAGGCGCTCGCCCATCTGGGCCGTCTCGGCGACGCGCAAGGCTTCCAGCCCGGCATGGGCAGCTTCTTCATAGTCGCCCATCTCATAGGCGATCTGGTTGAGACCATCAAGGACCGTGACCAGCCCGTACCGGTCGCCGATGCTGCTGAAGATCGCATGGCCCGCGTTGAAGTGCTCGCGGGCCTCAAACAGTGCGCTGCGTACCTGGGCATTGATTCCCATCAGCATCAGGGCATATCCCTGAAGAGAGCGGGTCTTGATGGTGCGTGCGTGCTGCAGCGCTTCCGTGAACAGATCCCTGGCCTGCTCGATCTGGCCGAGGTTCTGCAGATTGGAGCCTAAGCTGATCAGGGTGAACGGCAGGTCGCGGAGCGCCCCGATACGCCGGAGGATATCCACCGACTCGCCTGCCAGCCTGGCGCCATCTTCGGGTTGGCCTGCCGCCAGCCTGACGAATCCGAGGTTGAGCAGACAGTGCGCCAGATCATGCGGCTCGCCGATCTCCCGAATCACAGGCAGTGCTTCCTCCAAAGCAGCGATTGCCTCCCTGTTGTGCCCCATCTGGAAGTACACAAACCCGAGCAGCACTTTGCCCCGGTTGATCTCAAGCGGCCAGCCGGCCTGCTCGGCTTCTTTAATGCCGATCTGCAGATACTGCTCAGCCTTATCAAAGGCGCCCAGGCGGCCATGCATCGCGCCGTACCGGATGGCCGTCAGGGCGCGGGTGT
This sequence comes from Chloroflexota bacterium, assembly GCA_010092885.1. Taxonomy (GTDB): domain Bacteria; phylum Chloroflexota; class Anaerolineae; order Aggregatilineales; family UBA3940; genus TC-195. The sequence continues at coordinate 7,504 of JAADYX010000237.1, read as the reverse complement.
GCGGGTTGATCACGTCGTGGTATGGTCGGCCTTCCACCGCCGTTTCGAACAGGGCGACGCCCTCCTTGTACAGGCTGCGCGTGTCGTAGTACAGCCAGACGGCATCGATGGACCGGCGGTACGTCTCGGCGAGATCGCCGTTGAGCAGGTACGGCGCGGACCGCGTGACCCACAGCCAGGAGGCGCGGATATTTTCCAGGTGGGCGCCGATAGCGTCCAGTGCCTGCTGCAGGTTCGGGCCCAGCATCCCATCGCGCTGGCTGGCCAGGAAGCTCACCATGGTGTTGGCGTGCGCATCCCGGACGGACTTCTCAAGCTGCGGGTCGGCAGCCAGCCGGTTTTCACCGTACTGGCGCAGGTACTCGTGGATCTGGAAGCGGCCATCCGGCTGGCGTGTGATGAGGGATTTGTCCACCAGGCTGAGCAGAGTCCGCAGCGAGGCCCCGCTCACCTCGCGTGCGAACTCCCGCGTGAAGCCCCCTCGGAACACGGACAGGCGCACAAAAGCATCGCGTTCGGCTTCCGGCAGCAGATCCCAGGAGTAGTCGAAGACGGCGCGCAGGCTGCGGTGCCGGTCGGCGACATCGTGCGCGTCCGTCTCCAGGAAGTCCAGGTTGGTGGCCACCTCATCGGCGATCTCCGCCGGGGAAAGCAGGCGCATCCAGGCCGCTGCCAGCTCCAGGCCCAACGGCACCCCGCCGATCAGCTGGCACAGCCGGACCACTGCCGGGCGGTCCTCGGCGGCGAGTTCGTAATTCGGTTGGGCGCGGCGCGCATAGCTGACAAACAGTTCCACCGCCTCGAACTCCTCGAACACCTCTTCGGTGGGTTCGGTAGGGAAGACCATCGGCGGCACCTCGTAGGTACACTCGGCGGTGATGTTCAGCCGTGCGCGGGAGGTGACGATCAGGCGGACCTGCGGTGCGGTTTCCACCAGGCGGGCCACGAAGGCTGTGCCCTCCAGCAGGTGCTCGAAGTTGTCCATCACGAGGAGCATGTGCTTGTCCTGAAGATAGGCTAGCAGCTGCTGCTCCGGCTCGCCGGTGCGTTGGAATTCCACGCCGAGTACATCGGCCATCGTCGCGGCGATGAAGGACGGCTCGGCGACAGGGGCCAGCGGCACAAAGGCGGCACCATCCGGGTAGGCCGTACCGAGCCGCCGCGCGACCTCAATGCCCAGCCGCGTCTTGCCCATGCCGCCGGGGCTCAGCAGCGTGACAGAGCGGCATTCCGAGACCAACGCTATGATCTCAGCGACCTCACGCACGCGGCCCACGAACGGCGTGGCGGGCGTTGGCAGCCGGGTACCCCCCTGCTGGGATCCGGGTGTGGGCGTGGCAAATGGGGAGCTCGGCTGCCCGGCGATCTGCGGGAGCTCGGCGGTGTCCAGGTCGGTGATGATCGCCTCCAACGCGGCGCCGACCATACGCACACTTGGGATGCGGGCGTTGATGTCCTTGGTCAGCATGCGGTACACGAGGTCACACACCGCTTCGGAGAGATCCGGGCGCAGGGCGCTCATATCCGGTGTGGGGTCGGTGAGGATGCTGGTAATCGTCGAGCCGACTGATGCGCCCTCAAAGGGGCGCGAGCCGGTGAGCATCTCAAAGAGGATGACGCCAAACGACCAGATATCGCTGCGGGGGTCGGGTTCGCGGCCCATACAGGCCTCCGGGCTGAGGTAAGCGTAGGTGCCCACCACGGATCCGTCCTGTGTGAGGCGGGTTTCGCTTTCCATGTGGGCCACGCCGAAATCGGTGAGCAGCGGGGTGTCGTCCGCCGCGATCAGGACGTTGGCAGGTTTCAGGTCACGGTGGATGATGCCGAGCAGATGGGCCCGCGAGAGCGCGTCGGCCAGCTCCAGAGCGATGCGCAGCGCCCGGTTCACCGGGATCCCTGCTGCCATCACCTGCTGCAGGGATCCGCCGGGCACGTACTCCATCACCAAGGCGTTATCAGCCGGGTAGCTGCCCAACATCTTGACGATATTGGGGTGGTCAAGGCGGCGCAGGGCTTCACCCTCGCGCTCAAAGCGGGTTAACAGATCCGGGTTGTCTTTGACGATATCCGGGCGCAGCACCTTAACCGCGACCGTTTCCCCGCTTGCGCGGTCCACGGCACGGTAGACCCGGCCCATCGCGCCGTGCCCGATCTCATCACCCAGGTCGTACCGGTCGGCGATCCGCATCACGCCCTCCTGTGTCACTCGTTGAAGAACTCCCGCGCCCCCAACGGCCTGATCGTGCCGTCGATCTTGTCGGCGACCGCCGCCCGGCCCTTGTCCGTCAGCAGGTAGGTGGCCGCGGGGAATTTCTGGTTGCCGTAAATATACCCGCCCCGGCGCAGCCTTTCGGCGGGCCGCCAGCGGACGGGCACCGGATCAGCGTCACCCAGTGGGTGCAGCATGATCTGTTTGCCGCCATCGGCATCGCGATGGGCCTTTAGCGTGGCCCCTTCCGCCATGGCCAGCAGGATGCGCTTTTGCCGCCGGGTCAGCCAGTTGATCATCGCTGCCAGCCCTCGCGCAGCACCCGCAGCGCATTGCCGCCCAAAATCGCGCCGATGCGTTCGCGGCGGGTATGCACATCGGCCCCGGTGAAGGTCTCCACGAGCAGCCGCTGCGTCAGCCGGTTGAGGTCATCCATGCGGATCACATCGTCGGGCGGGTTGCTGAACCCATCCAGATCGGTCCCCAGGGCCACGCACTCACTACCTCCTACGTTGATCAGGTGCTCAAGGGTGCGCGCGATCTGCCCCAACCCAAGCAGCGTGTCCTCATGCCCCTGCAGAATGTAGTTCGAGAAGATGACGCCGATCACGCCGCCGTGGTCGGCGATCCAGCGGATCTCCCAATCGCGCAGGTTGTAGGGGTTGGGATTCAGGCTGTGCGCGCCCATATGGGAGGCGATCACTACCGGGCGATCATAGCCCTCGGCGATATCGTAGACCTGCTCGCGGGCTGTTGGGGAGGCGTGGCTGATATCGATCAGGATGCCGTGCTCGCACATCTGCGCGATGAGCTGCCGCCCGAACAACTCCAGCCCCTGGGTCAGATCGCGCCACAGCCAGGGCCAGCGGTCACGGCGCAGCACCTCGAAGATGCGCTCCGGGTAGGGGAAGACGGGGTTGGCCAGTGCGCTCGGGTAGAAATGCGTCAGCGTGATATAGGCAGCGCCGCGCGCGGCGAGCTGCTCCAGGTTGGCAGAAAGCTCCTCGCGGATGACCCGCCGGTCTTCTGCCGGGTACTGCGGCAGTTTGCGCTCCGGGTAGCGCTCACGGCGGGCGCGTGTTTCCGGGCCTTCCAGACAGTGGCCGCCTTCCACCGCGTGGATCAGGGCGGTTACACCATCGTCGAGGGCGGCGGTCAGGGCGGTCTGATCCTTCACCACGCGCACCCCAGCAAACTGCGCGGCCTCTTCTTCAAGCAGATCCATCATCTTGGTGATGGAGGCGAAATAGTCCGTGTTGATGTGATCACGCCACAGGCGGGGGAAGAAGACCGGCAGCAGCGGGCGGATCACCTGGTAGTCGATGCCGCGGATGGGCCCCACCCGGAAAACGAAGTCGTTCAGGCTGTCATGCTCCAGCGCGTACACCGTCGAGAGGGCGACATCCACCCCAGCGTTGACCAACTTGGGAAAGTCCGTGCGCAGGGTAAGCGGCGAGACGCCCGCGGGGTCGACTTCCAGCAGGCGGTTGAGCGGATTGTCCAGCGGATTGTCACGGCGCAGATCCTTGCGGAACCAGGCCGCCTTCAACGCGGGGTGCACATGCAGATCCACCACGGTGGATTCAGCATGCAGGTCAAGCCAATGTTCGGGATGTCGCAGGCGCTGCCAGGCCATAGAAAGATCCTTACTGTGTGATGCATCGCACGTTGTCCGGGCCGATCTCAGCTGGCGTGGTGCAGCCCGCTAGGCCCATTGTCAGATCGAAGTCGGCTTTCAGGTTGGCGATCACCCCACGCACGCCCGCCTCACCGGCGAGCGCCAACCCGTAGACGAACGGCCGCCCCAGCAGTACTGCCGACGCGCCCAGTGCCAGCGCCTTGAACACATCCGCGCCGCCGCGGATGCCGCTGTCCATCAGGACCGGGACGCGCCCATCGACGGCTTCAACCACATCGGGCAGTGCATCGAGCGTGCCGATGGCCCCATCCACCTGACGCCCACCGTGGTTGGAGACGATCACGCCGTCCATGCCGTGGTCAACGGCCTGCCGGGCATCATCCGGGTGCAGGATGCCCTTCAGCAGGATGGGGAGGGCGGTATTCTCCCGCAGGAAGGCCAGGTCATCCCACGTCAGCGAGGGGCGGGAGTACGTCGCGATGAACTGCTGCACGGCCCGCAGTGCCTTGCCTGAGCGCATACCGTTCAACAGTGAATCCGGGTAGTGGGTGGCCATCTCAACGAAGGCGGCGACGGTGTTCAGGTTGCGGCGCGCGCCGGTAGTTTCGCTGTCTGCCAGGTTCTGTTCCAAATGGGCCATGAACGCCGGGTCCGAGGTGTATTGTGCGATGCCGCGCCCGCGCAGAAACGGCAGGTAGCTGAGGTCAAGGTCACGGATGCGCCAGCCGAGCAGGGTGGTATCCAAGGTCAGCACGATGGCGCTGCATCCGCAGGCTTCAGCGCGCTGCACAAAGCTGAGCACCACGTCGTCGGCAGTGCTCCAGTACAGCTGGAACCAGCGCGGCGAACCGCCCATCTGGGCGGCGGTCTCCTCCATGGGGACGGATGCCTGGCTGGAGAAGATCATCGGGATGTCTTCTGCCGCGGCGGCGCGGGCCACGGCCCGGTCGGCCTGGCGGTGGGCCATATCCAGCACACCGATGGGGGCCAGCAGGAACGGCGCCGCCAACCGGTGCCCGAACAGCTCCACGGAGGTATCTCGCTGGGAGACATCGCGCAGCATGCGGGGCACAATGCGCCACCGTTCGAGCGCCTGCCGGTTGGCATCGATGGTTGTCTCCTGCCCGGCACCGCCTGCCACATAGGCAAAGGCCTGCTCCGGCATGCGTTGGCGGGCGGCCTCACGCAGGCGATCCGGCGCGACGGGCACGGCGGGCTTCTGGCCGCTCAAGCCACCGATGTAGATCGCACGTTGGCGTTCACGTCCACTGCTCATGGGGAAGTCTCCTTTAGAGGGTGAGCATATCGATCAGGTAGGGGCGCAGCGCGGCTGCCGCGTTGGCACGGTGGCTGATCGCGTTTTTCTGCGCTGGGGGCAGTTCGGCCAGGGTGACGCCGCGTTCCGGCAGGTAAAAGACCGGGTCATAGCCGAAGCCGTGTTCGCCGCGGCCTTCATGCGCGATGCGTCCTTCCAGCGTGCCCTCCGTGATGATGGCTTCGCCGTTGGGTGCCACAGCCGCGATGGTGCACACAAAGCGCGCGGTGCGTTTTTCGTCCGGCACACCGCGCAGATTGTCAAGCAGCAGCCGCCAGCGGCCTGCGTCATCGAGGCCGGGGCCGCCGTAGCGTGCCGAGTGCACGCCGGGTTCGCCGCCCAGCGCATCAACCACCAGCCCGGAATCATCAGCCAGAGTCAGCATGTTGGCGCGGCGTCCGTACTCGTGGGCCTTCAACAGGGCGTTGGCCTCAAAGTCGGTGCCCGTTTCTTCCACATCGGCGCGAATACCGAGATCGGTGAGGGAATGCCATTCGACGGGCAGGTCGGCCAGTAGATGGGTGTATTCGGCCAGCTTGCCCGGGTTGCCTGTCGCGATAAGAATTGGTGTTGTCATGTCTGGTTGACCACCTGGTGAACCGCAGCGCGCAGCACTTGATCGTTCATCCGGTCGAAGTCCTCATCCATGCCATTGAACACCGTCAGGCGCAGGCTGGCAATCCCGTGCACCACATACCACAGCTGGAAGGCAATCGCCTGGGGGGTATAGGCTTCGCGTGGCGCGATCAGGCCGCTTTTGATGCCCTCCTGCACCAGACCATATATAACGCCAAATGCGTTGCTTTCCACCGTGCCGAACAGTGCGTTCGGGTCGGCCTGGATCTGGTTGAACATCAGCATGTAGACTTCCGGGTTATCCCGTGCAAACTGGATATAGCCCTGCCCACAGCTGTAGAGCCGCTCGGTAAAGGTGTCTTCAGGTTTAATGGTGTGGTGCATGGTCTCCACCAACCGTTCGAAGCCCACCTCACAGATGGTGGCGAGCAGCACCTCTTTGCTCTCGAAGTATTTGTATAGGGCCCCAACCGTGTAGTCCACCTCACGGGCGATGCCGCGCATGGAGACGTTGTCGGCACCCTCGGTGGTGATCAGGCGATGGGCGGCATCCAAGATCGACTGGCGCACGCGCTCGTATCGTATTTCCCTGGGGGAATCGGTCATGGTGGTTTTTCCTTACGCTTGCCTTCGATTGTAACACAGTCTGTGGATGCGGTTGAGGTATGCGCCTGTACTGCGGATAAAGACGACGGCTGCCCCACTACAGCATGTAGGTGACCGCCCGGCAGATAGCGACAGCAATGGATTGGCCCATCCGCAGGCACGATATAATAGGCGTTGCCATCCTGATCGAAGTCGAAGACCCGCACAATGTTCGGGTGCCTGAGTCGAGCTGCGGCAGCGGCTTCCTGTTGGAACCGGCGTACGATTATTGCACATCGAACAGGAAATGAGCAAGACTGACTGATGCGTACATTAGGACTCATCCTCATCCTGGCTGGGGCGGCGTTGGCCTGCAATGCGCCCACATCGCCGCCGGTCACCGCCCTGCCGCCAGGTTCGCTCGCTGCCACTGACCCGCCCATGAGCACGCAGCCGCCTGTACCAACCGCCGCACCGCCGCAGCAGGAGCCCCAACCCACCCCATTGAGCATTGCCCCCCTCGCCCCAGCACGCCTGATGGAGAGGGTTAATGCGCTGGCCGCCATCGATACGCGCCACGTCAACAGCGTGGGGGCCCGCACAGCCGCCGACCAGATCGCGGAGGGGTTCGCCTCGGCAGGCTACACGCCGGAACGGCAGACCTTCCCGGCGGTTGTCAACGAGCAGTACACCGACCAGGAGAATGTGATCGCGCGGCTGCCCGGCCAGTCGGATGAGATAGTCGTGGTGGGCGCCCACTATGACTCGCGCACGGTCGATCCGTTTGATGCGGCGGGCCGCGCACCGGGTGCCGGGGACAATGCCTCCGGAGCAGCCGCCCTGCTTGAGATCGCCAGGGTGCTGGCTGGGACAACGCCGCGCCACACGATCGTTTTCGTCGCTTTTGCCGGGGAAGAGGTCGGCATGCTGGGCAGCCGGTATTTCGTCAGCCAGACCGATCCGGCTGCGATCCGGGCGATGTTCGCACTCGACAGCATCGGCGGTGTGGCCGCCCCACAAGATGCGAGTCGGGTGTTCAGCCCGCCGCCAGCCGGGTCGGAGTCGCGGTGGCTGGCGCACCGGGTGGCGCTGGCCGCGGGCCCCCAGCCGCTCGGCGGGTTGGTGGCGCCTACCATTGATCGACCCGGCCGCGACTCGGGTGATGGGCCGTTTGGGGAGG
>JAADYX010000236.1 GCA_010092885.1 Chloroflexota bacterium | reverse complement strand
CGCGATATCGGCCTGGCCGCCCGCCATACGCTTGATGTAGATGCCGCGGTCGGTCGCCTCGATGATCGCCTGCGGGTCGTGTTCGCCCTGGTCGATGTAGGTGTTGGTCATGCGGGGCATGGGCATATGGCGGAAGCTCTGCCGCCGCCCGTTGCCGGTCAGGTTCTCACGGCCAACGCGGCGCGCCTCGACCAGATCCCACATGTATTCGGTCAGCACGCCCTCCTCGATGAGCACCGTCCGGCTGGAGGGCGTGCCGTCATCGTCAAAGCGCAGGCTGCCACGCCGCCCGGGGATGGGGCCGGCGTCGATGGCGGGGATCAGCGGGGTGGCGACTCGTTCGCCCAGTTTGCCCGCGTAGGCCGAGCTGCCCTTGGTGATGAAGTCGGCTTCCATCTGGTGGCCGCAGGCCTCATGGAACAGCACGCCGCCCCACCCATTCGTGATGACGACCGACATCTCACCGGCGGGGCAGGGGCGGGCGTCGAGCATGTGGACGGCGGCCTCGGCGATTTCGTTGGTCACGGCGATCGGGTCGTTGGTGTCGAACAGCTCCAGCCCGCTCTGCGCGCCAAAACCCTCATGCGCCCGCTGCAGCGTGCCGTTCTGCTGCGCGATCACGGCGAAGCTCACCTCCACGAAGGTGCGCTCATCCTCCGCGTGCACGCCCTCGCTGTTGAACAGCCAGACGCGCCGGGAGCGCTCCCGGTAGGAGCCGCTCACCTGCACGATGCGCGGATCGTAGGCGCGGGCGGTGCGGTCCACCTGATCAAGGATGGCGGCCTTCTCGGCGATGGTCATCTGGTCGATGGGCTTCTCGATGGTGAACTCAAGCGGGCTTCTGCGCTGTGTCAGGTCGATGGTCTGGCGGGCCTCCCCGCTGCTGGTCCCGGCGGCGGCTGCCGCGCGGGCTGCTTCCAGCAGGCTGGCTTCTTCGAGGGTGTCGGTGTAGGCGTAGGTCACCAGGTTGCCGAAGAACACCCGCACCCCGGCCCCGCGATCCGCGCCGCGGATGGCCTCTTCAATACGGGAGTCGTCCAGCCCCAACCGCAGGGAGGTGACATCCTCCACGTAGATCTCGGCCAGATCCGCGCCGGTACTGAGCGCGGCATCCAGCACAGTGCGTGCGGTTTCCAAACTGATCATAAAGGGATCTCCTAAAATGGTAGTGTCGTTCCATTATACACTACACAGCCCAAGCGCATCAGGTTCAAACCGGCGGCAGGATGCCTGCCGTGGAAAAGGCCGAGTCCGGCCGGTATACTGCTTGTGACGTTCATAACGAGTGGGATGGAAAATCTACATTGCAGAAGGAAGCACCGGGCCGTATGAGCCCGTTCATTATTGATGTGGCCCTTGATGCCGCGCGCAGCGGCATGCTGTCTATCTGGGAGGAGAACTGGCGCACCTACGGCGACCTCTCCCGCGTGGTGATCGGCTCGCAGGCAACCTATCTGGTCGTGCACCCGGACGATGTCCGCTACATCGTGCTGGACAATCGGGACAACTTCATTAAAGGTGACAGCCACAAGTCGGCGCGTGAGCTGCTTTTGGGCAACGGGCTGTTTACCTCCAATGGGGAAATGTGGAAGCGTCAGCGCCGGTTGATGGCGCCGTTCTTCACGCCGCGCGGCATCATGCAGTTCGGCGACACCATGCTGAAGCACGGTGAGCGCATGATGGCGCGCTGGGATGCCCTCGCCCAAGACGGTGACTATGTGGATATGCCCACTGAGATGATGAGCATCACCGCCTCCATCATCCTCGAGGCGATGTTCTCCGTGGAAGAAGGGCATGATATCGTCCGGCTGAAAGATGCGCTGGAGTACGTGCTCGCGTTCACCGCAAAGCGCGGATTTGTGCCCGGCATCCCGCTGGAGATCCCTACCCCGGCCAACCAAAAGTACAAGCGCGCGGTGCAGCTGCTCGATGAATTCGTGTATGGGATCATCAACGGGCGGCGCGATCTGCCGGAGGCCGAGTGGCCCGACGACCTGCTGAGCAAACTGATGCGGGCCCGCGACGAGGAAACCGGCGAGCCGATGCCGGACGCCATCATCCGCGATGAGGTGTTCACGGCGTTCTTCGCCGGGCATGAGACCACCGCCAAGACTCTGGCCTTTGCGTGGTATTCCCTGGCACGCTGCCCGGAGCACGCGGAGCGCCTGTTCGCCGAGGTGGACACGGTGCTGGGCGGCAAGGAAACGCTGGCCCTCGACGATCTGAAGGCGCTGGCCTGGACCCTCTACACCCTCAATGAGACGCTGCGCCTGTACCCGGCCGCTCCGATCTACGCGCGCGATGTGCTCGCGGACGACGAGATCGGCGGTTACCATGTGCCCGCGGGCGCGATCGTCAGCCTGTCGCCGTACCTCACCCACCGGCACCCTGCCTTCTGGGAGGACCCGGAGCGCTTCGACCCGGAGCGCTTCCTGCCGGAGAACGAGGAGGGGCGGCACCCGTACGCCTACCATCCCTTTGGCGGTGGGCCGCGCATCTGCATTGGCAACAACTTCGCCCTGATGGAGAGCCACATCCTGATGGCCATGCTCGCCCGCCGCTTCCGTGCGCAGCTGAAGCCGGGCCACGAGCTAAGGGTCACCATGATGGGCACCATTGAGCCTGTTGGCGGCATCCCAATGCG
>JAADYX010000235.1 GCA_010092885.1 Chloroflexota bacterium | reverse complement strand
GGTGGATGACTTCAGCGTAGCGGGAGCCTCACACGGCTACCATGTCCTGAGTCAGATCATGGCGCTCAACGAGGTGCTGGTGGAGGCGGGCTACCCCTCCATGATCATCGACACGATTGACTATGCATCGCCCCCCATCGACCATGATATCGCCGCGATGGCTAGCGCCATCGACACCAAGATCCGTCTGCAATACGAGGACTACAGCCGCTTCTCGCTGAACATGAGCTTCGGCGCGCTGCCCTGTGAGGATTCGAGCACCGGGTTTGACTTCTTCGATTTCCTGCCGATCTTCCGTGACAATCAGGATAATAAGGGTGGCTACCCGGAATACAATCTGCAGCAGTTTGTGGAGGACAACCTGCCCGGCGTCCCCGATGCACCGGCTTACCTTTCCAACCTGCTGACTGACGGCGTCTACGAACAGAGCCTGGAACCACTCCAGGACCTTCTCAAAACATACGCGATGGAAGATCCGAGCGAACTGCTTGTGGTGACCTCGGCCTCCTCCGGTAACTTCGCGGACTGGCTGCCCAACGACACCTTGGCCCCCGCCCGGTGGGATACAACGATTGCGGTTGGCGCCGAACTCGGCTTTGAAGAGCAGATCTGGGAGAATGTGCCGGGCGAGATCTGGGAGTACTCACAGCCCGCCAACGTGGTAATGCCCGGCGCCTGGTATTACTTCGATACCGACAACCGCTACCGCGCGGGCACATCGTTTGCGACGCCCTACGTCACCATGGCGATGGGCCTGTACCTCGGCTACCCGCTGAGCGCGGGCGTCTGCCCGTGGGAGATCAGCACCAATCCGGTGCAGGATCCTGGCGTGTTTGACGATCTTTGGTTCTGGGAGGACTACAACACCGATCCGGGCAATCTGCCCTTCGCCTGTGACCTGGCCGATGGCCCCTACGGCGTCCCCATCGTCACGACCGGGACCGACTCGGTCAGCCTGACCATCAACAAGACGGTTGGCAATAACTCTGTTCCGGTTGGTGCGCCAGTTGATTTCAGCATCACGGTGAAGAACGAAGGCTCTGAACTGGCCACGCGCGTCAAGCTGATCGACCGGCTGCCCGACGGTCTGGACTACGACAAACACGTCCTTTCCCACGGAGTCTATAATCCGAAGAACGGTGTGTGGTACATCGGCGAACTTGATCCGGGCGACACGGCCACACTGGATCTCGTCGCCTTCCCACCGCCGCCTGCCGACGGACAGGTATTCCTCAACATCGCTGACTATCTGAACGCCGATCAGGAGCCCTCCTTCCTGACGGACGCTGCGGGTGTTGCCATTGGGGTCCCCTACCCACCGACGGATGTGAATGCCTCTGCGGACTCGCGCACGGCGATCACCCTCACGTGGACGGATACCTCTGACGAGACCAGCTTCCAGATCCAGCAGGGTTCATCGCCGAGCGGGCCCTGGCAGAACGCCGGAGCGACCGCCGCCGATGTGACCTCGTTTAGCGACAGCGGCTTAAGCTGCGCGAGCACCTACTACTACCGCGTGCGCAGTGAGCGCAGCGGCGATCTCTCGCCGTGGTCGGATCCGGTTGGCGTCACCACCGATCCGTGTGTGCTCAACCCCAGCTTTGAACTGCCCCTCGGCGGGAACTGGTCCCTGATCACCAGCGGTGGCGGACCGGAAGGCGTCATCAGCAACCCGCAGGCGTTTGACGGCAGCCAGCTTTTGCTGCTGAACGCCAACAGCGCACAGGAACTCATCCGGCAGGAGGTGCCGCTGGCCGGACAGACGAACGATCAGGTTGAGCTGACCTTCTACGTCGCAGGGCAGAACGTCTCCTCCGGCGGCCTGATCGGCACGCGGCTTGAACTGCGCAGCGGCGGCTCAAACGTGGGGGTGGGCCAGTGCCTGGTCGCGAACCGGGGCACCTTCAATTGGACTGAGATCACCTGTACCGCGACAGCCGCCGGCGCCTTCGACAGCGCCCACATCAGCATCGGCTGGCGCAATATCAGCAGCGGCCTGCTCGGCATCGACGCTGTATCGATCACACGCAACTGACATCCTAATCCACACTGCTCAGTGCGGGCGCGGCCAACAGGTCGTGCCCGCATTTTGCTTGTAGGCCGTGCCGTTCATGCTTATACTGTGACCGGATACACTTAAGCGGGAGAAAGCCCGATGCGCAAACGCATTTTCCTTATACCGATTGTTTTGTTTATCGCTCTGCTGAGCACAGCCCCCCATGTCTACGCGGCACCCAGCGCAGCAGGCGGCAACCGGCAGGAGATCACCGATCAGCTGACGATACACGACTCAACGGACGTCATCGTCGTGTTGGAGCATACCAGCACGGCAGCCCCCGGCACGCCGACCGCGCGCGCCGGCATCGACGCCACGCAGGATGCCTTCCTGGCGCGGGTGCCGGGCGTGGCAGTAAGCCACCGGCTGGAAAGCCTGCCCATGCTGGTGATGACCCTTACCAGCGAGCAGGACCTACTCACCTTGGAGCGCGAACGCAGCGTCAGGCACATCGTGCCGGTGCGCGAGATGGAGCTGATGCTTGCCCAATCCGTGCCGCTGATCAATGCCGATGATGTCCACGCTAACGGCTACACCGGCCTCGGCACGACCGTGGCCGTGCTCGACAGCGGCATTGACACCAACCATCCGGACTTCCCCACTGGGACCATCCTCGATGAGAAGTGCTTCGATGTGACGTTCTCGCCCAACTGCCCGAGCAGCAGTGACGGCGGCCTGACGGGCGACAGCGCTGAAGACTACGAGAGCCACGGCACATGGGTCAGCGGTGTGATCACGAGTGACGGCAATGTGGCGTCAGTCGGTGTGGCACCTGACGCGCAGATCGTGGCGATACGGTTGGGCAGCAATGACGGCGACGGGTTTTACAGTTCCGACACGCTTGCCGGGCTGGACTGGTTGATCACCAACCACGGCACGCTGGGCACCGATGTCGCCAACCTGAGCCTCGGCGTGGTGGGCGTTAGCTTCAATGATGTGGGCAGCTGTGAGGCGTTCGACCCGGCCAACACCGCCGCTCATGATGCGCTTACCGCGCTGGGCGTGACCAATGTCGCTGCCTCCGGAAACAGCGGCATCACAAATGGCATCTCCTTCCCGGCGTGCGTGGGCTCCGTCATCTCGGTCGGCGCGACCTACAGCGAGTTCTTCAACGCAGGTCCACGCCCAAAGATC
>JAADYX010000234.1 GCA_010092885.1 Chloroflexota bacterium | reverse complement strand
GCCTTCGTCGGCAGCGTCAGATGTGTATAAGAGACAGCCTATCTACACATCACAACGGGCACCGACGACGCGCTGATCGGTGAGCTGGTCACGCGCGCCAGCCGCCTGATCGACGACCAGACCGGGCGCTGGTTCCAGGCCCGCACGGAAACCCGCCGTTACAGCACCAGCGGCGCGCACCTCAGCGGGGCGATCCTGCTGCTGGATGCCGATCTGCTGGCGGTTACGGCCATCGACAACGGCAGCGGCGACGCCATCGACCCAACCCAGGACGTGATCCTGCGCCCGCTGAACATGCCGCCTTACTTCGGGGTCAGCATCAGGGCGACAACCGGCAAGGTGTGGACGAGCGCACCCGACGACCTGATCGCGATCACGGGGGAGTGGGGCTACAGCGCCACCCCGCCGGAGGTGATCGAGCAGGCCGCGACCCGGCTGGCCGCGTGGCTCTATCGCCAGCGGGATACCGGCACGGATGCCCCCACGCTGGAAGTCGACGAGCGCGGGGTGATCGCCGCGCCGCCGCGCCTGCCGTGGGACATCCTGCAGATGCTGACGCCCTACACGCGCATCCGGGTGAAGGCAGGTGCCGCATGACCTGGCGTGAGGCGTTCACCGCGCTGGCCGCGATCAGTGTGCCGGGTGTGGCCACCAGCTTTGATCTCGATGAGCTGCCCACGGCGCTGCCCGCCGCCAGCCTGCCCGCGCTGGCCCCGGCCTTCCCACAGTCGGGAGGCGAGGCCGGTCTGGCCACCCTGACCTACGACGGCAGCGTGTGGCAGGCCGCCCTGCGTGTGGATCACGTGCTCTACTGGCAGCCCGCCTGGTCGGAAGGCGGCCTGAGCGCCGTCCTGCCTGACCTGATCGACACGGTGGATGCCTACCTGACGGCCGTCAGCGAGGACGGCACCCTCGGCGATGTGCTCGACTATGAGCTCACGCTGCGCGCGGTGCTGCCGGGCGTGGTCACCTACGCCGGGGTGCGCTTCTACGGGGCGGTCTTCCAGCACGAGTGGCTGCGCCGTGTGGCGTGAGAGGAGGACCCCATGCCGCGTGTGGACTATCGAATGGAGATCGAGACGGAACCGGGCAGCTGGCTGCCCATCGGCGATGACCTGCACGGCCCGACGCCGGTCATCGTGGAGCGCGGGCTGGTGCCCGGCGACCCGGTGGCGGTGCCCGGCACACTGACCTTCGCCCTGCTCGATGCGCAGGGCCGCTACACGCCCGGCGATCCCGAGCAGCTGGCGGGCTTCCGGGTGGGGGCACCGGTCAGGCTGCGGGCGGCCAGCCGCGGAACCTTCGCGGGGCTGTTCCTGGGCCGGATCACACGTATCCGCCCGGGCGATGGCGTCACACAGGTGGCGGCTGCCGATGCCATGGGCGCGCTGGAGCGCACCACCCTGGGCACCTTCCCGCTGACCTTTGACGCCGTACCGCGCGATCTGGTCAATGTGCTGGTGGACCGGGGCTTCATCGCGCCGGAAGCGGCGGTCTTCTGGCAGCTGGACCTTGTGGCGCGCCTGGGCACCGATACTCAGCTGGCGGACACATTCACCGGCAAGGCCTTTGATGAGGGGCAGAGCGTGTTCCCGTTTGTGGGCGATATGTGGGGGCCGGATTGGTCGCTGCGCCGCGCCCTGCAGGAGGTGGTCGCCAGCGAGGGCGGGCAGTTCTTCATCGCGGCGGACGGCACGCCGACCTTCCACGACCGGCACCACCGCCCGGCGCGTGTTGGCCCCGATCTGACCATCGATGTGGGGCTGACCGCGCTGGAGGCGGACTGGTCGGCGGCGGGGCTGGCCAACCAAGTGGCGATCACGCTCTACCCGCGTGAGGTAGGCACCGGCGAGGTCCGGTTGTGGCAGGCGGCCACCGTGCTCCGGCTGGAACCGGGCGTCGAGCGGGCGCTCAGTGCACGCTATACCGGTGAGGGCGACCTGCGTTGGATCGGGGCGTTGGACGTGCGCGCGGCGATCGAGGTGCGCACGCGGCGCGACCCGGACAAGGGGAAGGTCGCCACCGGGGATGTGACGCTTGAGCTGGAAGCGGGCGCTTCGGCGGCCCGGATCCGGCTGTTCAACCGGCGCGATCAGGTGCTGTATGTGCACACGCTGCGCCTGTTTGGGCTGCCGCTGCGGGCCTTCAACCCCGTGACCATCGCCGTGGCTGATGTCGATGCGCAGGTGGCCACCGGGCGGCATCCGCTGCGCCTGGACCTGCGCCTGCTCAGCGACCCGGCGGTGGCCGCGGACCGGGCGCTGGGCCTGCTCCAACGCTTGGCCGATCCACAGCCGCGCCTGACGGTTGAGATGGAAGCCACGGTCAGCAACCGGGGGCTGCTGCTGGGCATCGGCGCGGAGATCAACCAGCGGCTGGCGATCAGCGATCCACGGCTGGGCCCGGCTCCGGTGGGCGTCTTCGTGGACCGCATCCGCCACGTGATCACCGCGCTGGGCGCGAGCCACCGGGTCACCTGGTGGACCTCGCCCGCCGATCCGGTGACGTACTGGCTGCTCGGCGAGGCCGGTCTGGGCGAGCTCGGGCAGATGACGCGCGTCGGGTATTGAGGAGGACTTCCCGCCAAAACGCACACACCAATCAGGAGGATTGACAGATGGAAGACGAACTCACACCTGTACTGGGGCCGCTGCTGGCCCTGCTGCGCAGCCGCAAGGTGATGGTTGCGCTGATAACGCTGATCGTCAACGCGCTGATCGTGCTCGTGCCGGAGCTGGAGCCCGTGCAGGCCGAACTGCTGGTGGTGCTCACCGCACTCGGCACCGCCCTGATCGCGGCCATCGCCTATGAGGATGGCCAGCGCGGCTGACCGGCCAACTGAAACAAGGGGGGCCAGCCTGGCCCCCCAACTGTGAAAGGAGCCATTCTATGGTATGGCAGGACCCAACCACCCGGCAGACCGGGGATCTGATCACCGCTGCCATTTGGAATCAGGATGTGGTGGACAACACCCGCCATCTGCACACGCGCACGGCGGCGTTCTACCTGGCCCTCGCTGCACGCAGTTCCGGCGGCAGCGCCGGGGACTTCCGCGGGGCCAATCTGCGTGGCAACGTCACGGGCGACTTCGTGGTCTACAACGGGCAGCTGCCGGTCAACATGGCCACGCTGGAGGCCGTGCATATGCTGGGCGTGGGCCGTGACGATGGCAGCATCCTGCTGAACGCAGAGGCCGCCTACGGGTCCGTGGGCGAACTGCGCAGCGCGCACACGCGGGCGGTCACCGGGCTGGTGCTGCCCTTCTTGGAGGACCAACTTGTGGAGCTGGACCTCACCTCGCTGTTTGTGGAAGCCGGGCCCGGCGATCTGTTCGCGGTGCGGGTCGAGACGGCCAGCAGCAGCAGCCAGACTCTGGTCGCGATCATGCTGCGGGTGCGGTGCCAGTATGCCTGAGCCGCTGCTGACCGCCTTTGTTCAAGCGCCGTTCGTGCTGATCGTCGCCTACCTGACGCAGCGCTTTCTGGTGCACCTCAACGCGCGCGACGCCGAGTGGCGGGCCTTCATCCAGGAGGCCAACGACCGGCTCGCGCACCGCATGGGCGAGCTCACCCAGGCCGTCGAACGCCTGAGCGAGCGCTCGCTCTACCGTGACCTGATGGACCATCTGCGTGAAGAACAGGACTGACGAGTGGGGCGCTCCCGGAGGGCGCCCCGTTTTTTAGTTCAACTGGAGGCTGTCGGTTTCGGCATGCTGCGGCAGCTCCACGATGAACGTCGTGCCCTGGTCCGGGGCGGAGACACAGCGGATGGTGCCGCCGTGCGCGGCCACGGCGCGTTCCACCACGTACAGCCCGATGCCCGTGCCCGGGATGAAGCGTGCGTTCTCACCCCGGTAGAAGGCCTCATACATGTGCTCCTGGTCCTTCAGTGAGATGCCCGCCCCCTCATCGGTGATGCGAAAGCGCACGGACGCCCCATCGCACTCGACTTTGCAGGCCACGGCTGCCCCGGAGTACTTCAGCGCGTTGCCGATCAGGTTCATCAGGATGGTGCGCAGCAGGTTTTGGTCCCAGGTGACCATCACCATGGACTCGGAACAGATCACCTCAAGCTCCACCGGCTGGCCTTCCTCATTGAGCACGGAGATATCCTCAACCAGCGGTTGCACAAAAGCCAACAGCTCAAAGGTGCGCAGGTTCAGCTCCGGCAGGCCTTCCTCCAGCCGGTGCACGCTGCGGACCTTATCCACCAGGTTGTTGAGGTACCACACCATATTGCGGATCGTCTGGAAGCGGCGGCTGCGCACCTCCTCGGTCAGATCGGCGCTGCCGCGTTCCAGCAGGTCGCTGTAGACGATGATCGACGTCAGCGGTGTGCGGAACTCGTGCGCGATCACCTGGAGCATGCGCTCACGCAGGTCGTTGAGCTCCTTTTCCCGCGCCAGCGAACGCTGCAGAGACTCTTCAGCCTCCTTCAATGGGCTGATATCCACGATGGCGGTGCGCAGTTCGGTGTTGTTCATGCGATGGATGATCAGCCGGGCGTGGAAGGTCTGGTCGTCCTTGCGGCGAACCCGCACCTCACCGTCCACCGGGCCGCTGGCCGAGAGCGCCTCGCGCTTGAGCAGATGGTAGGCGTCCTGGCTGGCAGGGTCGATGTAGATCGCCAGCGTATCGCCCTGCAGGGAGTCAACACGCAGCAGGGCCGCGGCGGTCGAGTTGGCCTGCCGGATCACGCCCTGTTCGTTCGTAACCACATAGCCGACCGGTGCGTTGTCAAAGAGGCTGGCATACCGCTGTTGGGTCGCTTGCAGCTCCTCGTTGGCCTGCCGCAGTTCTTCCAGCTGCATCTCCAGCTCAACCTGGTAGACGTTCACCTCATGCAGCAGGTCTTCGATGCTCTGTTCGTCGTGGTGGGATGACGTGTCATCCTTGTTGGAAAGGGCCCGCTCGGCTCGGCTTCGTAATTGATCCAGCGTATTGTCTTCGTCTGGCATGGGTCGTTCTCCCGATTGTGGCTGGCTAATAGGGCGTAGGTACAGTTATGAAGCAGCTGTGTGTGGACTGCTTCAGCCTTACGCTAACATACTTTTGACAGTCGAAACAAGGAATTTGTAAGTATTTTAGATCAAACTGATATCAGGCCAGCGGCATCAGCAGCCAGTTGGTGTAGTCAGGCGGCTCCGGTGAAATGACGAACCACATCAGGTAGACCCCAATCCCGATGAGGGTGGCCAGCATGTACAGCCCGTACGTGACCCGCATGAAGGGCTTGTAGTTGTTGAAGCGCAGGGCCTCCGGCAGGAACTGCATCTCGTGGCCGCGGACCACCATCAGGAGGCCGAAGAACACCGCCGCCAACCCGATCAGGCCGTGCACGGTCGGCACCCAGTAGAAGCCGGGCGGGTACGGCGGGCTGCCGAACTCAAGCGCGACCTCACCGATGTACGGGCCGACCATCAGCCACAGCACGAAGACAAGGTTCAGGCCGGCGCCCACCGTCATCAGAAGCGAGACGCCCCCGACCAAAAACAGGCCGAGGTCCGCCAGAAAGTTGCCGTTGGTGCCGAGAAAACCGGGCCCGTGAAAGAGATCGCCCATGGTGAGTGTCCTTGGGTGCACTGGTTGTGCTTCCCAGTATAGGGGTTATGCAGCAGGGCACAAGTCGGGGGCGGGTTCAATCCCGCCGGTACACGTGCCAGACGCGGCGTATGCCCGGCCCGACCGTCTGCTGCTGCTGCCTGCTGAGCGTGAAGCCCGCCCCAAAGGCGGCGAAGGTCGGCTCGCTGAGCGGCCACGGCGGGCCCTGCACCGGCACCCAATCCGCGCGGACCAGCGCCCCCACGAACAGCCGCCCGCCCGGCGCAACCACCTGACGCACAGCGGCGACCGCCTCCGGCTGCACATCCGGGGGCAGCGACTGCACGGTCCGGATCTCCACCACCAGATCGAAGGCGGCTTGCCACGCGGGCGGCAGGTCAAGCAGATCGGCGGTGCGGTAGGCAACCGCTGACTCAGGGAAGCGCTGCCGGGCCAGCTTGATCGCGCTGGGAGCCACATCAAAGGCGGTGGTTGCGTAGCCTGCTGCGGCGGCGGCTTCCGCGTCATCGCCCAACCCGCTGCCGATCACGAGGGCCTGCCCGCCGTGCTCACCGGCACGCGCCAGCCACTCAGCCAGCATTGAGTCGGGCTGCATGCGCGCCCACGGCACCCCACGCCCGGAAGCATCCGCCCCGGCGTACAGCGGCTCGAACCAGTCTGTCGGGTCGTCGTCACTCATCCCAGGGGGACCTCCACATCAACCTCGGCATCGTCAATGACGGCCAGCCGGTCGATTGTCAGTGTGAACACCAGCGACCGGCTGACCAGGGCTTCCACGGTCTGTTCCAGGCGGCGGCGGTTGGGCGGGTAGCCCAGCGTCACATGGGGGATCCAGCGGGCGGGGCGGTAATGGTCTACCGGATCGCGGGCGTGGTCACGCAGGGCGTACCACACATTGTGGTGCAGCGTGTTGAGCGCCTCACTGCGGTTGACCGCCAGGTAGACGGTCGGTTGGCGGCCCGTGAACAGGCCCAGGCCGGTGGAGGTGACCTTCAGCGGCGGCATCTCCGCGGCGAAGGTGCGCAGCGCACTGCCGAGATCGGTGGGTGGGGCGCTGTAGCGCCCGACGTGCAGCGCGATGTGCGGCACCTCGGGTTTGTTCTCCGCCCGGATCTCCTTGCGCAGGTGGCGGATCAGGGTGGTGTGGTGGTCATCCAGCAGGGCCGCGATGCGTCCCATCCGATCCTCCCGTCAGGGGCAGTTTGAACAAGCGGCGTGGTGTGAGCGTGGTATCCACGGAGTACACGAGGTCAACGATGGCCAGCTGCCAGCTGAACTTGCGGCGGCTGAGGTACCCGGCAATGGGCGCGATATCGCCCTTGAAGACATCCTCGCGGACGAGCGGCAGGTGCGGCAGCCAGACCGCCGGGGCGTAGGCCGCTTCCATGGCGGTGGCCAGCGGTTCGACGGCGGCGTACACGGCCCGGTGGAAGGCGACCAGCACCGGCGTCTTGACGACGGCCACATACAGCCCGACCTCCGCGCCGGTGAACATGCCCAGCCCGGAGGTCGTCAGGGTGACCGGCGCGTGCGCCGCCGCGATTTTCGCCAGCGCGGGCTCGATGCGGCTCTGGTCAAACCGCTCAGCGACGGCCAGCGTCAGGCGTGGGTAAACGTCCAGGTCCACGCGGATGGTGAAGGTCTGCCCGATCTCGTTGACCATGGCACTGAGCCGCTCGAAGTGGTCGGGATCAGGGCTGGCGATAACGGCCTGCATACAGCTTCCCTGCCAGGGTGAAGGTGGCAAACACGAGCACGGGTATCGGTGTGATCAACAGCGGGCGCGGCGTGAAGATCAGCACGAAGACGACGATCATCGCCACCCCGACGCTCCGCCGGGTGGTGTCCAGCTCGGTGATCTCATTGAGCACGGGGGCATGGCCGCGCGCCAGGAAGAACAGCAGCGCCGCCCACAGCAGCCATCCCGTCCAGCCGGGCAGGGGCAGATCGCTGATGGTGGTGAGGGCGTTGCCCAAGGTGCCGCTGGCCACCCCAGCCTGCACGGCTGAGCGTGCCCCCTCCTGCAGGGCACCCAGCACGCCCATCACCAGCAGGGCGATGATCACCGGGGTGCGGGCGCGCTGCGCGTTCTTGCCGAACAACCCGTAGATGACGTGCCCGCCGTCCAACTGGCCAACCGGGATCAGGTTGAGCGCGGTGACCAGCAGGCCCGCCCACCCGGCAAACGCCATGGGGTGGATCCACACGTCACGGTCGCCGCTGGGCAGGATCTCGCCGAAGACCAGCAGCTTGGCCGCGATATAGGCCAGCGAGTTGCCCTCCTGCAGGACCGGATACCCGCCGAACTGCTCAATGATCGCCGGATC
>JAADYX010000233.1 GCA_010092885.1 Chloroflexota bacterium | reverse complement strand
GGATGCAGCGTGCCGTGCGGCGTATCTCCGTGGAACGCGGCCATGATCCGCGCCGGTTCACGTTGGTGGCCTTTGGCGGAGCCGGCCCGCTGCACGCTTGCGAACTCGCCTCTGCCCTGCGGATCCCTCGCGTGCTGATCCCACCTGCGCCCGGTGTGCTGTCCGCGCTCGGGATGGTGCTCGCGGATCATGTCCGTGACTACGCGCAGGGCGTTTCTAGCGGTATGGTGAGAAAAGTGCTTTCCACCCTTGACGCACGCGCGCGTGCCGATCTTTCGGCGCAGGGGTTCAGTGCCGCAACCATGACAATCCGTCACCTGGCCGATATGCGCTACGCAGGACAGTCGCACACCCTCACCGTTGATCTGACCGCAGGAGAAGACTTCCATACGGTGCACGAACAGCGTTTTGGCTACGCACGCCGCAGCCAGCAGGTTGAAACAACGGCTGTGCGCGTACAGGCGACAGGGCACACACCTTCACCCACCCTACCCCGGGTTGACCCAGGCGGACCCAATGCCCAACACGTTGACCAGGTCCCGGTCTGGTTTCAGCCCACCCATCCAACCGGCACGTACGTATATCATCGCGGCGATCTGGGAGCTGGCAACCTGATTGTGGGACCGGCCATCATCACCCAGCTGGATACAACGACGGTCGTCCCGCCGGGCTGGGCTGCCACCGTCGACAGCTTTGGAAATCTGGTTGCCACCGCCCGAAACCGCTAGTATCCCCCGTACGACTTGAAACAGCAGGCAGGTGCAATGTTGCGCTCAACCTTTACCGCCATGCTCCTTGTGATCATGGCAGCCGCCGCCACGCCCCGGATCGGTTTTGCACGGCCCATCACACCCACCGTGGATGTGACTGTCAAGCCGGAGACCGTGCGTCCGGCGCAGGGCGGCTTCATTGCAATCAATGGCCCCCATCCGTTGGAAGTCACCGTTGAACTCGCCGGTGAGCCGCTGCCGGTGCACAGCACCGACCAAGGTTATCTGGCCTATTTCGCCTTTCCCTTTGATGCCGAACCCGGCATCCGAACCGTGTCGGTCTCAACGCGTGATCCGGTCACAGGCGCGCAGCAAACGTTTGAACGTGCAGTCACCGTGACGGAGTACAGGTATCCGCTTGAACAGATCGCCCTGCCACTCAGCCTTGTGCCCCTGCTGGATCCGGCGATCAACGAACGCGAGGCGGACTTCCTCGATGAGGTGCTTTCAGAAGTCACCACACCCGCACGCGCGCAGTGGCCGTTTGACCTGCCCGTCCCCGCCGGCATCGTGACATCGCGCTTCGGCGGAGACCGCATCTACAACGGCGGCTTGTGGCAGCAGTACCACACTGGCGCTGACTTCCGCCGCTCTGTAGGTGAACCGATCTACGCTGTCGCGAGTGGACGGGTCGCGGCGGCGGCAGCATTGGAAGTATACGGTGGCGTGCTGATCATCGATCATGGTTTTGGTGTGTTCACGTTGTACGCACACTGCTCCGACTTTTTCGTGGAGGTGGGCGATCAGGTGATGCCGGGCCAGCTTGTAGCGGCTGCGGGGGCCTCCGGGCGGACAAACGGACCCCACCTCCACTTCGAGGTGATCGTGAACGGTCAACCGGTCGACCCATTGGCGTGGTGGGCGTTGGCCCCGGGCTATGTGCCTGTTCGCGAAGTCGATCCCACAAAAGACACCAACTGAGTTTGCATCCAAATTCTGGTGTGCTATCATCGGAGTACAAGAAACATCGGATAAATAGGATAAGTCCGATCTATCCGATTAATGTGACAAGAAACAAAGAGAGAAAATACTATGGCAGACGTTTTACAAGCCCCGGAACAAGCAGTGGGGGATGAGACGATTGTCAATGACTTCCAGATCATCGTGGCAACAGTCAACGGTACTGGCAGCCAGACATCCAACTCCCTGGTGATCCGGTCCCTCTTCCGTATGGGGATCCCCGTCAACGGCAAGAACATTTTCCCGTCCAATATTAAAGGCTTGCAAACCTGGTACACCATTCGAGTGAGTAAGGATGGCTACGTCGCGCGCAAAGAGGAAAACCAGGTCCTCGTCGCGATGAACAAGTCCACTATCATTGAGGATATCAAGCAGCTCCCGGCAGGCGGCGTCTGTCTCTACGACAGCGGCATTCGCTACGAGCCGACCCGTGATGACATCCTCACCTATGCGATGCCCGTAGACGATATCATGGACCAGACCGACGTTAAGCGCAGCCTGCGTGAACGTGTCCGCAATATGGTCTACGTCGGTGCGCTGGCATCCCTTATCGGCATTGAACTCGCTGAGATCGAAGCGTCGCTGAACGCGGAGTTCCCGGGCAAACAAAAGGTCGTGGACCTCAACATGAGCGTCATCAAGTTGGGCCATGCTTACGCTGAGGAAAACTATGATCGTCCCTCGCCATTCCGCGTCGAGCGCATGGACGAGACCAAAGGCAAGCTGCTGATGGAAGGCAATGCCGCCGCCGCACTCGGCGCAACATTTGGCGGCGTGCAGATGCTCTCATGGTATCCGATCACACCATCTTCCAGCGTGGCCGACAACGCCATGAAGTACCTCAGCAAGTTCCGCATTGACAAGGAAACGGGCAAGGCATCCTACGCCATCATTCAGGCGGAAGACGAACTCGCTGCGATTGGCATGGTGCTCGGTGCTGGCTGGGCTGGCGCGCGTGCTATGACTGCCACGTCCGGACCGGGCATCTCGCTGATGTCCGAGTTTGCGGGCATGGCGTACTTCGCCGAGATCCCCTCTGTGATCTGGAACATCCAGCGCGTGGGCCCAAGCACCGGCCTGCCGACTCGTACCTCGCAGGGCGACCTGCTGGCATCCTACATGCTTGGCCATGGTGACACACAGCATATCTGCCTGCTGCCTGCCAACCTGAAGGAGGCTTTCGAGTTCGGGTGGCGCGCCTTTGACATCGCTGAGCGTTTCCAAACGTTGGTCTTTGTCCTCAGTGACCTCGACCTAGGCATGAACCTCTGGATGACAGAACCGTTCGACTATCCCGACGAGCCGATGGACCGTGGCAAAGTGCTCAATGCCGAACAGCTCAACGAGCACATCAAAGAATACAAGCGCTGGGGCCGCTATCATGACGTGGACGGTGATGGCATCGGCTACCGCGCCCTGCCGGGCACCCCACATCCGCAGGCCGCATACTTCACCCGCGGAACAGGTCACGATGAGTGGGCCGTCTACAGCGAGAACAGCGACGTGTGGGTGGAGAACCTCACCCGCCTGACGAACAAGATCGCTGGCTCGCGCGACAAGCTGCCACAGCCTATCGTTGAAACGGTTGACGCTGCGGATTTCGGCGTGATCGCGTTCGGAACGGTCGATCCGGCGGTGGTTGAGGCCCGTGACCGCCTTGCTGCCCACGATAAGACCTTCGACTATATGCGCGTGCGCGCCCTCCCGCTGAGCCCTGCCGTGCGCGAATTCATTGAAGCACACGACACGGTCTATGTGGTTGAAAACAATTTCGATGGCCAGCTGGCGAAAATCATCATTATGGACTATCCGGAGCTGGCGACCCGCCTTAAGTCAATCGCTTACCTGGATGGTCTGCCGTTCACTGCAAAGTTCATCGTTGACAGCATCATGGAGCACGAGTAATCATGGCAAAGACAAACACACTCGACCTCACCAAGAATGACTACAAGGGCCGTCCGAGCACGTTGTGCCCCGGTTGCGGCCATAACGCGATCTCCAACCAGATCATCTCAACCGCTTACGATATGGCGATTGAGCCGCACCGCGTGATCAAGCTGAGCGGGATTGGCTGCTCAAGCAAGTCACCGGCGTACTTCCTGGGGCGCTCCCACGGATTCAATGCACTGCACGGGCGCATGCCTTCCGTTGGCACGGGCGCAATGGCCGTCAACCGCAGCCTGATCGCAATCGGTGTCAGCGGTGATGGTGACACCGGCAGCATCGGCATGGGGCAGTTCAAGCACGTCATGCGTCGCAATGTCCCCATGGTCTACATCATTGAGAACAACGGTGTATATGGTCTGACCAAAGGCCAGCACTCCGCCACGCAGGATGAGGGTGTGCCGCAGAAGTATTACGGCATCAATGAGTACCCGGCAGTCGACATCGCCCTTGAGGCCATTGTCGGCGGTGCGTCCTTTGTGGCACGTTCCTTCTCGGGTTCCCCGCGTGAGGTGCAGGCTCTGCTCTCCGCCGCCATCCGGCATAATGGTCTGGCCGTGCTGGATATCATCAGCCCGTGTGTGGCGTTCAACGATACAGACGCATCCACCAAGAGTTACTCCTACGTGCGTGAGAACCTTGATGTTCTGCACGAAGTTGAGTTCGTCGGCTATGTGCCACAGGCTGAGAACATCGAGATCGACGAGAGGACCTACGAACGTCAGGGCGAGATCCTCGTTGAGATGCACGATGGATCGCGTGTGGTGCTCAAGCGAGTCGATGAAGACTCGTATGACCCGACCAACCGCCATGAAGCCATCCGGCAGGTTGAAGAAGCACGCCGTTCGAACAAGATCCTCACAGGCCTGCTCTATTTTGAGCCGGAACGTCGCACGCTGCACGACGTGGAGAACCTGATCGACACACCGCTCGTTGATCTGGGCGAAGACGTGCTGCGCCCATCAAAGGAAGCCCTTGACGAGATCATGCAGGAAATGATGATCTGAGCGTTCGGTGGCAGGGGAGCCGCGTCAGCGTGCTCCCTCTTGCGCCTGAACGACGAGCACGCTACAATCCCAGGCGTTATGGTGGCTATAGCTCAAAGGTAGAGCGCTTGATTGTGGCTCAAGAGGTTGTGGGTTCGAGCCCCACTAGCCACCCAAAAAGACAAACACCCCGCATTGTGCGGGGTGTTTTGGTTTGACGGGTCTTAGTCCACTTCAACCTGAACTTTGCTCGGCCCGCGGGTGGATCCCTGCGGTGCTTCCGTCTGGCGGCGCTCCAGCCGGTCGATAGCGCTGTCCACTGCGGCACGCATCCCCAGCAGGAACTCCTTGCGGGCTTCACGCCCGTAGTCCCAGAATTCACCCGGGATGAGGCTGCCCCACTGTTTGGCTACGGCTTCGGCTGAATTGCGCATGTGCTGGGCAAAATCAGACGGTTCTGTCTGGACCTCGACCTCCGGAGTCGTGTCATCGGCCATTGTTCTGCCTCCATGGTTGGTACGTATACGTCCATTAGTCTATACGTGTGCGATGCACATTCGTTGCATGCTCATCCTACCACAGCCATCCTTTAACTTCCGTTTGAACATCAACGGAAGCCGTGAAATGAATGGCAGCCATGCCAATTGACCGCGCACCTGCGACGTTGGCTGGTGAGTCGTCAATGAAGATGCACTGTTCGGCTGGCAGATCCAACGCCTGCAGCACGGCCTGATACGTTGCTGGGTCGGGCTTCATGGCACCAATATCGGCGGACACAACCACTGCATCAAATGCGTCGCGGGCCCGCGTCTCATCCAGACGCTTATGCAAAAAGTGTGCGTTGTTGCTCAGGAGGCCCGTTCTGACCTCAGAGTGTGCATGCAGCGATCGCACGAAGTTAAGCAGCGACGTATCTACCTGATCGCCCTGGTAAAAATCGCCGAGCAGCTGCATGGTCTCCTCCGCGCTGATGGCAAGGGCCTCCCGCACCGCAGCGCGATAGTCGTCTTCCGCAAGGCTGCCCAACTGGAGCAGACGCCAGGCCTCGATCCCATGCACGGTGCGTTCGACTGTGCCAGGCTCCCTACCCAACCGGTGATCCCAAGCAATCCGGTATGAATAGTCTACAGTACGGTCCAGAACACCGCCCCAATCGAAGATCACCCCTTTTTCTCGCATTTTCTCACCGCCCCGTTCGCCGAAAAATCCGCAAGCTGTTCTTACTCAACATACCGCATCAATCCTCACCGGGCGGCGGTGCCAGCTTCCGCAGGTACTCCCAACTGTAGATGCCAGCGTTATGCCCGTCATCCCACCAGATCTGAAGTGCATATTTCCCGGCCTTTTGGATGTGCTCCACCTGATAGTGCTTCACTGGCGCAATCTCCAACAGGACCGGGTCATGTTCGCGGCCCATCTTGTCGTGGCCGCCGCGGCAAAACGCGCACGGGCACGCTTCACGCAGTTGGTTCAGCGGATATACGCTCGTATGGTCGTCCGGCCATTCGATGCGCAGTTCATGCTTTTCGTTGTCCAATGTAATGCTGGTTGGGCGCAGTTTGCTCATGAGGATCCCTTTTCCCATTGCAATTACCCCCTGAGTCCTGTACTCTTTCACTACAGGGGGTCTTGTGTACCAGATTCAGCTTTCCCAGATCGCAGACAAACGCCTCATCATCCTGCATCCTCAGATCAGGCATCGGGGTGCGATCATTGCCTCACTGATGTATGAGGCGCATTGGCCTGTGATATACCACAGTTTGGGCTCCGATGATACCACCTTGCGTCACTTCATCGCATCACTCGTTGAAGCGCTGGCCCAGCAGATCGGCACCAAGCACACCCTGACCGCACTGCCTCAAGCCGATGCGGTCGGTTTGGCCAGCGCACTGTGCACCGACCTGTCTGTCGCAAACAACCAGCACCGTTTGCTAGTCATCGACGAATTCGACCGCGCTCCACCCGAGATCCTGGCCTTTACCGAACACTGCCTGGCGTGCCTGCCCGATCGCTGGCACATTCTGCTCAACGGACGGCAGATGCCTGGTATCGCCTGGATGCCGTTGGTTGTGCGGCAGCAGGCTGTCGTGATCCAAACCGAGCAAAGCACAGGCGTGATCACCTATCAGCTGGAAGCACCCACCATCGAAGTGCGTGCGTTCGGCCCGGGCATTGTCTACCGCAACGGTGAGTTGGTGGACTGGGAAGGCCAGCTGCCGCGCCTGCTGTTCTTCTACATGCTGGATCGACGTGCCGCAACGCGCGATCGCATCTGCTCTACCTTCTGGCCGGAACTGCCAGTTAAACAGGCGGTCAACGTCTTCCACGTAACCAAACGCCGCCTGCATCGCATCCTGGATATGGATGTCCTCCTGCATCGCGGCGGTCAGTATCACCTGAACCACACTATCAATCTCCACTACGATGTCAAGGCCTTTGTCGACTGTCTTTCGACAGCACGCCTCGTCGAAGGACCGACGCAGCTGAGTCACCTGAAACGGGCGGTCAGCCTGTATCGCGGCCCGTACTTGGAAACCTGCGATACTCAGTGGGTCGTCAGCCGGCGGGCTGAGTTCCGGGCGGGCTATCTTGAGGTGCTGCTCGCTCTTGGCAGGCACCATAAAGAACACGGAAGCCTTTCGGCTGCCCTAGACACTTTTCACCGGGCGGCTGTACTCGAGCCCCAGCGTGAAGACATTCGCAGTGAGGTGCGCCATACGCTGACTCGAATGGGGCGTCGTGATGAGATCGGCGAGTGGATGGCGGGCTACTCGGATGTTGCTCAGCAGTCACCCCGCACCACAGCCTGATACAACGCTTCCATCTGACTGGCGATCAACCGCCAATCATACTGTTGGGCGTGCTGCGCGGCGGATCGTCCCATTTCCTCCCGCAAGGATGAATTGGCCAGCAGAAGCCCGAGCCGGGCTGCCAGCTCTCCCGGTTCACGGTAGGGGACGTGCAGGCCTGTCACCCCATCCTCTACCAGATAAGCCAGCCCACCCACCTCTGAGGCTACGACCGGTGTGCCACAGGCCATCGCTTCCAACGCTACCATCCCGAATGACTCGTAATGGGACGGCATCACGACGGCATCGGCGGCGCTGTAGTAATCGGGCAGAACGTCCTGTGTACGGGTGCCAAGAAACTGAACAGTCGTCTCCAAACCCAACTCACGGCGCAGCCCAACCAGACGTTCGAACTCAGGCCCGCCCGCTTCACCCCCGATCACGGCCACATTGAATGCCTCACTCCCCGAGTTTCGCAGAAGGGCAGCGGCCCTAAACAGCGTATCCAGCCCCTTAAGGGGTTCAAGCCTACCCACAAACACGATGAGGTGCCTGTGCGGATCCACTCCGATACGCTGGCGTGCTTCCTGTTGATCACGCGGATAGAAACGCGTCAGGTCCACACCGGGCGAACTGATAGTGATCCGCTCTATGGCAGCATTGTATAACCACATCAGCTGGATGCGTTCGGCAGGCGTTGCGGCGATCAACCGGTCAGCCGAACCGATGATCTGGGTCTCGACATCAATGCGCAGCCCCGACTCCTGTTGGTCGCTGGCCGTCGCGATGCGGTTCTTCATATGCCCGAGCGTGTGGAACATCTGCAGGTAGGGGCTGCCCCAGGCTTCACGCAGCCGTTCAGCCACCCATCCGGAGAGCCAATAGTGACTGTGGATGATATCATACGGAGGGAAAGCATTGAGCAGATTGTGTGCAAATGCCGGTAGGTGATCATAGATCGCTGCCGTGGAAAGGCGTTTGCGCGGACCTGCATCCACTGCGATGACGCGGACGTTGTCATGAGTTTGGATGATCGCAGGCCCTTCACCTTCGCGCCGTGTGAAGACATCGACCTGCACGCCAAGCTCGGCGAGATGCGAGCTGAGTTCCCGCACGTAGACATTCATACCGCCCGCCTTTTTGCCACCGAGTGTGGCCAGTGGGCTGGTATGCACACTCAACATGGCAGCGCGCAGTGTCATGCTGAGATGACAACCTGATGCACGTGCGTGGCGTGTGCCCCCATCTTGAATTTGTATTCCTCATCGCCGCGCAGGAAGTCATAATGCACAAAACCGCGCTCGATTGCGTCTTCCACGCTGAAGGTGAGCAGGAGAATTCCGGGGCTGAGGGCGGCGAACTGCTGCATATTCAATCCGGAATTGTAGAGCAGCACGCGGTCTTTGTAGTCGAACTGGAGCATGGCGGCAGTCGGCGTGCCGTCAATCGTCAGCACAAGCAGATCAAGCTGGTCGTGGGCGTGGCCCGCTTCTATGACCGCCTGCATGAACTCGCGATGGCCGCGTAATTCCAGGAAAGCCGCCTTCTCAGGGGCGCTTGATGCCATCAGATCCAGGAAGATGCGCGTTGCCTCGGCGATATCGTGGCTGCCGTCCACCCGATACCAATCCACATCATAGGGGCCGTTGACCCGTTTGCGCTTGCGCTTGAGTTCGCGGCTCTGCTTGTTGTCCAGCGTGGCAAGGTACGCATCATAGCTTTCCGGAAGGGTGATGACGGGGCACACTTCCTGCACGCGGGTTTCCGCCCGCAAGCCCATCTCCTCAGCGATCTGGGGCAGCAGCGCGAAGGTCGGTGAGTCCTCAGGGATGTTGCACAGGTCAAGCCGGTTCCAAGTCAGGCGTGTGTCCGTGCACAGATGCTCGATCAGCGCACGATAGGCTGCTTCTTCGTGGCTAGGTTTGCAGACCATATCCAGATAGTCGACGACATCGATGCAGCCAACAAAGTGAAACGCCCCATCTTTTAGGAAGAGTGATGCAATACAGACCAGCGACTCGTCGTCATCGTAGATGGCAAACACCGCAAGCTGGCCCACATGCAGATGCTGCCACCAGATACGCTGCCACCAGTTCTGCAAAAAGAAAACGTCGGAGCGCGCCGGGTCAAGCAGCGAGTCCCACTCATCGGCCAACTCGTCAAAGACGGTCGGATCACTATATTCTACCACTCTCATAGGCCTGGCTCGTTTCTTCCATATCACGTAGTGTCATGTTGATTGTATAGACTTGCTTGGGGGCAGTCCACTGAAACACAAAGGACACGCGTGTCGCGTGCCCCTGTGACTGCGATGTTGTTTGGGGCTTAACGAATGGCCTGCTCGGTTTCAATGTCAAACAGGTGGACCTTGTCAAGGTTGAATACAGGCGCCATATCGTGCCCAACCTTTGCGCCGGTGCGCGGGTCAAGCCGTCCGATGAACTCGAACTGCCCCGTGCGGAAGTGCACGAAGACCTCATTGCCCATTAACTCGGTTACGTCAATGGATGACTCAACCGGATGCGGCGTGATGCCCGACGGCTGGTATTCGGGATCGTGCACATCCTCGGGGCGGACCCCCATCACGATGCGCTCGCCTGCCCGGTTGCGCAGAATGTCGACCTTGTCCGGCGGGGCAGGGATGCGGAACGCGCCCGTATCGATGTACAGGGAACCGTCTTCCTGAACCAGCGTTGAGTCGAAGAAGTTCATCGAGGGGCTGCCGATGAAGCCCGCCACGAACATGTTGTCCGGATAGTCATACAGAGTCTGCGGTGTGTCGATCTGCTGTAGGAGACCACGGTTCAGCACGGCAATGCGCGAGCCCATCGTCATGGCCTCAACCTGATCATGGGTAACGTAGATGAAGGTGGTTTCCAACCGGTGATGCAGCTGCTGGATAAGCGCACGTGCTTCCACGCGGAGTTTGGCATCCAGGTTGGACAGGGGCTCATCCATAAGGAAGACATCGGGCTCACGCACGATAGCCCGGCCCACTGCCACACGCTGCCGCTGGCCGCCAGACAGGGCCTTTGGTTTGCGCTCCAACAATTCACCGATGTCCAGTTCGTGAGCGGCTTCATTCACCCGCCGCTCGATCTCATCACGCCCGATGTTGTGCAGCTTGAGCGAGAAGGCCATGTTATCGAACACCGTCATATGTGGATACAACGCATAGGACTGGAACACCATTGCGATGTTGCGATCCTTGGGTGGCAGTTCGTTCACACGCTGGTCACCGATGTAGATGCTGCCCTCTGTGATCTCTTCCAACCCGGCGAGCATGCGCAGTGCGGTACTCTTGCCGCTGCCGGAAGGACCGACGAACACCAGGAACTCCTGGTCACCGACCTCAATGTTCAAATCCTGAACGGCGGTCACGTCGCCCCAGCGTTTGGTGATACTGTCATAGGTTACACTTGCCATGGGATTGTTCTCCTTGTTCTACTCTGGGCTTATCATTAGTACCTGTGGGAGATCGTCAGCCTCCAGATCGCCCACATCCTGACTGCTGGGTTCAACAGTGAGGAGTTCTTCCTGTGTGATATCCAACCCGGCAGGGACCAGGATATCCATCAATCGTGTGGCGTTGGTACCACCCGGGCTGCCGCCAAAGCGATACTGACTGGCCTGCGCTTCCACATCACGCAGCCGCCACACCCCTGCTGAAGGGAAGCCTTCCTGCCCGCCAACCACGACCGCAAACGACCAGGTCGTCGGATCACCCTCCAGTGACGAACGCGGCACGCTGATCGTCACGCGCTGCTGGCCGGGGTTGGTCACCACGGAAAAGGTGTTGGTCAGCTCTACCGGCCCATCTGGCCCTGGTGCGTAGATACCGGGTTCCCAGCCCTCCACCCAAATGGCGTAGTCCCAGCCGAAGTCCTCGGTCAATGCCGCCCCGCGCCCGGGCAGCAGCATACGCTGTCCGCTTTCCGGCCCATCCGTATCGATGTAGATATCGATGGTTTGGATGCTTAAACCGTTCGGTGATCCCCAAACGTTCTCTACCGGCCCGTCAAAGGCTGCTCTGAAAAAGATGGTCTCATCATCAAAGCCCGCAGTGAAGCGCGTCAGATCAAACGATCCGGCTGAAAATACCTGATCGGTGGCGTAGGTATAGCTGCCCGGTCCGTAGTCATCACCGGCAGGGTCCTCGACCTCCAGAAAGACATTCGGGATGGGCAGGTCAGGCGAGACAGCGAGCGCAGGGCCTTCCTGCGGCACCACCGCCACATCCTCTTCCCCTTGCGTGACAACCATCCGCAGGTTGATGCGATC
The DNA here is from genome assembly GCA_010092885.1 of Chloroflexota bacterium. GTDB lineage: Bacteria > Chloroflexota > Anaerolineae > Aggregatilineales > UBA3940 > TC-195. Next base: position 4,841 of record JAADYX010000233.1, on the reverse strand, counting down.
GCCGCTGCGTATCCCTGGTGAAAAGGCGACCAGTGGCGCACCGATCTCCAATGTGGTGCCGCCCAACGCGGCACGGACGGGCAGCGCATCCGGATTGGAAAACGCCTCCCAGCCGCCCTGGCCATCGGCCGTGTAGATCTGCGTGGAGGGGAAACCACCTTGGAAGGTTACTTCCAACACCCGCTGTGCACCAAACCCGAACAGGGTGTCGTTTTCACCAAAGCGAGAGTAGGCGTTTACGCTGCCGCCCTCAGGCAGATTCATATAGAAGCCGAGCGTTGTCTCGGCATCGAACTCGCCTTCAACCCGCAGGTAGATGGTTTCGGCATCAAAGCCATAGTAGAAGGCATCAATGTTCTGGGCCGTGGTATTGTATAGGCCTGCGTTAGACCATTCATCTTCAGCCCCAAACCCATCAACGGACACACTGAGCAGATCGAGCGGCTGTTGGTCCGGCTGCTGCGCCACCTGCGGGATCACCGGGATGTACACATACGACGGAACCGGTTCCCCGATGGTGCGATACATTGCCTCCAAATAGCGGCGGAACTGTGCATCAAAGTCACCATCAGAGCCCGAGTTCTGATCGGAACCATACCACCAGAACCAGTCCGATCCTTGCGCAGCATACATCAGATCGAAGGCTTGCGCGATAGTGTCGTCGTCGAGGTCGCCCTCATCAATGGCAGTTTGCAGATCTTGGCGGGCACGCAGCAGGTACAACCAGGCGAGGTTCTCCTCCTCTTCACCGATCCATGTGCTGTAGGTGCCATCGATCCACGAGCCTGGGTAGAGGTCATCAATGGTCTCGATGGGCTCTCCGGCAGCTTCAAGCGCGTCAAGATAGGCGCTTGGCGTAACCGTGACGATCGTCTCAGACTCGTTGAGCAGACGGTACATTTCATGCAGGAATTCCTTGCCGTCGTTCTCGTAGAACTCCCAGGCATTCTCGCCGTCCAGCAGAACCGTCACCAGGTGCGGACCTTCAGCGCCGTCCGCTTCAAGCTGCTCCTTGATGTTCATCAAACGCGCCATGAGATCGGCAGCGGCTTCATCGCCGGGCGTGCCGGAGTACTCAAACCCGATTTTGTCGGAGATGGTTTTGTCACGGAACACAACTGCTACGGGCTCGCCGCGTGTGCCCTGCACCAGATACGGGCGGTAGAGTACATCCGCCTGCTGCACGGTGTCGTCGGCGTCACGGGTGAATCCGTCAAAGTCAGGCAGGCTGTTGGCCAACACCTCTTCATCCGTAGCGATCCATTGGATACCGGCATTGGCAAACGGCACTACGATCGACTCGGCCACCGATCCTTCCGCTGGCCACATCCCGCGCGGCGCCGCCCCGAACGTTTCTTCGTAAAGCGCGATCCCCCGTTCCAGGTGTGTGATGGCATCCTGCCCGTAGGAGAAACGCGGCGGGAGCTCGGCATCTGGCAGTGCGACAGCGGCCAGCTGTGTATCTATCAGCAGCGGTAGGATCGGATGGGCGTACGGCGTTGTGGTGATCTCAATCTGACCAGCCTCCTGCCGTTCGGCGTGGTAAGGCAGTGTTTCGTTGATCAGGCGCACATGCTCGTCCAGGACGATCTGTTTGTCGCTCTCTGCGAAACCCTCACCCTGTTCCACCAGGGCCGCCAGAGGTTCCTCTGCCAGCCAGTCCGGATCAGTCCATGCCAGGTTGAACAGCACCTGCAAGTCGAGGAAGTCTTCCTCCTCCCATGCCGTGATGGCCCGGTCCACACCGAGGTCGGCGCGGCTGTCAGCCAGCTCCTGATACCGCGGGAACCGCGCAACGATCCCCGGGTTGATATCAAAGAAACGCTCCAGGATGAACCGCTTCTCGTCCCGAGTCAGGTCGTCCGCAGGGATCTCCGTGTGCACCCAGTAGAGGTCCTTGGCCCCTGCGCCCAGGTCGTTAAGCTGCTCGATCAGGCTGGGGGTGATGTTGTATGTTGCCTGTACGTTAGGGTAGTCCTCCAAGATGGTGACCATATCCAGATAGTCTTTCGCAGCGTGGAGCCTGACCCACGGCTTTTCGTAGACGCCCGTCTCCGGATCCTTGAAGTACACCGGCTGGTGCTGGTGCCAGACCAACGCCACGTACAGCTTGTCGTCTTCCAGTTGGAGCGTATCGCGTTCCGTATTGGTGAAGATCGGCTGCGGATCGGGCACGGCGCAGGCGGCCAAGACGACCGCGGCGGCCACTGCCAGCAGAACACCTTTTTTCATGGCACTCACCCTTTGGGAAAGCCACCGTACAGGGTCACCTGCACGGTGGTCAACGTTCGAGATGGCAGGATCGTGGGGTCAACCACTAGCCTTTTACGCCGCCGACTGCCAGGCCACCAATCAGGTAGCGCTGCAGGAAGAAGAAGAACACCACAGGCGGGATGGACATCAGCAGGGCCATGGCTGAGAACTGCGACCACGGCGTACCGGACGCATACTGGCCAACCATACCGCGCAGCACCATCGGCAGTGTGAACGTAGACGGATCACTGAGGAAGGTCCACGCAAGGATAAATTCCGACCAGCCGGTCAGGAAGCCCATCATCGCGGTGACCGCCATGCCAGGCACGGCCAGGGGCAGCACTACCCGGATGAAGGCCTCGGTGCGGTTGCAGCCATCGATCTGTGCGGCCTCTTCGAGTTCATAGGGCAGCGAGTCGATGAATCCCTTCATATTCCAGATGGCGAACGGCAGTGCTGTCGATGTGTACGCGATGGCCAGCCCAACCAGCGATGTGCGCAGACCCACAATGTTAAGCAGCACAAACAGCGGAGCCAGCGTCGCACCGGGCGGGATCATCAGCACGATCACGAAGGACAGCATGCCTGCGCGGCGGCCAGGGAAATCCATACGAGAGAAGGCATAAGCCGCCGATGTGCCCACGACCACAGCCCCCACAGCCGTGCCGCCTGCGACCAGCAGACTGTTGATCAACAGCCGCAGGAAGGTCACATCGTTGGGCGAGGGCTGCGTCAGCACCTCGCTGAAAGCCTGCAGGGAGGCCGCCGGCGGAATGATCGTCAGCCCCTGCGGTCTTGAGAAGTCACGCGGATCCAGCGACATCGACAGGATCCACAGGACGGGGAACATAACAGTCAGCAGAACGATGATCAGCAGAGCTTGCACCACGTCTGCGCGCATGGCCAGCCGCGCACTCTTGAAGTCCGCATATTGGAAGATGCCCACCATGAGCTTGCGATAGCGATTGGTGTTGACTGCGCCCAGCGCAACAAGCACCAGACCCCCGATCACGTTGCCGAGTGGGTTGACTACTCCGGACATCAGGAAGCCACGGGCTACCATGAGATAGAGGCCAACGAAGGTCACAATGACCGATAACCCAAAGACTACCACGGTCCAGATGACGGGCAGCAGAGCCCCCTCAGTGCGGGCGCGCTCAAAAGTGTTTTGGTCTTCCTGCTGCTGCGCTTGTTGAAGTGTTGTCGCCATAGCGGTCAATCCTTAAGCGTAGTAGGGTTCGGTCGCACGCGACACACGGTTTGTGATCAACGTCAGCACCACAAGGATGAAGAAGACGATGATGTTAAACGCGGATGCCACACCGAACAGGTTTTGCGGGTTAACGAGTTTGAAGCCTTGTGTGACGAGGATCTCGGTCAGGCCGAGTGGCCCACCGCCCGTCACAAAGAAGATCACATTGAACTGGTTGAACGTCAACATGATGCCGATCATGACAGCCGGGACCATCGCCGGGCGGATGAGCGGCAGCGTGATCCGCCAGAACTGCTGCCACTTGGAGGCACCGTCCACCTCAGCCGCCTCATAAACCTCGCGCGGAATGCTCTGCAGCGCGCCCGTTGCGATGACCATCATGAACGGCCAGCCCAACCAGACATTAGCCACGAGCGCCGCAATAAACGCGAGGGGCAGCACCAGAACAGGCTCACCGGCAATCGAAATATCCACGAAGGGTTGGGTTTCCAGCAGCCAGCGTGTGTCGCCCGGCAGGCCCAACCGTTGCAGTAGGAGGTTCACACCGCCAAACCGGTCATGCCACATGTTCGCCCAGATCATGCCTGAAACCAGCGAAGGCAGCGCCCACGGGATGACAAATAAACTGCGGTACAAACGCTTGTTGGGCAGATCCTTGGTGTCCAGCGCAATCGCAATGGCGATGCCAATGGCGACATGCAGAAAGACGTTCACGAAGGTCCACAACAAGTTGAATGTCAGAATGCGGACAAAGCTGTAATTTGTCAGCGCAAGGTCACCTGTGATCACGCGGACGTAGTTCTCAAGCCACAAGAACTCCGGCGGATTGAGCAGGGTTGGCAGCACGGTAGCTGTGTCGATGCGCAAGTTACCGATCGTGAAGTCCGTGAAGGACATATAGATCTGGTAACCGATAGGGTAGAAGGTGATGAAGATCATGATCAGGGCGGCTGGGAGGATGTAAAGGTAAGCCAGCCCGGCCTGCCGCCACTTCCGGCGACGGGCATCGGCCTGGAAGTTTGTGTCGGTAGGCCGCCCTTCAGATTGTGCCACGGTTGTCATGGTGCGGGAATCCTTTGTCCGGCGGGTGGCAAACGGGTTCCACGACTGTGCCGTGGAACCCGTTGAATTACCACGCTAAGATGTTCGTGCTACTTTTCGTTAGCGCTGTTGATGGTCGAGGCTGCTGTTGAAAGCGCCTCTTCCGGTGACGCTACATCTTCAAGGATCTCGGTGATAGCGGCACCCATCGGATCCCAGGTAGCACCCAATTCAGAGACTACCGGGAACGGATCGGAATTCGGCACCTGCTCCAGGAAACCACCCACAACGGGGTTCACCGACACGTCAACCGATTCGTTAGATGGGATCCAGT
>JAADYX010000232.1 GCA_010092885.1 Chloroflexota bacterium | reverse complement strand
GATGTGTATAAGAGACAGGGCCTACATCATCTACCCGCTTGTCGAGGAAAGTGAAAACTCCACTGGGCTGGCCGCAACGAGTGAGTACGAACGCCTGCAAAACGAGGTGTTCCCTGACTTGACCTTGGGGTTGGTGCACGGCCGCATGAACAGTGCTGACAAAGACGGGGTGATGCAGGCGTTCTACGAGGGCGAGATCCATATTCTGGTCAGCACCACCGTCATCGAGGTGGGGGTGAATGTGCCCAACGCCACCATCATGGTGGTGGAAAACGCGCCTCGATTTGGCCTGTCACAGCTGCACCAACTTCGCGGCCGCGTGGGCCGTGGGGCGCACCAATCGTACTGCGTGCTCATCTCCGACAAGGCCTTCCTGACGACGGATGACCGGCTCTCGATCCTTGAGGAAACCAACGATGGCTTTGAGGTCGCCCGGGTCGACCTGGCGCGGCGCGGGGCCGGCGATCTCCTGCGTCTCCAGCAGAGCGGCGGGCATCTGGAGATGGCGGACATGATGGACCTCCAGCTCATCGAGGAGGCACAACGGGCCGCACGTGCCCTGCTGGACCAGGATCCGATGCTGCGGGCGCCCGAACACGCCATGCTGGCCGACAAGGTCATTGAACCAGAAGAATATGGAGATATCAGTTAATGGGCAAGGCGATCTTCCCCGCATCGTTCAATCCGATCCACAATGGGCATATCGACATTGCCCGCCGAGCCACCACCATCTTTGACACAGTGATCGTGGCCGTTTACGACAAACCGCAGAAAAAGCTGCTGTTCTCACCGGAGAAGCGGTTCGAGCTTGCGCAGGACGCGCTGGCGGACTTCACCGGCATCGAGGTGACAGTCTACTCCGGTTTGACAGTCGACTTCGCGCAGGAGGTTGGTGCGATAGCGATCATCAGAGGGCTGCGGGTCTTCTCCGACTTCGAGTACGAGTTCCGCATGGCGCTTGCTAACAAGCGCTTAAACCCCACCATCGAATACGTCTGCCTGATGGCCAGCGAGCAGCACATGCATATCGCGAGCAGCACGGTGGTTGAGATCGCGTCGTTGGGCGGCGATGTCAGTACTATGGTACCGCCCAATGTAAATCAGGCCCTGGTTGCACATTTTAACGGTTTGGGCGATGATGGTGGGTAGGGTGCTGGTTGGCGGTTGTCAGCCACACACTGGCAGTTGTTTATGTATTCGACTGCCCTGCGGCTCTATGGAGGAGACGAGCCTGCTGATTATTGGTTCCATCATGTGGAACCACCTTGTTCTATTATCCCATGAAGAGGAGGGCGAGCCTTGGATATCCAACACCTGCTAGATCGCCTGGAAGAAGTGGTGAACAGCGGTCGTCATTTCCCGATGACGACGATGACCCTGGTCGACGAACAGCGCATCCTTGAGATCATCGACCAGATGCGGATCTCGATCCCCGAGGAGATCGAAAAAGCGCGGCGCATCTTGCGTGACCGGGACCGGATCATCGCGCAGGCCAATGAGGAGGCGGCGCGCATCCGCGAGCTTGCCCGTGAAAAGAGCGAGACGCTCGTACAACGGGACGCGATCACCCAGGCTGCGCAGGCCCGCGCATCGAGTATCATTGACCAGAGCCGCCGCGAATCGGAACAGATCCGCACGGAGGCCGATGAGTACGTGATGGACGTGCTCTCCGATCTGGAAGATGCTCTGGTGCGGACTCTCGGTGTGGTGCGCAACGGCATCAGCCACGTGCAGACCGAGGTCTCCAACCGCCCTGCCCCGCAGCATGCGGCCCGTGCTGGTGGTGATGACATCGAGACGCCCTCCACACTGGCTGAACCGCAGGAGATCGAGCGCATCTCGACGCGCCGTGAGTAGCGGTTGACAGTGCGCGCGGCACCCTGCTATACTCCAGTGCCTTTGTACTGAGAGTTGAGGAGACCGCTATGGGCGCGCTGCCGAAGCGTAGAATTTCCAGCGGACGGCGCGACCGGCGCCGTACCCATGACAAGCTCAGCCCGATCAAGCTGGTTGAGTGCGATACCTGTGCTGAACTGAAGCTGCCACATCGGGTGTGCCCTAACTGCGGGCATTATCGCGGACGCCAGATATTTGACGTTGATGAGATCTGAGCCGTCTGCCCGTTCAAGTGCCTGAGGGCCGTGTGTGAGCACGGCCTTTCTTTTTCCATCCAAGAGGTGCCCCCATGCTTGCTCCCGCCACCACTGCCTATCTTTTCCCCGGACAGGGCTCCCAAACCGTCGGGATGGGCCACAGCTTAGCCGAGGCCTATCATGTCGCACGGCAGACGTTTCAAGAAGCCGACGATGTGCTCGGGTTTGGGCTCACTGACCTGTGCTTCAACGGACCTGAGGATGCGCTCAACGATACGGCCAACGCGCAGCCTGCCCTTTATGCGGCGGGGATCGCGGCGCTGCGGGTGCTGTATGAAGCGTGGGATACTGATTTCCAACCGGCGTTCACGGCGGGGCACAGCCTTGGCGAGTTCACTGCCCTGACCGCAGCGGGCGCGCTCACCTACCCCGACGGGCTGCTGCTGGTACGCCGCCGCGGCGAACTCATGCGGGATGCCGGCGAGCATCAGCCGGGCGGCATGGCGGCACTCCTCGGCCCGACGTTGGAGGCGGTACAGGCCTTGTGCGACCGAACACAGGCTGAGACGGGCGGTGTGCTGGTCATCGCCAACGACAACTGCCCGGGGCAGGTGGTGGTCAGCGGCTCGCAGGATGCCGTAGCCTACGCTGTGGAAAACGCGGGGTCAATCGGGGCCAAGCGGGCTGTGCGCCTGAACGTCAGCGTGGCGACACACTCGCCGCTGATGCAGTCGGCGGCGCACGAATTCGCGCAGACGGTGGCCGCCACCCCGCTGCACCCGCCCCGCATCCCGGTGGTGGGGAATACCACCGGGCAGGTGCTTACGGATGTGGACGCCATCCGGGCGGAGCTCAATGCACAGCTGACCGGGCCCGTACGCTGGACAGACAGCATCCGCACGATGGTTGATGCGGGCGTAACGCATTTTCTGGAGATCGGCGCGGGCAAGGTGCTGACCGGGCTGCTGCGGCGCATCGACCGGGGTGCCGCGGGGATCGTGGTGGACAGCCCGGACGGCATCACGCAGCTGCAGGCGAGCACCTGAGCGCTTGTTGCGCCGATCGGCTAATGGTACAATGCCCCCCAATACAAGACTGGAGCAACCATGGAAGACCGGATCGCGATTGTGACGGGTGCCTCACGAGGCATCGGCAGGGCCATCGCGGTGGAACTCGGCAGACGAGGTGCCACCGTGATTGTCAACTACCGCAGCAGTGAGGACGCCGCACAGCAAACCGCGGCGTTGATCACGCAGGCGGGCAGTGCCGCCCACCTTGCACAGGCCGATGTCAGCGACTTTGCCCAGGCCGAAGCGCTGATCGAGCAGGTGGTGACCGACCACGGCAAGGTGGATATCCTGGTCAACAATGCGGGCATCACGCGCGATACGGTCATCATGATGATGAGCGAGGGAGACTGGGACGCGGTCATCACGACGAACCTCAAGAGTGCGTTCAACTGCTGCAAGGCCGCCGTGCGCCGCATGATGCGCAAACGCTACGGGCGCATCGTCAATATCTCCAGCGTGGCCGGGATCGCCGGAAATGCCGGGCAAACGAATTACAGCGCCAGCAAGGCCGGTCTGATCGGCTTCACGCGTGCCCTGGCTCGGGAGGTCGCGGCCCGCCATATCACGGTGAATGCCGTCGCGCCGGGCTTCGTGCTGACTGATATGACCGCCGACCTGCCGGACAACATCAAGGATGGGGCACTGGGCGCTATTCCACTGGGCCGCTGGGCCGAACCGGAGGAGATCGGCTATGCGGTGGCTTTTCTGGCCTCCGACGAAGCCGCCTATATCACCGGACAGGTGTTGTCCGTTGATGGTGGCATGGTGATGGGGTAACCTATGACTGATATACGACCACAGGATACGATCACGATCCACCCGAGCGTCCTGCTGACAACCGCCGAACGGGCGGCCACCAACGTCAAAGGGGTATCGCGCATGGGCAACATCCCGGACGTGGTGGTGAACCTTTTCCGCGGGCATCCGCAGGGCAATGGTGTCGTGTTGGATTTGGACAAGGACAAGACCGTCCGCATTGAGCTGTATCTCGTGATGATGGCGGGCATCGACATGGTGCAGACCAGCAAACTGGTTCAGCAGGCCGTAACCCGCTCGATTCAAGATCTCGTTGGTATGACTGTTCGAGCAGTCAACGTGCACATAGAGGATGTCGACTACGTCTCAGCAGAACAACCAGGGTAATACGCATATCGAGATGCGGCGCCGCGCGCGCGGGGCCGTCTTGGAAGCGCTCTACGAGCTCGACACGACCGACCACAGCGTCGAAGAGGTGCTTGAGGGGCGCTTTAGCACGCTTCTACTCGATGAGAAATCGCGCGTGTTCGTGCGCACCATCGTCGAGAACGTATGGTCGTACCGCACGCAGCTTGATGCCTTTATCGGTGAGCACGCGCCGGAATGGCCCGTTGCGCAGCTGGCCGTGGTGGATCGCAATGTGCTGCGCATGGGGGCCTACGAACTGACGGGCGCAATGGATACACCCTACAAGGTCGCGATCAACGAAGCCGTGGAACTCGCCAAAACCTACGGGAGCGCAAGTGCCGGTCGCTTTGTTAACGGCGTGCTGGGTGCAGTGGCCAACCACATTGACGATCTCAACGAGATGCTGCGGGGAGGCTGAGGCGTGGAAGCCGTTTGCGGGTTGGGTCTACCGGAGCTGCTCATCCTTGCGCTGCTGGCCTTCGTGGTGATCGGGCCTGAGCGCTCGCAGGAAGTCGCGCTGCAAGCGGGGCGCTTTTTGCGTAATGTCCTCAACTCTGAGTGGTGGGGGGAGTTCAACGATGTGGCGCGTGCACTGCGCAACCTGCCGCAGACTCTGGTCCGGATGGCCGAGATCGAGGAGGCGCAGAGCGAGATCCGCGAGACGATAGCCGATATCAACCGGACCACTAACGAATACGCGCAGCCCCGCCAATCATCCAGCCGGGCCCGGCAGGAAGCCTCAAACCCGGATCCGTGGGGGATTGCCAACGCCACCGCGCAGACCAGCTACACACCGCGCCCGGAGACAGAACCCGAAGACCAACCGCAGCAGCCAGAAGAAGAGGACTCACCGGATGCCTGACAGCATCGCGGCGCTGTTTGCCGGGCTGCCCATTGATGAGAACTTCGCGCTGGTGCTGGCAGCCATGACCGTCAGCCTGGGCGCCTCGCTGATCACGCTTGTCTACAACAGGCGCAGCATCAGCGAGCCGGTTGACGACTCCGACGGCGACATCGGCGCCCTGTTTGAAAGTCCGGCTTCCATCGTGCCGCATCTGGTTGAACTCCGGCAGCGGCTGGTCTATGCGCTGATCGGAATCGTGGTCGCGACTGTGATCGCCGGTGCGCTGACGAACACCATCATTGAGATCCTCACCGAGCCGGTTGTTACGGTGCTGCAGCAGCAGTACGGTGAGGATATCAACGTCACGATCCTCGACCCGACTGAGGGTGTGACCGTCTTCATCCGGGTAGCGATTACTACGGGCATCGTCTTCGCCTCGCCCTACGTCATTGCGCAGGTGTGGATCTTCATCGCGGCAGGCCTGAAACCATCAGAACGGCGCATGTTCTACCTGCTGTTTCCATTTGCGGCGGGGTTGTTCATCACGGGGGTGGCCTTTGCCTATTTCGTGATGCTGCCGGTCGCCCTACCCTTCCTCTACACGTTCCTCGATCCGGTTGAGCCCATCGTCCGCATCGATAGTTTCATCCGGTTTGTGACCACCGTTCTGTTGTTTGTCGGCCTCAGCTTTGAAATGCCGCTGATCTTCTTTGTGCTGGCGAAACTCGGTGTAGTCAACTCCAAGATGCTCGCGCAGAACTGGCGCATCGCCGTGGTGCTGATCGCGGTCCTCGCCGCCCTGATCACGCCGACGCCGGACCCGATCAATATGGGCATTGTCGCGGCACCTCTGATCCTGCTCTATTTGCTGAGCATCGTGCTGACACGGTTCGCCAACCCGCCGAACAGGGCTGAGGCATGAACCGCCGGGCCGGACTGTTGGCAGCGGCTGTGCTTGGCATTGTTGCTGCGGTAGTCATGGTCACCTTTGCGTTGGCATGGATATACAGTTCCGCGCTGCTGGGTGCACCGTGCGTCGGCCCGCTGGATGGATTGGACACACGCGGCTACCCGGCGGAAGCTGTGAGCTTCCCTTCGCGGGAGGGGCATACGCTGCGAGGCTGGTATTCAGTGGGCAGCGAGCACCCGGAGATCGTCATCATCGTGGTGCCCGGCGGCGCAGGCAACACGTGGGCCGCCCTGAATGACGCGGCGATCTTTGCCGAGGCCGGGTTCAGCACGCTGATCTACGAACATCGCACCTGCGCCGATCCGGATCTGCATATGACCACGGGCTATCGCGAGGCCGAGGATCTGCTGGGCGCGGTCGACTATCTGCGCGATCGCGACGGCGTGGACCACATCGGCGTGAGCGGCTTTTCGGTGGGCGGAACGGCTGCGCTGCTGGCGGCTCCCGAGGAACCGGCCATAGAGGCAGTGATCGCGATGGGCGGGTTTGCCTCACTGGCCCACGACATCCGCGATCCGCAGCGCGACCTCTCGGTACCTGACCGCATCTTCAGGGAAGCAGTTGCAAGCGTGCTCTCGCTGCGCCTGGGCACACCTGTGCGACATGTGGCGCCTGTTACCACTGTGGATGAGATCGCGCCGCGCCCGCTGCTGCTCGTCTACGGTGAATACGAGATGCACTCCGGCGGGCGTCTGTATGAAGCAGCAGGGCCCGGTTCGGACCTATGGATGGTCCCGGGCGCGACCCACGGTGCCTATCCGGTGGTGGCCCCGGAGGAATACAGCGAACGGCTGAGCAGCTTTATGCAGGATGCCTTCGCGGTAAACGACTGACGGCCGCCACACGCCTAAACATCTGTTTTGACCGGCATAGGGGGTTGAGTCTGTGCCGGTGTGTGGTGTACAATTAGGGTAACTTCAAACGTATGGGACTCCTTCCCAACTGGTCGCGACTCTCCGTTTTGGGGGAGACCCAGCGTACCGCGACGCACGAACACACCATTAGAGAGGACATATTATGGGACGTTTAGACGATAAGGTAGCCGTCATTACCGGCGGCTCCGGTGAGATCGGGCTGGCTGCTGCCAGGCAGTTCGTTGATGAAGGCGCGAAGGTCATGCTGGTCGATATTGATGAGGATGCACTCAAGAGCGCAGCGGAGGACATCGGTGAGAACGCCGCTTACCACGTGGCGGATGTCTCCGACCCTGAAGAGACTGAGGCCTATATCAAAGCGACTGTGGACCAATTCGGTGGGCTCGATATCCTGCTGGCCAACGCCGGCATCGAAGGCGAAACAGGCACCATCGCCGAGACGCCTATCGAGAACTTTGACAAGGTGATAAGCGTCAATGTGCGCGGTGTCTGGCTCAGCATTCGCTATGCCATGCCGGAGATGCAGAAGCGCGGCGGCGGCAGCATCGTGATCTCCTCGTCAGTGGCAGGGGTCACCGGGACGGCGGGCCTTTCGCCTTACGTGACGAGCAAGCACGCCGTCATCGGCACGATGCGCTGTGCGGCGTTGGAAGGCGCACCGCACAATATCCGGTGCAACACCATCAACCCTGGTCCGGTCGAAAGCCGGATGATGGATTCGCTGGAGACACAGTTCGCAGGGGGCGACGCTGAGGCTGCTTCACAGGTCAAAGAGGGCTTTGAGCAGCAGGTTCCCTTGGGGCGATATGCCTATCCGGAGGAGGTTGCCGACCTGATGCTCTTCCTTGCCAGCGACGAATCGAAGTACATCACCGGCACCACCAATCTGATCGAGGGCGGTTTCACGATCTCCTAGTGCCGTTGAATCGAAGCACAGAGCCTCCTGTCATGGGAGGCTCTTTTGTTTCCCCGGTCAGCCGCGTTCGTTGGGCGGCAGGATAGGCCGCGAGTCGTTGTCATCGCCCTTGCTCGATGAGCCCTCACCGGAGGGCAGGATCGGGCGCGAGCCAACAACGGGCCCATCGATCTGGCGCGGTTTCTGCTGTTGGGCCGCATCACGCGCTTTTTCAACGGCGACCTTGGCCTCAGAGCCGACATCCGCCATGAACTTCTTGATACCGGTCCAAACGGTGCCGGTCACAAACTGGTCGGCTTCGGTGAGCACCTCTTCCATCTTTTCGAAAAGGTTGTCGTCACCTGACCAGTGATCCAGCGCAACCTCACGGCCGCCCTCCCCCATGGCGGCCACCACGCGGTTGAGCGCGATCATGCCGACAATGACGTCATCGATCAGGCCAGCCGGGCCGAGTGCCAATTCTGGCATCAGGTCAATGGGCACAATGATATAAGCCGAAGCGGCAGCGATCTCCGCCTTGAGCTGGGCCGAGATCCGCGGATCACCCATCATGCGGACGAACATGGCCATCACATCCGGCACCAGCAGGATGTAGTCGGTTGTCTTCTTGCCTGCGCCGGAGCGTTCCGCCCAGCCGACGATCTTGGTCCGCACACGGTTGTAATAGTCCTCCGCCTGTTTGGCGTTGAACTCAATCGTCGGCTCCGGCATGACAGGTTCGGGCGTTACAGCAGGGGGTTCCTCGATTTCCAGAAAGCTGTAGTCCAGCCCCCGGATGGGTTCAGAGCCCCAGGGTGCAGGGGTATTGTCTTGCTTGTTGATCTCTTCACTCACTGCGGTTCTCCCGTAATAAAGCATGCTTCATGATCCTATACGGCCTGCGTGGGGATCGGGTTGCAGGCGGATCGGCTTAACCGGCATAATAGGCCACACTAACGCCCCTCCTAAACCAATCCCCCTACAGGAGAAACCATGGATTTTGAGCTAAACGAAGAACAGCGTATGTATCGTGCTGCCGTGCGAGATTTTGTCGACAACGAATTGGGCCCCTATGCGGCTGAGGTGGATGAGACCAAGGATCTGCGGTGGGAAGCCATCGCCAAGATGCCCACCCTCGGTTTGACCGGGCTTCAGGTGCCAGAAGAATACGGCGGGGCCAATCTGGATAGTGTCAGCGCGGCCATTGCCATTGAGGAAGTCTCACGGGCGTGTGGGTCCACAGGATTGGCTCTGGCGGCCCACAACGGCCTGTGCTGCGGCCCGCTGGTCAACTGGGGTACAGATACCCAAAAGGAAGCTTACCTACCGACTCTGACCAGCGGGGACGTTCTGGGCTCGCTGGCCCTGACAGAACCAAATGCGGGCTCGGATCTGGTCAATGGGGTGCGAACGCGCGCCGTCCGCGATGACGACTGTTGGGTGATCAACGGTGAGAAAACCTGGATCACCAACGCGACCTCCACCCCAATCGTGATCACGTTGGCGCGCACCGACCCGGACGCTGAAAAGCGCTCGCGCGGCCTGTCGATGATCATTGTGGAGACGGATACTCCGGGTCTCACTGTCGAACCGCCCATCCCGAAGATGGGTGTGCGCGGGTCGCACAGCTGCCCCCTCTCCTACGTGGATGTCAAGGTCCCGGTGGACAACCTGCTCGGTGAGGAGGGGCGCGGCATCTACCAGGCGCTGACCACCTTGGACGCAGGGCGGATCAGCATCGCGGCATGCTGCGTGGGCTTAGCTCAGGCTGCCTTGGATGCTACTGTCCGTTACATCGATGAGCGGCAGACCTTCGGGAAGAAGCTGTGGGAGCATCAGGCCGTGCAGATGAGGCTGGCCGATATGGCCACTCAGGTCGAGGCCTCAAGGGTGATGCTGTACTATGCCGCCTGGCAGAAAGACACAGGCAAGGACTACAACAAGATCGCCGGGATGGCCAAACTGCTCGCCTCTGAAGTCTCTGAGAAAGCGGCGTATGATGCCATTCAGCTGCATGGGGGCTATGGTTACAGTGCCGAATTCCCCGTGGAACGCATCTACCGCGACCAGCGGCTGATGACCATCGGCGAGGGCGCGAATGACATCCTGCGCATGGTCATCGCCCGCCGGGTGATGGGCCACTGACCGATCGGACGAATCGAACCGTGGGGGGCCCCGGGGCGCCCCCCCGTTGGGGTTTTGTGATTGGTGGCGCATAGGGTTTGGGGGCCCCCCGAAAAACCCCCACAAAAATCACACCCGCCAGAAAGGCAACCCGCGACTGCCCCTTGCCGTACAGCACCACGTGCTTGTCCGGCGCAAGTTCGCCCAAGGGAAGCTCGACCCATTCATAGGGCTCGTCGCGCACTTCCGCCAGGCTGCCCTTGCGGTCGCTGTACTCGAAG
>JAADYX010000231.1 GCA_010092885.1 Chloroflexota bacterium | reverse complement strand
GGTGCAGTTCTACCGCTACGAGGGCGACGACCATAATATCTCGCAGAGCTTCAGCACGGCGATGGTGCGCTCGATCCAGTTCTTCGATGAATTTGTGAAATGAACGCAGCCGTCTTCGCCGACGTGCATGGTCGGGGCGCGCTGTGCTTCGACCTGTGTGCACGCTGGCAGCAGCATACCGGCGAACCCATCGACCTGATCATGCAGGCCGGTGACTTCGGCGCCTTTCCGGAGCGCGCCCGGCTGGACTCGGCCACCCGGCGCTATGCCCGGCGCGATCGCACCGAACTCGGGTTCATGTATCATTTTGTGGGTATCACGCCGGAAATCGATGCGCTGCTGGCCAAGACCGATGCGCCGCTTGTCTTCGTGCGTGGCAACCATGAGGACCACGAATGGCTGGACCGGCTGGAGACCGCCAGCCGCGAAGCGATCTTCCAAGTGGATGTCTACGGGCGCGTCTTCTGCTTGAAGACCGGTGCGCCCTACACCTTTGAGGCACGGGGGGACACGCTGCGGATCATGGGCATCGGGCGGATCACGCCGCGCAGCCGCCGCCGGGCAGCTACCTCCGTTGATATCCAACCCTACGAACGCCGCCGCCTGAAGCGCAACGAGCACGAACCGGTCGACATTCTGCTGACCCACGACCGCGCCGCCGAACCCGGCACCAATGGCATGACCGAGATCCGCGACTACCTGGCTCTCCGCCGCCCGGCGTATCACTCCACGGGCATGTGGGCGGGCCGTGCACGATCCACACGGACGAGAACGGCGTTACCACCACGGTCAAACTTGCCGACCTGCACTGGTCGCGCGATGGTTCGCTTGAGGTGGGCTCTTTTGGTATTCTGCGCTGGCACGGCCCGGAGGACCATCACTTCAGTGTGGTTGATGAGCCGTGGCTGGCAGGATTCAACCAACATACGTGGCGTTACACACCCTGAAGGGATCAAGATGTGATTCGTGAACAACTGCTTGGCAAGACGACCAGCTACCGCCTGAACGCCTATGACGATGCTGATATCGCCAGCCTGATTGTTCAGTATGTGGCCACCGGCGATGCGCCGGAAGGCGAGGAGCAGGTAGCTGAGCGGGCACGCACCATCATCGCCGACATCGACGGGGAGGACATCACGCCGCGGCTGATGGTCCGTGCGTACACGCTGCATTGGTTTAACGGGCTGGCGGATCTCATCTGGGCCCGCCTGATCGAGACGGCCTTCGGGCTCAAGCCGCTGTGCACCGGCCAGCAGTACGCCGAATTCGAGACCGGGCCGGTGCGCGCGTTCTTTTGGGGCTACCTTATGCGGGGCGATATTTCACCCATCGTGCGCTATGTGGAAGAATACGCGCCCTTCACGCTGGACGATGACGTGGTGGTGGAGGAAATCGTCTACGTGCAGCATGCCAACACCGGCGTCAACCGCACCAACCACGATCTGCTGCTCAACGGCGAGGCACCGCCGAACAACCCCAAGGTCGCGCGCATCCACGAGTTGGCGGCGGACCTCCCCCGCCCGGAGGTGTTCGTGCATTCGGCGGCCAAAACCCAGCTGGCGGCGGGCCGTTGGGACAGCCTCTTCACGGCGTATATCCGCACGGTGTTCGCCCTGACACGCCGGGGCAAACACGGCCGCCCCACCAGCTGACTACCCCAACCTGACCACCCGATCCACGTAGGCCAGTGCCGTTGGCCGGTGCGTGATGATCAGCATGGTGCGCCCGGCGGCTGCCGCCTCCAGATCGCTCAGCAGGGCGCGTTCCGTGATGGCGTCCAGGTCGGCGGTGGGTGCATCTCGCAGCAGGATCGGCGTGTCCTTGAGCAGGGCACGGGCCAGGGCGATCCGCTGACGCTCCCCGCCGGAAAGCTGCGCGCCCTGCTCCCCGGCGAGCGTGTCGTAGCCCTGCGGCAGCCCGGCGATGAACTCATGGACCTGCGCGGCACGCGCCGCCGCCTCGACTTGATGCGGTGCGGCCTGCGGATCGGCCAGCAGGAGGTTCTCGCGGATTGTGTCGTTGAACAGGTGCGTATCCTGCGCGACCACACCGATCCGGTCGCGCAGCTCACCCGTGGTCAGATCACGGATATCCCGCCCGCCGATGAAGACCGTGCCCGCGGGCGGATCCCAGAAGCGCAGCAGCAGGTTGACCAGGGTGGTCTTGCCCGCGCCGCTTGGCCCCACAATCGCGACCCGCTCGCCCTCCGCGATATGCAGGCTGAAGTTCTGCAGAGCGGGCGGCTCACCCGGACCGTAGCGGAAGGTCAGCCCCTCAATGGTGATGTCGAAGCGCTCCGGCGGGGCAGCAGGCCGCTGCGGCTCAGTGACGGCGGGTTGGGCATCGACGATCTCGAACAGCCGGGTGCCCGCCTCAACCGTCTGCGAGAGGTGACGCGCGGCGGCGGTCAGCGGCAGAATCGCCTCAAAGCTGGCCAGCGCGCCGAGGGCCATCATCGCCAGCAGAACGCCCTCCACGGTGGGGGCGGCCACTGCCAGCACAACGACCATCGCCAGCCCACCGAGCAGCAGACCGCCCGCTGACTGCACCG
>JAADYX010000230.1 GCA_010092885.1 Chloroflexota bacterium | reverse complement strand
TATGTGTATAAGAGACAGAGGTAGGCGTCCGCCGCGCCCGTGCCGATCTTGCTGCTCATCGCCTGCGGGGCCGTGCTGATCTTGATGTGACTGAGCACCGGGCCACCTTTCTGGCTGAGGCCGGTCTGGTCCAGGTTGCGGACCGTCTTGCCTTCCAGATGGGCCGCTGTACCTAGGATCTGGTTGACGGTCACCACACCGGTGCCGCCGATGCCGACCATGAACAGGTTGGCGCTCTCACCCACGAGGCGCTCCGGTTCAGGCAGTTCCTCGGCACTGATGTTGACCTCAATGCGGGGCTTGGGTTTCTGGTAGCCCTCAGCGGGGGTGACCGTGATGAACGAGGGGCAGTCGCCTTCCAGGCAGGTGTAGTCCTTATTGCAGCTCGCCTGGTGGATCTGCGTTTTGCGCCCGAACTCCGTCTCGACCGGAACCACGCTCAGGCAGTTGGATTTCACACCGCAGTCGCCACAGCCCTCGCACACCGCTTCATTGATGAAGACGCGCACGGGCGGGTCTTCCACCTGACCGCGGCGGCGCTTGCGCCGCAGATCCGCGGCACAAGGCTGATCGTAGATCAACACTGTAACACCCGGCTCATCACGCAAGAGCAGTTGGGCCTCGTCCAGTTTGTCGCGGTGCCATACAGTCACATCCGGGGCCCACATGGTGCCCGGCGGATACTTCTCCGGGTCATCGGCGCAGACGATGATGCGCTTCACGCCTTCGGCATGCAGGGCGCGCGTCAGCTCAGGGACAGGCATATTGCCATCCACGGGCTGTGCGCCGGTCATCGCGACGGCCTCATTGTAGAGGATCTTGTAGGTGATGTTCGTGCCTGCGGCCACTGCCTGCCGGATGGCCAGGTAGCCGGAATGGGCCAACGTACCATCGCCGAGGTTCTGGAACATATGCCCCATCCCGGAGAAGGGGGCCGCCCCGACCCATTGCACGCCCTCACCCCCCATGTGGGTGATCCCGACGTGGTTGCGCTCCATGGTGTGTACCATGCCATGGCATCCAATGCCGCCGCCCGCGATGGAACCCTCCGGCAGGACGGTGGACCGGTTATGGGGGCATCCCGAACAGAAGTACGGTGACCGGGAAAGATCGGTGGCCATGGGCAGATCAACCGGCTGGGAGGCCAGCTGTGCCGCCCGGTGTGCATACATCGCCTCCGGCAGTATGGGGGCCAGCCGGTTGATGAGGATCTGTGTGATCTGGTCCACATCGAGTTCGTCGTCAGCACGGACCAGCGGCTGACCGTTCTCATCGCGTTTGCCGAGCACGAGCGGGCGCTCTGGCTCGTTGTAGAGGATGTCCCGGATGAACATCTCAATGAAGGAGCGTTTCTCTTCGATGACGAGGATCTGGTCAAGACCACGCGCGAAGTACCGCACAGTTTGGGGATCCAGCGGGAAGGGCATGCTGATCTTCAGCAGGCGGATGCCGCGCCGGTTGAGCTCGTCATCGTGCAGGCCGACCGAGTCCAGAGCCTCACGCAGATCGTAGTAGGTCTTGCCTGCCGCCACGATACCCAGCCAATCATCCCCCGTGGAGGTCGCGATGTGGTTGAGATTGTTGGCCGCAGCGAAACGACGCGCGGCTTCCAAGCGGCCCTCGGCCAACTCATATTCCAACTGGAGGGAGTACGGGGCTACCAGGCGTGTATCCTGGGTCGGCTGCCACGGGCGGCCAGCGAACTCAAACTCCGGGCGTACGATGTCGTCGAGCACACGGACCTGCGCCGTGCCAAACCCGTCGGCGATGTCCGTCACGATCTTGAAACCCACCCAGGTCCCGCTGTAGCGGGAAAGCTCGAAGCCGTAGCGCCCAAGCTCGATCACCTCCTGGATATCGCCTGGGTAGAGGATGGGCATCTGGGCGTCGTAGAGCGCCAGTTCCGATTGGGACGGCAGAGTCGAGGACTTGGCGATGGGGTCATCGCCTGCCACAGCGAGCACGCCGCCGTAGCGGCCTACCCCTGCGAAGTTGCCATGCTTGAACACATCCCCGGAGCGATCCACGCCGGGTGCTTTGCCATACCACATGCCGAGCACGCCGTCATACCTGGGGTCGGGGAAGGTATTGGCAATCTGGCTGCCAAAGACAGCCGTCGCGGCGAGGTCCTCATTGACGCCGGGCATAAATACTGCCTGATGCTCGCGCAGCAGATCGGCCTGCTGCTCAAAGAGCATATCCAGACCGGCGACGGGTGAACCCCGGTAGCCAGTGATCAGGGTGGCGGTGTTCAGACCGGCGCGCCGGTCGGCACGGTGCTGGTCCAGCGGCAGCCGGACCAATGCCTGCAGGCCGGTCAGTACGATGCGACCTTCCTGCTTGACATACTTATCATCGAAAGAGAAATCTTCCATCTTGGGCCTGTACTGCTCCTACTCGGTTGATCCAGTTGGATCACGGACGTGCTGGTGACACTAAACCTCCAGAACGATGCGCCCAGCGAAGTGGCGCCCTTGGATGAGCTTGTGTGCTTCCTGTGCCTGATCAAGCGGATAGACGTGTTCCACCACCGGCTTGATGATGCCTTCCTCGACTTTATTGCGCAGGGTGTCAAGCCCCTCCGGATACAGATCAAAGGCCAATACCTTGACCTCAACCTGGTGCTCACGGCACAGGCGTTCGCGATTGGCCATCTCGACCGGGTCATCACGCAGCACCACAATGATCACGCCGCCGGGGTTCATCACTTCAAATGTGCGCAGGTTCGTGTCTCCGCCGATGGGGTCCACCGCAACGTCGATTGCGCTGGCTACATCGCGGAAATCTGTGGTGTTGTAGTCGAGCACTTCATCGGCACCAAGGCCCTTCACAAAGTCGAAGTTGGCCTCGCTGCAGGTGGCGATCACATGGGCACCGAGGTGCTTGGCCAGCTGGATAGACACGGTGCCTACACCGCCTGCCCCGCCGTGGTACAGCAGGCGCTGCCCCTCTTTGATTCCGGCCAGGTCGTACATGGCCAGCAGCCCGCTGAGACCGGGCATCGGCAGGGAGGCGGCTTCCAGGTAGCTGGTATTTTCCGGCATGGGGCGGATGATGTTCTCGTCCACGGCGAGATATTCGGCATAGGTGCCGCCATGGTGCACGGTGATCAGACCGTAGACCTTGTCGCCCACCTCGAACTTGCTCGCGCCGTCGCCGAGTTCAACCACTTCCCCGGCGAAGTCATTGCCGATGGTGTGAGGCAGCTTAAGGGGGAAGAAGCCCTGCAGCCAACCCTCGCGGATCTTGATATCGTAGTAGTTCACACCGGCGGCGTGGATCTTGACGAGCACCTGTCCGGGTCCGGGGGTAGGGCGTGGTATATCCGCGACCTCCAACACATCGTCATGGCCATACTTGTTGATCTGTACTGCTTTCACGTTCGCGCTCCTTTCATAATGAATAAGCTGATGGATCAGTCCAACGACCGGAGGTAGTCCCAGATTGCCGTGACATCCTCATCGGTCATGTGTGTGTAACCCGCCCATGGCATGTAGATCGGGTCAATGATGGTGCCGTCCAGCTTGATGCCGCTGCGCATCGTCAGCCGGAAGTCGTCCAGCGTGTAGTCGTCCAGAACACCGCCCACCGTCAGATCGGAGCCGGGCGGGGCACCAGGTTCCAACCCCTGCCCACCGGCCAGCTCAGGCCCGTGGCAGAAGTGACACCCACCGATATCCGTCAGATACTCGCCGGGATCCTCCGGTGCGCTGGGGCGTGGGGCCTCATGCGGGATCAGTTCCGTGCGGGCCACCTGCCCGGAGGCGCCCAACGTCAGCAGGATCTGCGCGGGCAGGGTGAGACGCCGGGCGGCATTGGTGTTATCCACAGGGGGCACGCTTTGCAGAAAAGCGATCATCGCGCCGAGATCCTCATCCGTCAGGTGATAGTAGGAGTCAACCGGCATGAAGATAAGCCCTTTGCCGTCCGGCCCGATGCCATGCCGGATTGACCGCACCCAGTCCTCGGTGGTGTAGGTCTGGCCCACACCGCCTTCACCCGTGGTCAGATTCGGAGTGTAGACCTCACCGAGGAAGGCGTCCTCAAACGCCAGCCGCCCCGAGAGATCATCACCGTGGCATACCATGCAGGCCCCCACCGCGCGCACCAGATACTCGCCGCGCGCCAGCGACTCGGCATCGGTGGGGATAGGCACTGTTTGCACCGAGACACTGTATGTCCGGTTGAGCGGCGATGTCCGCACCAACACGGTCGTTGCAATGACCAACAGCACCACGACGCCAACAGCACCAACGATGATCCCGTTCCTGAGAGTCGGATTGTCCTTAAACATCAGCCACCTCAACCAGCATTTTCCCTACGTGCTCAGAGCCAAACAGTCCAGCGAAAGCCTGCGGACAGGCTTCCAGGCCGCTAAATACGGTTTCCCGGTAGGCGATCTTGCCCTCGCGGATCCAGCCTGCGAGCTCGCGCAGGCCGTCACCGTACTCATCGGAGAAATCACCGACCAGAAAACCGCGAATGGTTACCCGTTTGGTGATCCACGTCAGCAGGTGGCGTGGACCCATATCGACCTCGTCCGGACCGAGGTTGTAACTGGCGATGGTGCCGATCAGCACGATCGTGGCGTGCGGGTTGATATGGTCCATCACCGCATCATGAATAGCCCCACCCACGAGATCCTGGAATACATCTACGCCCTCTGGGCAGGCCGCGCCGATCGCCTCGGTGATATCCCCTGGGGCTTTGTAGTCCACTGCTGCATCAAAGCCGAGTTCGCCCGTGATGTAGTCCAGCTGCACATCGCCCCCTGCAATGCCGACCACACGGGCGCCGCGCAGTTTGGCGATCTGCCCGGCGATGGATGCCACCGATCCCGCCGCGGCATCAATCAGGAAGGTGTCGCCCGGCTGCGGCTGGCCCAGCTTCGTCGTGCTGAAGTAAGCTGCCAGCCCGGAGGGTCCGAGCACGCCCAGGCACGTGGAAACCGGGCCCAGCGTGGGATCGACGGGGCGCAGCCCATCCCCGCTGACGAGGGCATAATCCTGCCAGCCGAGATCGCCGGCTGCGTAGTCACCCTCGTTGAAATCCGGGTGGCGGCTGGCGACCACGCGCCCCACTCCTCGCCCGATCATGACAGTATCAAGGGGCAGCTGCGGCACCCCATCCGCACTGCCGCTCATCTGCAGGCGCGGAAAGGGATCCATGGAGAGGTAGCCGACCCGCACCACCACCTCGCCCTCGCGAGGATCAGGAGTCGTTGCCTTCGCCAGGGCGAAATGCTCTTCGCCGGGCAGACCTTCCGCATAGGAAACCAGCTTGATCTGTCGGTTCGGCCAGCTCATACGGATACCTGCTCCTTGAGGAAATCCAGCACAAGGCGGTTGAAGGCCTCTGGCTGGTCCAGGTTGCTCATGTGGCTGGCTTTCGCGATGCGTTCCAGCCGCGCCCCCGGAATATAGGACGCAATGCGTTCCATCACGTCAGGCTTGGCAACGGTGTCTTCCTCGCCGACGATAAGCAGTGTCGGGATAGTGATCGTCGTATAGTCAGGATAGCCCTCGTACCAGACGGCGGCTTCCAGCGTCTTGAGGTAAGACTGCGTGTGCAGCGCCGCGATGCTGCGTTCAATACGGGCACGGGTTTCCGGCGTGGTGGATGGCCCGACAAGCACGTTGGTTACATCGGGTGCGATATCTTCCGGAGTCTTGCCCTCCAACAGGGGGCGCTGACGTGTCTGCAGGAACTCACGCACCTGCGCCGGGCTGGTCGGACCGCGCAGGCCGCCCGTTGTATCGGCCAGCACCATGCTCGCCAGCCGCTCCGGATAGTGCCCGAAGAAGTCCAGTGCGACACGCCCGCCCATTGAAAGGCCGACCAGATGCGCCTGCGCTACCCCGAAGTGGTCGATCACCTTCAGCACGTCCTCGCTGAAGTCCGGGAAGTGCAGCGACCCCTGATAGTCGTCGCTGTCGCCGTAGCCGCGCAGATCCATGGCCACCGCGGTGAAGTGCTCAGCAAAAACCGGGAGTTGGTCAACCCAATTGGTCCGGTTTCCGCCAATGCCGTGAATGAACACGACCAGCGGCCCACTGCCTTCAACATCCACCGCGATATGCGGTGCTGGCCCGATCTTGATCATGGTGCCCTCTATGCAATCTCGCCCTGCAGAACGCCCTTATCCACGACAATCTGGTCGTCAAGGGTGATGGTGCAGCCGCGTATAGTCAGGTCAAAGTGGCAGTCGGAATGGCGCTCCGCTGCCGGGTTGGGTCCGGTGGAAAACAGAAATGTGCCTGCTGCCGCCCGGCCTTCAGTGGCGTTGACATCGCCTTTATCGTACATCATCAGCGAGTCCCAGCGCGCGCCGTGGTTCATGCCCCAGCTGACGTGGGAAGTCGCGAAGGCGTTGGGATCGTCCCACGCATTGAAGTACGAGCGCAGCAGTTCGGCATCCCAACCCTCACCTCGAATATCGGTTACGAAGTCGTCTTCGATCACCAGGGTGACGGGGCTTTCCAGGTAGCGCTTGAAGGTAAAGTTGATATCGCCCGGGGCCATGACAACCGTGCCGTTGACTGTGTTCGCCCGGGGGAAGCAGCTTTGGATGCCGCCCGGCCAGCTCGCCCATTGGCTGGGTTGGTCCACAAAGCCCACGTTGCCGCCGATGAACGCATCGGTCATGTCAACCGTCAGGTCGGTGCCCGCGTCTGAGATCACGCGCATGGTGCTCGCGTTGGACATCAGCTGGCGGCCCGTGGTGATGCGGTCCTTCATCGACGCATCAGAGCGCGTGCGCTCCAATGACTCGGGATGGTCGTTGCTGATGTAGAGCATGCGCGTGCCATCCTTGCGGACCTGAAGCGCCGCCGGTGAGTGAATGCAGCCTTCCACGGTCAGATCCGCGACGAGGGTGCAGGCTGCCATCGCCTTGATGGCTTCATCCTGCCCTTCAATCACAAAGGAGTAGCCGCTTGAGCGCACCGGTACAGGCGCAAACAGCGGGGGCGTCGGTATGACGATATGGAAGGGGCGAGCCTTCATGCGCAGCAAGGCCAGCTCAGCCAGATGCACATTCAGCGGGCGTGACTGTGTTTCCGAGAGAATGGCAACTGCATCGCCTTCCTTTACGTCACACAGCTCGAAGGTGTGCACAAAAGCATCGATCCACTTGGCTTCTATGCGATCTTGGAGAATGGCCATCAGGCTAACCTCACTTCCACACGGGCAAAGGAACCAAAATCCGCTGTGATGGTGCTGCCGGGATTGGCTTCAACCGGACCGATCAGATCCCCGCTTGAGATCAACTGCCCGGCGCGCAGCGGATCGCCGCGCTCAGCCCGGTCGTTGGCGAGCCAGGCCACCGCCTCGTACGGGTCAAACCCGATATCCGCCGCTTTTCCGCTGCTTTGTAGTTCGCCATCTAGCGTAAGGGAGACGATAACCTCCATCAGATCGACGCTCTGCCAGCCTTCCACAGTGGGGCCCACAACGAGCCCGTAGTTCACGCCGTTGTCCGCGATGAGTGCCAGCCCACCGATGGCCATCGGGTTGGTGTAGCTGGGCCGGTTGAGCTCCAACACAGGGAACACACCGTCAATGGCAGCGCGGATGCCGTTAGCATCGAAGCTCGTTTCACCGGTGCTCAGGTCCCGGGCGATGCGCAGCGCGAACTCCGCACCGATCGTCAGGGTGTCCGGCACGTGTTCGACAACCGCAGGATGCTGGTGGACTGTACGGGCGAAGATCCGCCCGCCGAAGGGTTCGTGCAGGCCCAGACGCTGCCACGAGCGCTGAATGCTGGCCCCGATCTTCCATCCGGCAACCTCACCGTTGATGGCCTGTGCCAGTTCATCGGATGCTGCGTAGGCTTCATCCAGGTTTGCGGGGAGATGCTCGCCAGGCACGTCCGCCAGCAGGATGCCATCACGGCGTGCGGTCAACAGTTGGGTGACAAGGAATTCGTGTCTCATAGGGTCCGTGGGGCCTGCCACAGCGTGACAGGCCCCCCAATGCTAGCGGGGTTCAACCGCTTCGTACTTCTTAGCGACTTCCCACACGTAGAACTCGCCCTGCTTGCCCACCTGGAAGATGTAGTGATCATGGGTGGCCACGCGGTCATCGCCAATGG